>JBDTLV010000047.1:0-35290 GCA_039934615.1 Tahibacter sp.
GCCTTCGTCAGTTGCCAGAGCCTCCCCGAGGGCGCGATGAACGCCTATCGCAAGATGATCTTCGAGGACGAACGCGCGGCGCCGGAAGAACGGCTCGGCTTCGTGCTGCACCTGGGCGATTTCATATATGAAGTGGTGCAATACCCGGAGCAGGTCAAGGACGGCCATCGTTACGACCGCGTCATCACCTTCCCGGTGAAGTTTGCGCACGGCAAGGCGGTCGCCAACAACCGGTTCATGGTGCCCGGGTCGCTGGACGATTACCGCGCGCTCTACCACGCCTACTTGCAGGATCCCGACCTGCAGGATGCGCGCGCACGTTTTCCATTTGTGGCGATGTGGGACAACCACGAGTTCTCCTGGCAGGGTTGGCAGTCGATCCAGGAATTTCCGGGCGAGGAACGGGTGCACGCGCAGACGCTGAAGGTCGCGGCGAACCAGGCCTGGTTCGAATATCAGCCGGCGCGCGTCACGCCGCCGGGCCGCTCCCTGGTCAGCTTCGAAGCGCCACAGGTGGTTGATACGCCGGTGACCGACTTCGACGAGGGCGGCCTGGGACACGAAGCCAACAACATCGCCGCGATCGAGAGCCTGATCGGATATCGCGCGCTGCGCTGGGGCCGGCACAT
Source organism: Tahibacter sp. (assembly GCA_039934615.1). Taxonomy (GTDB): domain Bacteria; phylum Pseudomonadota; class Gammaproteobacteria; order Xanthomonadales; family Rhodanobacteraceae; genus Tahibacter. The sequence goes on from JBDTLV010000047.1 coordinate 630, forward strand.
CGACCTGATGATCACCGACCAGCACAGCTTCCGCTCGCCGGACCCATCCAATCGCGCTGAGGTCGGGACGCTGTTCGAGGGCGTGCCCTTCGGCTTCTTTCCCGAGGCGCTGTCGATGCAGCTCGACAGCGGTCGCGAGTTCGCGGATGGCCATCCCCCGGCGACGCTTTCCTTCGGCGACAAGTCCATCGTCAACTTCCGCGCCAGCGAGCCTGCGCAGTCGATGCTGGGTGCGAAGCAGAAGGCCTGGTTCCTCGAGCGCCTGCGCGGCGCGACCGCGACCTGGAAGATCTGGGGCAATTCACTGGGCACGCCCGACTGGCGCATCGATCCGCAGAACATGCCGGCCGCTATGGGCAAATGGACCGACAGCTACGCCGTCCTGGCCAACGGCGACTGGGGTGGCATGTATCACGAACGCGGCCAGATCTTCGACACCGTGCGCGACGCCGGCATCACCGGCTTCGCCATCCTGTCGGGTGATCGCCACAGCTTCTGGGCGGGCCTGGCGGCCAAGGCCTTGCCGCCTGCCGCGTTCGAGCCCGTAGGCGTCACCTTCGTCGTCGGCTCGATCTCGGCGCCGGGCATGGTGGAAGCGAACGAGCACAATATGAAAAAAGAGAATCCGTTGCGCCCTCTGTACGTCGCCAATCCCGGCGACGGGCCACCGCAGCCCACGGTCAACCTGCTGCTGCATCACGGCGTCCGTTCGGCGCTGGAATACGCGAGCAGCGGCGACCTGGCGAAAGCGCACGCCGTGAGTAATCCCGAGATGTCCCCGCATCTGTCCTTCGTCGACATGGGCGGACACGGCTACGCAACGGTGCGCGTGGACGCCCGCGCGATGGTGACCGAGTTCGTCTGCATCCCGCGCCCGATCGAGCGTAGCGCGAACGCAGACGGCGGTCCGCTGCGCTATCGCGTTCGCCACGAGGTGCCGCTCTGGCGCGCCGGAGAAACGATGCAGCTGCGCCAGACAGTCGTGGAAGGTGATGCGGGATTGTCGGTGTGACAAACGAAACCGGGCTGCGTCGCAAGGTCGTCGAGCAAGGCATCCCGGAGTGGCTCACGAAACCACCGCTGAAAGCACTACCGCTTCCGTAGGGCGGGTCTCGGACCCGGCGCTTTTCCACAACTTAGCGAAAGCAACAGCCGCGGGTCCGAGACCAGCCCCACGAAAGCCAGCTCACCGCACCCGACATGCGGCCGCCAGGACCCATCGCTTTTCCACAACCGTGCGAACTCTACAAAGGCGGATCCGAGACCATCTCTGCGAAAGGACCTCCGCTTTTCCACAACCGCGCGAAAGCAACAAAGGATCCGTGACCCGCCCTACCAAAGGCGGTGCGGGTGGATGCGGCGTCGACGCCAATGCAACGGCTGGCCGTGATCAAGTCCACCAATCACGTGGAGCCTCGCGCGAAATGGCAGCGTTGCCGAGCAACCGCAATGGCGTGTCGCAACAACAGGACTGCACAAGGCGATCGGCTGACGAATGCCTGCCAGCGGATGCACGACGGCGGTGGCTCGACATCGGCCCGCATCGATCGCTCACCGGAACAGACGTTCACTTTTCCATTTAAGCGTCCGCTTTCGGTCGCATGTCGACTACAGCCTAAAAGCGACGTTCAGGCCGCGCTCCACTATCCTTGACCGACCGCGTTCAATGGTGACTCCGGTCGCTTGACGCCGCCAGCGATGCAGAGGACCTCATCAATGATCCATTTACCTGGAAGCCCGGTGCCATGGGCGCTAATGATCGCGTGCTTGACGTCGTGCGCTTCGATTGATTCAACCAGGCCGGCGCATAACGACAGTTCCGAATTGCAGGGCAAGGCCGCTGGCGTACAAACCGAAGCATCGTCTTCGGGCCGATTGGACGAAGATCTGAATCGCTTGGTGCCGCGCATTCTGGATGCCTACGCTGTGCCCGGAGCAGCGATTGGAATCATTCGCGACGGCAAGGTCTGGAGCGCGACGGGCTACGGCTATCGCGATGCTGTGAGGCGCCAACCGATCACTGTCAGCACGGCTTTCAACGTCGGATCCATTTCGAAGTCCGTTACGGCGTGGGGCGTGATGCGCCTGGTCGAGGAAGGGCGCGTGAAATTGGATGCGCCGGTCAGCGGCTATTTGAGTCGATGGAAAATCCCCCCGTCGGAATTCAATCCGGAGGGAGTGACAGTTCGACGCTTGCTCAACCATACCGCGGGGCTCTCGATGTGGGGAGTGCCCAGCGTTTCTCCAGAAGTGGATCCACCCAGCCTCGACGCCATGCTGGTCGCGACAACCGCGGGCGAGCGGGACATCCGGCTGGTTCGGGAACCCGGCAGCAAGTGGGAGTATTCCGGCGGGGGCTATGCGGTCCTGCAACTGTTGATCGAAGAAGTCACCCATCGTCCGTTTGCTGAATACATGAAGGCAGAGATTCTCCGTCCTTTGGGGATGACGGGAAGTGCTTATGTCTGGGATGAAGCGATATCCCTGGCTGCGGCGACGCCGCATGACGGGTCGGGGAAATCGTTCGCCGGGCAACGATTCACTGCTACGTCCGCGGCCGGATTGCAGACGACGCTGACCGACATGCTGGCATTCGCCATGGCCAACCTGAGTTCAGCGAATGAAGCAACGCGAGTATTGGGCTCCGACACCGTTGCATCCATGCAACTGCCGTCACGTGAAGCACCCACTTATGGACTTGGGTATGAGCTGACGGATACAGAGGGCGTTCGACTGGTCGGGCACAACGGTTCTAACGAAGGTTGGATGGCGCAACTGCTGCTCTCTCCAGGCACGGCCGACGGGATTGTGATCCTGACGAACGGTACCAACGGTTTGCGGATCATTTCGGAAGTCGAATGCGCGTGGCTACTCAATGTCTTTGAAAAAGGCTGTGATGGGATTACACCGTTGCCCGTGGCAGTCGCGGAGCAGGAGCTTCACCGGTACATCGGTCGCTATCGAGATTCGACAGGCGCTATTGCCGAGATTGTCGTGCATGACGGCCATGTGTTCGGGCGCACCGACTATGGATACGATTTTGCCTTGCGGAATCAAGGGTCAGGCGAGTTCTTTTGGGTCATCGGCGAGAGTCGGTTGACCTTTCAGAAGAACTCGGATCGCGCGGTGACGGGCCTGATCAAGCACCGGCACGATGAAGCAACGATCTTCGAAAAGGTGGATTGACAGCCAAGCCTCAGAGTCCCGCTGCAGCATCCTTTCAATCAGTTCGCTGGTGACCGACTGCTATGCGTCGGAAGCGGTCGCTTGCGCATCAAGCCACTCGACCACCAACGCTGTCACGAAACCACCGTTGCACGGGCCACCGCTTTCGTAGGTCGGGTCTCGGACCCGCCGCTTTTCCACAGTCGCGCGAAATCAACAAAGGCGGGTCCGAGACGCGCCCTACGAAAGCCAGAACTGCGTCGTCGCGGTTCCGAGCTTCATCGATGCAGTTCTGATCATTGTCGGCGTCCCTGCAGCGCAGGCGACGCACTTCCGAACTCCTCGCGCGCAACTCTGATCTGCGGCAATGAGGTTGCGAACGCATCTGACGACAAATTGAGATGACCCTACGCATATCCGAAATGACCCTGTGAGTGTTTGGAATGACCCTGCGAGGATCCGAACTGACCCAACGCATTTCCGGAACGATCCGGTGAGTAGTTCGAGGAGCGGTGTCGTCCGGAAAACAGTCGGCGCCGCAGCGCTGACTTCATGCGGCGAACATGGGCGAGCATGCGCCGCACCGGCGGTCATCGGTGGCTGCCGGAAATGAGTCAGCACCCACCGCGCGATAGTCGGCGCCGCACAGGGGGAACTCCGCCGCATGATTTCAGAGATGCGTCACAGGCAATCGGAGATGCTCCACATGCTCGCGTCAGTGCGCAGGGTGCAATCGGAAATGCGACGCATGAAATCGGTGTTGCGCCACCTGCCATTGATGACTCGTCGCATGGACTCGGAAATCCGGCACAGATTATCAATCACACTCAAGGTGATTTCGGAAACGCAGCGCAGACTCGCGGAAATCGTGCACATGATTTCGGATATTCGCCGGGTGCTTTCAGAGATGCGTCACAAGCGATCCAAAGGTGGTGGGATCATCGTGGATGTGCGGCGCAGGACGAGAACGAAAGCGTCGCGGCGCCGCGTTGTATACAAACAAACCGCATGCGGCGAGGCCTTCTCGAACGATCTCGACGCAAGCCCGCTCGCCGGTGTGATGGCGCGCAATCCACGGCGGTGGTGTTACGGCAGTTGGAAGCCGTTGCGGAAGATCACATCATCGAAGTCGAACGTGTAAGCGACCCCTTGATTGGTATTGAGCCCCAGGTCCTTGAACGGCGCACCGGCAATGGCGGTATTTCCATTCAAGGCCAGTCCGAAACTCATCTGATCCTGTAAGGCGCTATCGTTTACCGTGAGCCTGTCGACTTCTGTCCAGGTCGCGCCGGTGCGCGAAAAGACGAAGATTGCGCCGCCATTGGCGTTGCCGTTCACCGTATTGAAGTTGTCGCCAACCAGCGCGATATCCCCTTGGAGCGCTACCGAAATTCCCGCTTGCACGAATCCGACGGCGGGTTTGAGCTTGGCCTCTGGCACCCACGCGCCCAGGTCGAATTTGAAGACATAGCCGGCATCCGCTCCCGTTGCTCCGATGACCACCTCCGTCGCCGAATTGAAGTCGACCGAACGCCCGAATTTGTCGTTGGATAGGGTGTCGTTGGCAATGAGTTTCGGCTGCTGTGTCCACACCGTGCCGCTGCGGGTATAAACATACGCCGCGCCGTTGTCGGTCAGCGCGGAGTTATCGTCCTGATTGGAGCCCACGATCACCGTATTGCCGATGACATCCACGGCGATGCCAAAGTTATCGGTCGCTGCGCCATCACTGGCGGTGAGTTTCTGTTGCTGCGTCCAGGCGGTGCCACTGCGCACAAACACGTAGGCCGATCCCTGATCGGCATTTGCCCCAACGTCGTCCAGGCGCGCGCCAATCACGGCGGTATTGCCATCCACCGCCACCACGGCACCGAACAGGTCATTGATCGCGCCGTCGCTGGCCGTAAGTTTGGCTTGCTGCGCCCACGTGGTACCCGTGCGCAAAAAGACGTAGGCCGCGCCGATTTCAGTCGTTGACCCGCCGGCCCCGATCACGAGCGTATTTCCGGAAATACTGACTGAATTCCCGAATGACTTCGGCGGAGTGGTATCGGGCGTCAGAACGGTCTGCAGATTCCAGGAACCGTTGACACGAAAGTACACATACGCCGAACCCGCAGGAGTCCCCGCCAAGGTTCCCACCGCGCCGACGACGGCGGTGTCGCCCTCAATGTCAACGGCTACTCCGAACTGGCTGTTGGCGGCGCCATCGCCCGCGATGAACTCCGCATCCCGTATGAACCCATCGAGCCCGATCGGCTCGGCTGACAACGCCACCGATGCACTCAGGAATACGAGCGCCAGCGCAACGAAAAACTGACGGAAAGGCAAAAGAGATAGCATGTCATTCCCCCCGGAATTCCGACCGACCTCGCAAGCAGTCTGCGAGTTTTCCGGTGGCTTCGCAAGCAACACGGCGGGCGTGAAGCGATCAGGCAACGTTTTGCATACGCCGTCGATGTCGCGGTGTCGCGCATCGTTCTTGTCGAATGGAAAAAGCCACTGCGCGGGAAACGGATGGATCCACTTTGGAACCCATTCTTTCCAGTTCACCGATGCCGGCTCAATAACGCCATCGCACCCGAGCTATTGAATCGGCACGTCAAAAAGGGTCTCCGGAGCCGGCTCCATGTCCAGGCTGTAGTGCCACCATTCCAGCGCGTAATTGCGGAAGCCTTCGAGCGCCATGGCATCGAGCAGGCGATGGCGGTTTTCGTGGGGAATTCCGCGAATGTCCGGCGCATCGGTGTGTGCGCGAGGATCGAAGAAATCGAAATCCGTTCCCATGTCGAGGGGAACACAGTGCGCGGACTTGCCGCGACAATCCATCAGGGTCAGATCCACGGTCGCTCCGCGACTGTGCCCGGACACCGGTGCAATGTAGTCACCCAGCAGTGCGCTTTTTTCCAGATTGGGATAATAGTGCAACTTGCCGACCTGATCATTGAGGTCGCCGGCCCACTCGACGAAATGGCGCACCGCGCGCGCAGGCCGGTAGCAATCGAACAATCGCAGCCGGAAGCCATCCCGGCTCAGGCGTTTTTCAACCCGTTGCAATGCCTCGGCGGCGGGTTGGAGCAGAAAGCAGCGAGCGGCGTGGTAACCGTCGATACGCTGACCAACGAAGTTATTGCTGCTTGCGTAGCGCAGGTCCAGCGCAATCTCCGGCGCCAGCGTGGTGATATCGACCAGACCCGCCTGGGCGGCGAATTTCGCGTCGGAGAGCACCGGCTCTGCCGCAGCCGCGCACGCCGCCAGCGCAGTTGCCGCGATCAGGCCAGGGAAAATTGTTTTCCACGAATACACAAACATACTATCCCCGATCGCAGGATTGCTCGCGGACAAATGCCAGGTCTTCGTAGTCAAAACTGAAATCGGCGGCGGGGTCGACCTTCGACATGCGAAGTTTCATCGGCCCACCGTCTGTGGCCGCGCTGAAATCCAGCCAGGCTTCCGCATCGACGCTGTCGTCGTCCCAGTCGACCAGATAGCGTTCGCCGACGCGCAGCACGGTGCCCGCGAGCATCGGCGACTTGGTCGCGACGAAACGCACTGCCTTTCCGCGCGCGCACACGCTGATGTCGCCGAACCACGGATCTCGCCAGCGCCCCAGCCACTCGCGCATCTGGCGTGCACTCGCCCGCTCCCTGGGCACCGCTGGTGTGGATGCGGCGGGCGGCGTCGGACTCGTCGCGGTCGAGCGCGGTTCGGCATAGTCGGCGATGCGCTGGTTCAAGGCAGGCGCTGTGAAATGCTTGAGCAGCACCTCCGTCAGTGCCGTGCGCGCCTCGCTGCCCTCACCGTTGGTCAGCATCACGAAACCGCTGCGCCGATCCGGCAGCAGGGTCAGCACCGAGTACATGCCTGCCAACGTTCCCGTGTGCGAAACGGTCCACACGCCGTCGACATCGGCGAGACGCCAGCCGAAACCGTACGCGTAAAAATGACTGTTATCCCATTCGCGACGACGCGCCGAGATCGGCATCGGCGTGCGCGGCGTCCACACCGCCGTGCGTTGCTCGGACGACAACCAGGCCTGTTGCTGCGTGTCCGGTGCAAGCCAGTTGCGCGCCCATTGCAGCATGTCGTCAAGACTGCAGCGGATGCCGCCGGCGGCGGCCGAGGTGATCACAGGCACTTGTGCAGCATCGGCGCGGATCAGCACGTTGCGATCACCTTTGCGCATGTGCGGTTGCGCGACATTGTCGACGTCATCGCGCCGCCATGCACCCACGCGGCAATGCAATTTCAGGGGTTCGAACACTTCGCTGCGCAGCAACGTTTCATAGGATTTGCCACCCGCCGCCGCTGCAACTTCGCCGGCCACGACGTAGAGCAGGTTGTCGTAAGCGTAGCCGGCGCGGAAACCGTAGGCAGGCTTCAGATAGCTCAGACCGTGGATGATGTCGGACCGCGTGTAGTCGTTCGGTTCAGGCCACAGCATCAGGTCGCCAGCACCTTCCGGCAGACCGCTGTTGTGGACCAGCAGATCGCTCACCCGCATGTGCTGCGTGACCCATTCGTCGTACATGCGGAATTGTGGCAAATGCTGCACCACCGGGTCGTCCCAGCGCAGTTTGCCCGCGTCGACCAGCCGTGCGAGCAGGCTCGCCGTCATCGCCTTGGAGTTGGAGGCGATCTTGAACAGCGTCGCCGAGTCGATCTTCTTTCCCGATCCCGCTACCCGCTCCCCCGCGACGCGCACATAGCTCACCTCGCCATCCTCGATCACACCGAGTACGAGTCCAGGCAGTTGGTAGCGCTGCATGACATCGTCGAACGCTTGGTCGTAGGCAGATGCGACTTGCGCCGTTGCGCTTGTCGGAAGTACCGCCATTGCCGCGGCAATCAGCAGCCCGACGATGAATCCATATCGATGGAGCACGGTGTTCCGCATGGCTCAATGCTCCGCCACGTTTTCGACCGCATCCCAGACACGCAACAGATTGCCGCCCCAGATCTTCGCGATATCGACCTCGGAAAAACCCCGTTGACGCAAGGCCTGCGTGACATTCCCGGTTTCGCTGGCGTCCATCCAGCCGGTTACGCCACCGCCTCCGTCGAAGTCCGACGCGATACCCACGTGGTCGATGCCCGCGACGCGAGCGACATATGCAATATGTTCCACATAGTCGCTCAGGGTCGCGAGTGGAAAACGCGATTGGATACGTTGCATGCCTGCGATGTAAAGCGGCAACTGGTTGTGCGCTTCACTGTCGAATGCAGTCGCCGAGACCGATTGTGCGACTTCGGACTCGAGCTGCTTCTCGGCGGACTTGCGGGCGGGATCGACTTTGAGAAATTCCTTGTACGCGACGACCTGGATCACGCCGCCTTTCGACGCGATCGCCTTTAACCATTCGTCAGAAAGGTTGCGCGGGTGATCGACCAGCGCACGAGCAGCGCTGTGCGAGGCGATGATCGGTGCCCGCGATAGCTGCAGAACATCGCGCACGCAGGCATCGGACGCGTGCGAAATGTCCACCATCATGCCGAGCCGGTTGGCACGCTCGATCGCCGCGCGCCCGAATTCCGTGGCTCCAGTCGCAGCGATCGCAGCTTCTCCGAGATCGGCGTTCGGCAGTGAACTGGTACAAAGATCATTGTTGCCGACGTGCACAAGTCCGAGATACCGCGCACCGCGCGTATAGGCGGCATCGAGTCGCTTAAGGTCATGACCGAGCGAATAGCCATTCTCGATGCCGATCATCGCAGCCAGCAAACCGTTCGCGTGCAGATCGCGCACCTGTTGTGCGGTCGTGGCCAGTCGGATTCGCTCCGGATGGCGTGTCAGCATCAGTTCAATGCCGCGGTACTTGCGTTCGGCGGCAACCACCGCAGCAGCGTAGCCGGCATCGGTCAGTGGCCCCTGTTCGACGAAAATCACGAAAAATGCCGCGTTCAGGCCACCGCGCTGCATCTTGCCCAGGTCCACGCGCAGTGCCGTCGGCGTCCCGACATCGAAGCGCGGTTCGCGCATGTACGCCGATGGAATGTCGACGTGAGTGTCCAGCGACAACAGGTCAGCGTGGCGGCGCTGCACGGAGGAATCCGCGCAGGCAGCCAGCAGCAGGCACGACAGGACGATTGCTAACTTTGCGGTAAATGTCGCATCTGTGGCAAATGCGATTACTCGGTTCAATGCCACAAGCTTGCATGTTCCCTTTGCGACGGCGTGGCGAGTGCCCGGACTGGCGATCGCGCGCGAAGTCGGTCGATGACGTGCTGCGCCCAACGTCATGTCGTGCGCCATTGCGGCTCCAGCACTTCGCCCGCCACCATCGCGTCAAAACTCTGGCGCTCGCGAACCAGCGCGTGGCGCTCGCCATCGACGAGGACTTCCGCGGCGAGACAGCGCGAATTGTAGGTCGAGGCCATCGACGCAGCGTAGGCGCCCGTGGTGCGTATCATGAGCAGGTCTCCCGCGAGACATTCGGGCAGCATACGGGCGCGCGAAAACGTGTCGCCTGTTTCGCAGACCGGCCCGACGATGTCATAGAGCGTAGGCTCGCGGTCGCGATGCGAAACGGGCTCCATGTCATGCCAGGCATCGTACAGCGCCGGTCGCAGCAGGTCGTTCATGGCGGAATCCAGGATCAGGAATCGACGTTCGCCAGACTGTTTGATGCGGATCACGCGAGTGAGCAGGATGCCGGCTTCGGCGACCAGGAAGCGTCCCGGCTCGAGCAATAGCTGACCCTGAAAATCACGCAGCGCATCGCGGACGGTCTGCACATACTCGGCGGCACCGAGTGGTTGGTCGACACCGGCGCGATAGGCCACGCCGAGCCCGCCGCCAACGTCGATGCTCGCGATGGCATGACCCTGCGCCACCAGTTCTCGCCAGAATTGCGCGACGCGCGTGAACGCTGCGCGGAACGGCTGTGCGGTCTGGATCTGCGAGCCAATGTGCAAATGCAGGCCATCCAGACGCACATGTGTGAAGTTGACCTGATCGGCGAACCAGCGCCGCGCCTCGTCGATACTGACGCCGAACTTGTTGTCCGCCTTGCCGGTGGAGATTTTCGCGTGCGTGTGGGCGTCCACGTCGGGATTGATCCGCGCCGACGCCCTCGCGACGATACCGAGGGTGCAAGCTTCCCGCTGCAAGACATGCAATTCGTCGACCGATTCGAGGTTGAACCGCGCGACACCGACCTGCAAGGCCTCGGCGATTTCATCCGCGGTCTTGCCGACGCCGGAGAAGACAATGCTTGTCGCAGGAATTCCGGCGCGCAGGCTGCGACGCAATTCCCCGGCGGACACGATGTCCGCACCGACACCGGCCTCCGCCATCAGACGCAGAATCGCGAGACTCGGATTGGCTTTCACGGCGTAGCAGATTTGCGCATCGAGTCCGTGCAGCAAACGTTGCAGCTCACCGACCCGGGCGCGGATGACATCTGCCGAGTAGACGTGAAACGGCGTCGGCAGGTCTCTGGCGAGCCCTTCCAGATCGATGCTGCGGGTCCAGTCCCGCAACGGCTCAACCCCGTTGGCGAGCGTCGTTCCGGCCGGCCCCAGTGACGTTATGCGGGTTACTCGTGCGGACATGGAGACAGTGACTTCCCGGCACATGGAACACGTGGAATTACGACGATGCCCTGCCGCTGGAAAAAAAAGCGCCGTCGCAACCCGCGACGGCGCCCGGCAGATGCGATCAGAAGTTTACCGTGGCCGTCAGTTGCGCGTAGCGGGGTTTTTGGTAATTGGTGCCTTGGCGATAGCTCGGATTGATGAACCCGATGTCCGATTCAAGCTGGTCGTCGACTTCGACCACGCGTTCGTTGTTGAACAGGTTGTATACGGCCAGTTTCACGTGCAGATCGACTTCGCCGAAGGAGCGCAGGTAGGTTACGTTGACGCCCATGTCGTAGGTCCACGGCAAGTGGCCTGCCGAAGCGCGCGGACTCAACTCGTATACGCGCTCGGAAGGTACGTCCGACGTGCAGTTCGCAACGCAGATGTAGTTGCTGTGGTAATTCGTTCCATCAAACGGATTGCCCACACCAAACGCATTGACCGGCCGGCCGGATTGCAGGGTAAGGGTGCTGCCAATCTGCCAATTCGCATTGAACCCGTAGGAGCCACGAAATTTGAATTGGTGACGCCGGTCGTTGGGCAAGTAGCCGTAACCGCCGTAGTTGACCCAGGGATCATCGAAGTTTTCGGTGCGGCCGGTGTCGGAAAAGTTCGTATCGGAATTGACTGGACCTTCGGCGTTGCCCTTGCTGTAGGACAAGGTGTACGAGGCGTTCAGCGCCCAGTGATCGTCCCATGCACGGTCGAGGACGAATTCCAGCGCCTTGTAGGTGCGCCGCGGTTTTGCGAAGCCGGTCTCGCCGATGTAGTTGCCGTCATCGTCGTACAGCGCCCAGCCGGCACGAGAAGTATCGATGTTCACATAGCCATCACTTTCTCCATCGCAATTCGTGTCGGTGTACACCGTCGCGACGCGACCGGGGTTGCCCATGATGTAGCCGATCGAGCCCGGCTCGCCGTCGCACAAGATCCCATTCGACGTCAGTTCCATGTCGTCTATGGCATTGTGCAATCTGCGATATATGCCGCGCACGCCCCACGACCACTTGTCATTGAACATGGCCTGGAACCCAAGGATCGCTTCATCCTGGAACACCGGATCCATGTCGGCGTCGACTTCGCCACGCAAGTCACCAACCGTGCCGTCGCCCTGCGAATTGTCCACCGGTCCTATCTGTGCGCCGAGGATCGGACGCGCGTAGGTGCTGCCGTTGTACTCGAAATTCTCGAGTCCGTTGAATGCGTAGAACGTGCGTACATCGGAGAACCCACCGGCCTGCTTGATGTTGATCACGTTCGCGACCGGCAGGAAATAGCGTCCGAGATTGCCGAACAACTTGGCGCGCCCGTCACCGCTCGTATCCCAGGAAAATCCGAGACGCGGTGCAAGCATGTCGTCGATCTTGATGTAGCTGTCGCCGTCGGAATTCTTGTTGTCGAAGCCTTCCAGGCGCAAGCCGGCATTCAGAATCAGCCTAGGTGTAACCGACCAGTTATCCTCCAGGTAGTACGCACTGTTGTTCGATTCGAACTGACCGTCGACTTCGTTCGTGCGAGTGCGCACGTAGCCCGTCACGCCGATCGGAACCACCCCGCCATTGGCCAGGGTTGCGCCCGGCGTCGTGCTGCGAATCTCGTACAAAAGGCGATCCGGCCCTGGATAATATTGTTGGTGATTCGAGGTATTGACCTCGTGATCGAGACCGAATTTCAGTTCGTGATCGCCAAGTGACCAGTTGAAATCAAGCCGCCCCGCTTCGCGATCGTCCTTGCGCGTGGCGACCGAAGCGTTCGATGTGCAGCCGATATCGCCTTGCCCACTCGGTCGCAGATCGCGAATGCGACTGCAGTTGATGTCATTGAGGCTGGATTGCGAGAACTCGCGTTCGTTCTTTCCGTACATCGCCTTGAACGAAAATGAATCCGTCAGATAGCTCGTGTAGGTCAACGACCCGTTGTCGCCACCGTTGTCGATGAACTGTGTATTCGTATAGTCGCCGCGCGTTCCGCTGGCGAGATCGAACTGGAAGTTGTCGGTCGCGGCGCGATTCTTGTCCGAGAACGCGAGCAGTTCGAGCAGATTGCTGTCGTTGACCTGCCAGTCGATCTTGCCGCCCCAGAATCCGTCGTCGGACTTGCCACGATTCAGACGGTTGCCCGAACTGGTCGTGTTCGTCGGTTCATAGTCACGGGCTTCGTACAGGGCAAAGAAGAACAAGCGATCCTTGATGATCGGACCCGATGCGTACACATTGAGACTGCGACGGTCGTACTCATCGTAGCTGGCAATGTAGACGGGGTTTCCGTCGGCGTCATAGTGGTCGGTTGCCTTGGTCTGCGCGAAGCTCGGTTCCCAGACTGCCTCGGAGCCGAACTTGAATTCGTTCGAGCCGGAGCGTGTTACCGCGTTGATCACGCCGCCGGTGGTTCGACCGAATTCGACGGAGTAGCCGCCGGTCTTGACCTGGAATTCCTCGTAGAACGCAAACGGAACGGATGAGAACCCGATTCGGTTGTAGAAGTCCGTGACATTGAGTCCGTTGATGTAGACCGAATTTTCAGCGACAGAGGACCCGCCAAACGAAACGCCACCGAACTCGCCTTTGGTCAGACCGGGTGCGAGCAGGGCGACGGCAAGCGGGTCGCGTTCCACGGGAAGGCGCGCGAGTTCCTGGCGAGTTACGTTGGTCGCGCTTTCCGTCGACGTCACATCGACCGCGGCTCTCGCGCTGGTGCCAGTCACCTGCACAGTCGCCAGGCTTGCGTCGCTGTCCCCGACGTTGATGGTGGTGGCATTGCCGAGGCTCACGGTGACCGGCACAGCTTCGCCAATGCGCGTGCCGTTGCGGCTCGATTCAAGCGTGTATTCACCGACCGGAAGAAAGGGAAAACGATAGCTGCCATCGGCGTCAGCCGTCACGCTGCGCGTAAAGCCCGTGGCTGCATTCAAGATCGTCACGACGGCGCCGGCTTGCGTGTGCCCGACCACCGATCCATCGTTGTTGCCCGCCTGTGCTCCGGGCAATGCCAGCAACGATAGTGAGAAACCCATTGCGACGCAAAGTGCACTCTTACGCAAAGTGCGGTTGTTGCTACCCATGTCCATCTCCCCGAGAAGCTGTGGATGCCGCGCTGATAGGTCGCTACTGCTTGCTGCGTCCATGCACCAACGGCAGGACTTTCCATTCGAAGGCGTAGTCCCACTGGTCGAAATACAGGTTGCCGCCGTCCCACTCCGCTTCACCGCGTTGCAGATCGACGGTTTCGGAACGGACGTAGCGCTTGGCCGGAATGAAATCGCGACCGTAGTCGTCGTTGAATGCGATGCGGTAGGCGTCCAGTCCGCCGAGATAGAACCCTGCGATGGCGGGGTCGTCGCTGTGCAGGCGACCCGCGGTGACATCCATCGGAATCCACCCGTACGGTGCGATGTACAACTGCCCCCAGTCGTGCAGGTTGTTGTAGGTTCCGTCCGACCAGACCATTCCCGATTGCCAGCGCGACGGAATTCCGTTGAGGCGCAGCAAGGTCATCAGCAACAGGGTCTGCTGTCCGCAGTCGGCATGACCGGCGTGCAGCGCATACTCGCCAATATTGGAAATGGTGGAATATTCACGAGCGCCGGCCCACGGAATTTCATCGACCGCCGCGAACAGTTTCTGCGCGATGCGCCAGGGATTTTTCTCATCGCCGACAATCTGCCGCGAGAGCAGTCGCATCGACTGACTGAACTGGATGTGCGGCGGCCGCTCGGCAAGGTCGGCGGCAAGCTCCGGTTTTTCCGGCGTCGGCAGCACCAGAGCTGGGTCGACAGCGTGGTAGCGCGCGTAAATCGTCACCTCGTAGCTGATCTGAAAGCGCGTCGGCTTTCCACGCACTGCGACTTGTTCCAGAAACACCGTACGCTGCAATGTGGACTCCGGCGCGATCTGCTTGCGTCGCGGCACACTCGCGACGTACCGAATGTCTTCCTGCTGCCCCGCGATCGCCCGTGGATACGGGATCCAGGCTCGCACCGTCTTGCCGGCGGGCAGCGCGTCGGCTTCGACGGTCAGCGACTGGGTGACACGCAGCCGTCGCGGTGCAACGCTGTCGCGGCCGGTCACCAACGCCGCGTCGCGCACCTCGCGGTGATGTGCATTGGCCGACTCCATCGGGTTGTCGACAAAGGCCTTCTGCACCGGGCGCATCGCGCGCGCCTCGCCGCTGAGGCGAAACAAGTTCGATGGCGCACGGTTGAAATAGCGCAGTTGGCCATCGATGACTTGCCGCTCGAACAAGCCGTGCGCGTCCCATTCTTCGAATTTGTCATTGTTCAAGTCTGGAATCTGCAAGAGGACCTTCGCCAACAGCTCCTCGCGGCTCAGTCCAAAATCCAGCCGGATGCGGCGCATGCGTTCGCGCTGGAATTCGAGATCGGCCATACGTGCTGCGCTCAGTCCGGGCGCTGAGAGTGCCTTGGCGATCACGGCCTCTGCTTGCGCGAACTGACCCGCATCGATGCTTGCAATGATGGTCGCTGTCGGCTCGGGCTCCTGCGCAATCGCGATCGGCACGTCGACGAAGCAGCACAGTCCTGCGAGCAACAGTCCGCACAGTTTCTGTAGGGCTCGCATCTGTCGCACCATGGGCATGATGGGCGCGATTGCTGTGCTCACTGGAGTTACTCGCTTCGCCCCCGAAGCCGGCTGTGTAACACGCTTGCAATCACTGGTCAATAATTTATGCTCAACCAATGCCGATGATGAATCAACTATTCCTGCCAATTTTGCAGAGCCCTTGCGGCCGGGGACCCCGATGATTCAATCGGTCTGGCCTTACCTGGCGTTGATGCTGCTTTGCGCCGGCGTGTTTCCGGCCGTGGAGCGCAGGTTCGGATGGCGCGTGTTCGGCCTATTGCCGCCGATCGTGCTGACCTATCTGCTCGTTACTGCGCTCGCGGCGACTGGCCTCTGGGAGGTGAATCCTGCGATTCGCGATGCGCAGTCGGTGCTGATCGCACGCGGTGTGCCGGCACTGTTGTTCCTGCTGATGATCAACTGCGATCTGCGTGCGATCGCGCGCCTCGGCCCGCGCGTGCTCGGCGTGTTCTTTTCCACCAGCGTGTGCCTGTTCGCGGCATTCGTGGCCACGTTTCTGATCTACCGCGCCTGGTTGCCGGCCGACGCCTGGAAACCCCTCGCTGCACTCAGCGGCAGTTGGGTCGGCGGCACGGCGAACATGATCGCGGTCAAGGAAGCGATCGGCATGTCCGACACCTTGCTGGCGATGTCATTGCTGACGGACGCGCTGTGCTATTCGATGTGGGTCGTGGTGCTGTTTTCCGTGGCGCGTCTCGCGCCAGCGTTCAATCGCTGGGCGCGCGCCACGTCCAGCGCCGATTTGCAGGTCGATGCAGCGCCGGTCAGTGCCGCAGCAACGCCGGACGCCGTGCTGGTCTGGCTCGGCCTGGCCTTGGCCGTGGCCGCGATGGCGGCGTGGGCCGCGGGCATGCTGCCCACCTCGAGCATGATGTCAGCGACGACCTGGACCATCCTGATCGCTACCGGCGCGGGGCTGCTGGTTGCGCAAACACCATTCGCGCGCTATCCCGGCGCGGGTTCCATATCCAGCGCCTTGCTGATCGGCGTCGTTGCGGTGCTCGCTTCGCAGAGCAATTTTGCCGGTATCGGTGCGGCGCCGCTGTATTTGCTGTGCGGTGCGACCATCATTGCGATTCACGCCGTGCTGCTTGCGCTCGCTGCGCGACTATTCCACTTTGATCTTTTTCTGTGCGGCATCGCGTCCCTCGCGCACATTGGCGGCGTCGCAGCGACGCCGTTGCTTGCGGCAAGCTATTCGCGCTCACTGGTGCCGGTGGGAATCCTGCTGGCGCTGCTCGGATATATCCTCGGCACAGGATTCGGCCTGCTGGTTGCATCCACCCTTTCCACGCTGGCCATTTCATGAAGCGTCTCGACAGACTACGCATTGCATTCCATTGCCTGCTCGCCGCGAGCGCGACAAGCTTTGCGCCCATCGTCGCCAGCGAGGTCAGTCCGACGCCGGTCGTCACGAGCGCGGTGCCCGGCGTCAGCGATGCGCAACTGTCGGCGGATTTCTGGATCGCACGACTGGCACAACCGGACGCGGTCGTGCTGCAACGTGACGCGATCGATGCGCAAAACCGACGCCTGGAAGCGCAGGATCCGACCCTCTATGACCTGCGTGCGCTGCCCGCCGAGCTGTCACGGGCTCAAGTCACGACATGGCTCCGGTCGCTATCGGAAGCGCCGTCGACGCCCTTGTTCGATGTCAACGGCAAGCCGGTTTCCCAGCGTGTGCTGCGCGCGATTGTGAGCAACGCGAATGTCGGGAAAATTCCGCTGTCGCGGGCGGCACGCTACGGTCTCGTCGTGCGGC
Source organism: Tahibacter sp. (assembly GCA_039934615.1). Lineage (GTDB taxonomy): Bacteria > Pseudomonadota > Gammaproteobacteria > Xanthomonadales > Rhodanobacteraceae > Tahibacter. The sequence continues at coordinate 17,739 of JBDTLV010000047.1, forward strand.
GCGCGAACCTGCGCACGTTCCCGACCGAGCTGCGCGTATTCCACAGCGTCGGCGACACCGACATCGACCGCTTCCAGGAAAGCGCGCTATTTCCTGGAGATCCGGTAGTGATCGCCCATGAGAGCCGCGATCGCCGCTGGTGGTTCGTCGTGAGTCCGCGCTATGCGGCATGGATAGCTCAGGAGAGTGTCGCCACCGGACCCCGCGAGTCGGTACTGGCGTACGGCGATGCCACGCCGTCTCGCGTCGTCACCGGCGCCACGGTGCACACGGTATACACGCGCGAAAATCCCGCATTGTCCCAATTGCCGCTGGACATGGGGGTACGCCTGCCGTTGCATGCCGCGTCGCCACTCGAGCTCGTCAACGGGCAGCACCCGTATGCCGCGCACGTGATCGAACTGCCGCAGCGTGCGCCGGACGGAACGCTGAGTATCGCCCCCGCATTGCTGCAGAAAAACGCGGACACGGCATCGGACTATCTGCCGCTGACCCGCGCAAATCTGCTGCGCCAGGCATTCAAGTTCCTGGGCGAGCGCTATGGCTGGGGGCATTCCTACGATGCGCGCGACTGCAGCGGATTCGTGAGCGACGTTTATCGCAGCATGGGTGTCGCGATGCCGCGCAATACGCGCGATCAAAGCGTCAGCCCGGCGCTGCCGAAGCGCCAGTTCGACAGCGCTGACGACCGCGCTACACGCATGAGCGCCGTTCGTGCGACCGAGATCGGCGACCTGGTCTACATACCCGGTCATGTGATGATGGTGATCGGCCAACTCGACGGTGAACCGTGGGTGATCCACGACACGACCGGCATCAGCTATCGCGACGCAGGCGGCGCGCTCAGACGGATCACGCTCAACGGGGTGTCGGTGACACCGCTCTTGCCGCTGCAATTCAGCGAATCCGAACTCTATCTCGACCGCATCACCAGCATCGTGCGGATCCGTCCCGATTCCAAGGAAGCATCAGCTCACCCATGAAGATCACCGACATCCAGTTCGGCATGCTCCGCGTGCCGCTGAAAACGCCGTTCAAGACAGCGTTGCGGACCGTGGATGCGGTCGAGGACATCGTCGTCATCGTCAATACCGACTCCGGACATGTCGGTTACGGCGAAGCGCCAGCGACGGCCGTCATCACCGGCGACACGCATGGCTCGATTATAGAAGCGATCCGCCACTACATTTCGCCGCGCCTCATCGGCCAGGATATCGCCGACCTCAACCGCCTGACCCACCTGGTGCAGGGCGCAATGGAAAAGAACTCCAGCGCCAAGGCGGCCGTCGAAATCGCGATCTATGATCTTTGGGGACAATTGTATAACGCACCACTGTACCGATTGCTCGGCGGCGGTGACCCGGTCATCACCACCGACATCACGATCAGTGTCGACTACATCGACAAGATGGTCGCCGATTCGATGGCGGCGGTGGCGCGTGGATTTGAATCGCTGAAGATCAAGGTCGGCAAGGATGTCGGCGTCGACATCGAGCGGGTCAAGGCGATCTACGCGGCCGTCGAAGGTCGCGCGCTGCTGCGTCTGGATGCCAACCAGGGCTGGACGGCCAAGCAGGCCGTGTACGCGCTGCAAAGTCTGGAAAATGCAGGGGTCAAGCTTGAACTCGTGGAACAACCGGTCAAGGCGCAGGATCTGGACGGCATGAAGTACGTCACGGAACGCGTGCACACCCCGATCATGGCCGACGAAAGCGTGTTCGGGCCGACCGAAGTGATCGAACTGATCCGCATGCGCGCGGCGGACATCATCAACATCAAGCTGATGAAGACCGGCGGAATTTCGAACGCGATCCGGATCGCCGACATCGCCGAGATGTACGAGGTCGAATGCATGATCGGTTGCATGCTGGAAACGAGTATCAGCGTCGCCGCCGCGGTGCACGTTGCGGTGGCCAAGTCGAATGCGATCACCAAGATCGATCTCGACGGCCCCTCCCTCTGCGCGTTCAACCCGGTTGACGGCGGCGTGATATTCAATGAGTCGGAGATCAGCATCACGGACGCGCCGGGACTCGGAATCCGCGAAATTCGCGGCCTGCGGCTGATTCCATAACCTACGGATTGGACAATGCTGCCTTTGTTGAAAATTCGCGCGGAACGCGACCAGATGTCGGCAATCGAACGCCGCATCGCGGATTTCATTCTGGAAGAAGCCCATCTGTTGCGCGACTACTCCTCGCAGCAGCTCGCGAACGCGTTGAAGATCAGCCAGTCCAGCGTGGTCAAGTTCAGTCAGAAGCTCGGCTTCAAGGGTTATCCAGACCTGAAGTATTCGATAGGCGACTCGATCGCCCGCGGTGACGCGGGTGAGGCTGCGGGCCTTCCCGAACCGACTCCACCGGATCCGCATTCCGCCCTGGCCGAAAGCCTGTGGAGCAGCAAGACGCAGGCAGAAAAAGAAACCCGACTGATCAATCCGTCGGCCAAGGTCGACTCCATTGCCGACGCGATCGGCAAGGCCGGCAAGGTATTCATCATCGGGCTCGGCGAAGATGGGATTCCCGCACGCGCATTCGCCCTGCGCCTTTCGCTGCTCGATATTCTGACCGTGCATCATTTCGACGCTGTGCTGATGACGGCCAGCATCGCGACGGCGCGCAAGTCCGACGTGCTGCTGTTGTTCTCCGAACACGGCAAACAGCCTGCCTTGTGCAAGATTGCGCGGCAATTCCGGGAACGCGAGGGAACCGTCGTGTCCGTGACTCGGCATAGCGCAAACCCGCTCCGCGCGCACGCCGATCATGCGCTGCTGGTGTCGGCACACGACGAACGACCGCACATCGAACCTTTGCTCTATCAGTCCGCGCTGCGCCACTTGCTCGACATGCTGTTCGTGCTCCTTTGCGAAGACGGCAGCGGACGGATCGGGCGTCTGGAAGCCACGCTCGAACGCATCCAGAACATGCTTGAGCCGTGACCCACCCGGTATACGATCGCATCGCAGCAATCCCTTGTGCCAGTCAACGGCCGACGCACCATTGCATGGTGAAACACCTATTCATGAAAAAAATGGCTACTCCCACAGTTGCATGGTTGCGCGGCATCGTGGTCCTCCTTGCTGGCTGGGTAACGCTTGGCCACGCCGCCACGCCTCAGCCATGGAACGACGCTGGCCAGATGGTCCTGGTCATCGCACCCGACTGGAATTCGAGTCGGGCGGTGCTGCATCGCTTTGAGCGCGATGCGCGCGGGTGGAAGGCGGAATCGGCTGCCGTACCGGTGGTGATTGGCCGCGCTGGATCGGCCTGGGGAATCGGCCTGCATCCCGCGCAGCCAGGCTTGCAGAAAGTCGAAGGTGACGGCCGCAGCCCTGCCGGCGTGTTTGGCCTCGGCACGGCATTTGGCTACGCGGAAACCGCACTCACCGCGCTGTCCTACGCCGCGATGAACGCCGACGACTACTGCGTCGATGTGAGTGGCTCGCCGCTGTACAACCGCATCGTCAACGCGGGGGTCGTGGGCAGCGACGCGATTGCCGGCAGCACCGAACCGATGCGCCGCGACCTGCACGCAGACGGCGACCTGCGCTATCGGCTGGGATTCGTGATCGAGCACAATCCGCATGCGCTGGTCGGAGCCGGCAGTTGCATTTTTGCCCATTTGTGGAAATCAGCAGAAAGCTCGACCGCCGGCTGCACGGCCATGGATGACGCGACCATGCGCGCGCTGCTCGAGTGGCTGCAGCCAAGCCGTCATCCGGTATTCGTATTGCTGCCGCAGCGCGAATACGCGCGCCTGCGATCGCGCTGGAATCTGCCCATGCTCAACGGCCGCTGACGACCGCAGCCGTACTCCAAGGATTGCTGACTCCGCCATGTCCATTACTACACGCATCCTGCTCGGACTCCTCCTCGGCGCGCTCGCCGGCCTGCTGCTCGCGTGGTTCGACGCAGGTCTCGCGTTACGGGCAGCCAGCATCGCGCAACCGGTCGGACGGCTGTGGCTCAGTGCGTTGCAGATGACGGTGGTGCCACTAGTGCTGGCCCTGGTCATCGTCGGCGTCAGTGCCGCCAACGATGCCGCCGCGTCGGGCCGCACCGCGCGTCGCGCGATCTTGGTGTTCGCGGTGCTGCTATGCGCTGGCGCTGCGTTTGCGGCAATCGTGGCACCATTGCTGCTGTCATTCCTGCCGCGCGATCCGGCGCTGATCGCCAGTTTGCGCGCCGCGCTTCCGTCCACTGCCGCCAGTACGGTGACGGTCGGTTTTGCCGATTGGTTTTCCAGCATCATTCCCAGCAATGCGATTGCCGCCGCAGCGCAAAGTGCCATGTTGCCATTGGTCGTTTTTGCACTTTTCTTCGGTTTTGCACTGACCCGCATCGACCCGCCGCGTCGCGCGCCGATGATCGAGTTTTTCCAGACGATTGCCGACACGATGATCGTGATCGTGCGCTGGGTACTGTGGGCCGCTCCGCTCGGCGTGTTCGCCCTGGTTCTCGCCGTGTGCGCGAAGGCAGGCTCCGGTGTGCTGTCTGCCCTGGCGTGGTACATCGCGATGCAGTGCACGATCTATATCGCGATCACCCTGCTGCTCTATCCCGTCGCCGTCGTATTCGGCGGGGAACGCCTGCGCCGCTTCGCGCTGGGAATACTGCCGGCGCAGATTGTCGCGGCGAGCACGCAGTCGTCACTCGCATCGCTGCCGGCGATGGTCGACAGTGCCCGTGACCGCCTCGGTCACCCGCGCGCCGTCTCGGCACTCGTGTTGCCCATGGCGGTGTCCTTGTTCCGCATCACGAGCCCAGTGCAGTACATCGGCTCGGCCGCGTTCGTCGCGTGGATCTATGGGATCGATGTGTCGGTCGCGCATCTGGCGGTCGCCGCAGCCCTCGCCGTCGTGATCAGCCTGGGATCGGTGGGACTGCCGGGACAGGTCAGTTTCATGGCGACGACCATGCCAGTGACCTCGGCGATGGGCCTGCCCCTGGAGGCGTTACCTCTCTTGCTGGCGGTCGACACGATTCCCGATGTTTTCGCGACGATCGGCAACGTCAGCGCCGATCTGACCGCAAGCAGTCTGGTCGCCCGCGGCGATGTGATCAGTGAGTCGCCGCAGTCCCGCGTGACCGAATAAGCCGCAGGGCTTGCATCATCCGACCGATGAAGCGCCGGCAAGCGCCGCCGGTCGCCCGATGGGTCGCATCGCGACCGGCGTCACGCCCGTCGAGGACGCACCCGACTATGCTGGCGGCTGGCTGCAATCGCTGAGGTATACATCGTGAACACGACACACTGCGCCTGGCTGCTGATCGCGCTGGGTGCGGCGCAAACCTGCGCGGCGACGACCTACCAGGTAGGACCGGGGCGAACCTACGCCACGCTCACCGCGGCGTTCAGCGCCGTCGATCTGAATGGCGGCGATGTGGTCGAAGTCTATGCAAGCCCGAGCGCATATGCCGGCGGCATCGTGATGCCAAATGCCGATAGCGGCAGCCTCGGCAATCCGGTGATCCTGCGCGGCATGCGCGTCAACGGTCTGCGACCGGTAATCGCCGGCGGCGTCAACAGCATCGAATTCCGCCAGTCAAACTATGTGGTGTTCGAAGGCTTCGAGGTCACCGGCGGCACGTCCCGCTGTATCTTCCAGTCTGCCAATGACGTCACCGTGCGCGACAGCGTGATCCACGACTGTCCGGCCCACGGCATTCTCAGCAGCGATCAGCTTTCCGGCTCTTTCACGCTGGAATACAGCGAGCTCTATAACTGTGGAAGCGGCTCCACGCAGCACTCGCTTTACATCCAGAGCGACGAGATCGCCTGGCCCGGTTCGGTGTTTCGCATGCGTTACAACTATGTGCACAATGGAAATGGCGGCAATCTTCTCAAGAGTCGCCATGAGCGCAGCGAAATCGCCTACAACTGGTTCGAAGGTTCGGTTTACCATGAACTCGAACTGATCGGCCCGGACGAAAACACCCAGCAGAACGGATGGACGCGCGATCTGGTGCGCGAAGATGCCGACGTGATCGGCAATGTCATCATCCACACGAACCAGGCGTTTGGTTCCGTGATCCGTGTGGGCGGCGATGGTACCGGCCAGAGCAAGGGTCGTGCGCGCTTTGTGAACAATACGATTCTGGTTGCGTCGGGGCAGGACTCGACGATATTCCGTATCTTCGATGGCATCCAGTCCGTGGAAATGCACAACAATGTGATCGACGTGACTGCAGGTGGCGTGCCGCGGATCGAACGGACCGTGGAGGCCGTATGGACCAACGGCCGGCAGATCCGCGGCAGCAACAACTGGATCGAGAGCGGTGCCAGCTTTGTTCCAACTACCACGGAGTGGACAGGTACACTTTCTGGCTCGAGTCCGGGCTTCGTCTCCCTGGCAGCCTTCGATCTGACGCCGCTTGCCGCTTCGCCGCTACGCGACGCCGCCAATCCGGCTCCGGCTACGTCGCCGACCTATCCCTTCTCGGGGCCCGCGTTCCCGCCGCTGTTCCACCCCGCGCGCCAAATCACCGCGCCGGGGTCGGCTGCGGCACGGTCGTTGGATGCCGCTCTGGACATCGGCGCGTTCGAATCGGCGACCGACCTGATCTTCCGCTACGGATTCCAGCCCTGAACCGGCGCCAACCGTCGCGACCGTGATCCACCGAAACCGTCGCATCGCGGCGCGATCCACGGCATTATCCGCGTGTACGACCGCGCTGCGACGGCCGGCACCCGGAAACCGACGAACCGAGCCAGCGGGCGCGGCGACGTCAAAATCTGTTTTGCACGCGCCGATCGTGTCGGCATAGTCAGGAAACCCACGGATGGCGTTGCGTTTCTCCCGTAACTGCTTCTTGCCGATCGCGAGTTGTGGACTTTTGCTTTGCGCCACCGACGCGTGGGCAGACAAGCTCAGCCTGAGCGTGGACGGCGTCGATGGCGAACTCCGCGCAGCGGTGCTCGCCGCGCTCGACCTTTCCCAATACACGGCAGGCGAAGTCAGTGCCGCGCAGGCGCGCCGGCTGTATTCGCATGCCGCCGAGCAGGCGAGCAAGGCGCTGGAACCCTACGGCTACTACGACACCAGAGTCGACGGCGAACTCACGCAATCGTCAGACGCCTGGAATGCCGTTGTTCACGTGCACCCGGGCGAACCGGTGGTGGTCGCCGCGGCGAATCTGGTGCTCGAAGGTCCCGCGCGCGAACTCAAGGCCGTACGCACGGCTTTGCGCGCGTTCGCCCCCAAAGTGGGCGAGCCGATGAATCACGCGCAGTACGAGCGCGGCAAGACCGCGATCCAGGCCGCCCTTTTCGCCAGTGGATTCCTCGATGCCAAACTGCCGACGCACAAGGTCACGCTCACACGCAGCACGCGCAAGGCGACCATCGATCTGGTCTGGGAACCGGGTCCGCGCTATCGCATCGGCGCGACAAAGTTCGAGGGCGCGCAGTTTCCGGCCGAGTTTCTGACGCGCTACGTTCCGTGGCAAGAAGGAGATTATTATACTCAGGAACTTCTGCTCGGGCTGCAGCAGAAGCTCACCGACGCGGACTACTTCGCTTTGGTCGATGTGAATCCGGACATTGAGCACGCGCAGGACGGTGTGGTCCCCATCACGGTCAAATTGGCTCCTGCCAAGCGCAGCATCTACACCGCGGGTTTGTTCGTTGGAACGGATACGGGTTTCGGCGTGCGCGGCGGTCTCGAACGGCGCTGGCTAAACCGGCGCGGCCACAAGCTGAAAACCGAAATCATCCTGGCAGAGCGCCTCAAGACGGTTTCCGCGCTGTATCAGATTCCACTGCCCGGCCCCGACAGCCGCAGCTTCAACTACGGGGTGAACTTCCGCGACGAGAACTCCGAATCCGTGCAGGCCCGAACTGCATCGGCAGTGGCCAACGAGACCCGCCAATGGATGGGATTCACGCGCACCCTCGGCGTGCATCTGCAAACCGGTGATTTCACCTTCGGCGATAAAGACCGCGGCACGATCAAGGGCAATTCGACGGTGCTTTATCCGGAGATAGGCCTGACCCGCAAGCGCGCCGACGATCCCCTTTTCGTGCGCGACGGTTATTCCCTGAACCTGCTTGGGCGCGCCGCCAAAGGCGGACTTCTCGCCGATACGGATTTTGTACAAGTGCGCGCCGACGCAAAGTGGATACATGGAATCGGCCAACGACAACGTCTGATCCTGCGCGGTTCGCTCGGCGCCATCTGGGCCAACGATTTCGATGCGTTGCCGCCCGACCTGCGCTTTTTCGCGGGCGGTGATCGCACCATCCGCGGCTATGGCTTCCAGTCGATCGGTCCGCAGCGCGTGTTGATCGACGGCGAAGACCCCGTGGTGTTCGGCGGCAAGGATCTGGCCATCGCGAGCGCCGAGTATGAGTACTACTTTCGGCGCAACTGGGGCGTAGCGGCATTCGTCGATGCGGGCGACGCGTTTTCCGGCTCGGATTATTCGGTCAAGGTCGGCACCGGCCTCGGGCTGCGCTGGCGTTCGCCGGTCGGCATGGTGCGCTTCGATCTCGCCACTCCGGTTGGTGATCCGGATCGGCACGGTGTCGAGATTCATCTCGTCATAGGACCCGACCTGTGAAGCGCTGGGTCCGCAGAATCCTGATTGCACTCGCGATCGTTTTGACCCTCACGGCGCTGTTTTTCGTGTGGCTGGTGAACAGCAACGGCGGCGCCCGATTCGTGCTCGCGCGAAGCATTGCCGCGACCGAAGGCCGCCTGACCATCGCCGAGGTCGAAGGCACCCTGGCCGGCCCGTTGACCCTGCGCGACCTGCGCTGGCGGGATGCGGGCGTGGAGGTCTCCGTCGGCCACGCCGAACTCGACGTGGAACTGCTCGACCTGCTCGGCTGGAAGCTGCATTTGAGCGATGTGGAAATTGCCGACGTGAAGATCGGCCTGACCACCCAGACGGCTCCGCCGTCGGCGATCCCCGCAACACCGATGTCGCTGGCCCCACCGCTGCCGATCATCCTCGACCGTCTGCATCTGGACCGCGCCGCGTTCGCGCAGGACGGACAGGCGCGTTTCATTGCCGACAGTTTCGATCTGGCCGCCAGTTGGACCGAGGCCGGCGTCGTCATCACACGATTCAGCCTGCGCGCGCCGGAAGGCGCCATCGATCTTGACGGAAACCTCACCTCGTTGAGCGGCTACAGCGGTGCCAGCAAGGCCCGCGTGCATTGGAGGGTCGGTGACCTCACGATTGCCGGCAGCGTCGATTCCGTCAGCGACGGGCATCACGCGAAGGCAACCGTGACCCTGCAGGAACCCGTTCCTGCCCGGGCAACGATCGATGTCGACCAGGATGCCGGGTATCGCTGGCAGCTGGATGCCGAGGTCCCGGCCTTCGATCCGAAGCTGCTCGCCAAAGACACCACGCTGAAGACGCTCGCATTCGCCGTGCGCGGCAGTGGCGACGAGCACGGCGCGCAGCTCAGCGCGGTGGCGCAGATCAATGGGCATCGCATCCTGCTCGATCCCTTGCAGATCGAGCGCAGCGACCAGACTCTCGTGCTCAAGGCACTTACGCTGCGCTCTGCAGAGTCTCCCGGCCAGGTCGATGTCAATGGCCGTTTCGACCTGCAGGCCAAGCCGCCGTCGGCGGCACTGGCGATAGAGTGGAACCATGTAGAACTTCCCGCCGATCTGGTCGGACAGACTCTGGCGACGCGCGGCAAACTCGATTTCAACGGTGACGCGAAAGCGTTTTCCGCGAAAGGCACGCTGGCACTCGGACCCGCCGGCAAACTGTCCGATATTGCGGTCGACCTGACAGGTTCGCCGCAAGCCATCGTGCTCAACCGACTTGCCCTGCTGCAGCCGAAAGGCTCGTTCGACGCCAGCGGCAAGGTCATATTGCAGCCGCGTATCGAATGGGACATTGCTGCAAAAGCGCACCATTTCGATCCTTCGACATTTTCCGCCGATTGGCCAGGTTCGCTCGATTTCGATCTCGCCAGCAGTGGCCATCGGGTCGACGACAGCATCGATGCGCTGCTGAAACTGTCCAACGTCGGTGGCAGCCTTCGTCAGCGCCCGGTCACCGGCACCGCCGATCTGCACATCAAACCGAATTTCGTGGTCGACGGTACGCTGGCGCTGGCCTCCGGCGAGAGCAATCTCGCGGTGCGCGGCAGCGGCGGGGAAATGACCGACGCCACCGTCGGTTTCACGCTGGCCTCGCTCGCCGACCTGCTGCCGGATTCGCAAGGCCGTCTGCACGGCGAACTGCGATTGCAGGGACACTGGCCGGCGCTTGCCGTCGACGGACATGTGGACGGGACAGGTCTGACATGGCACGACTATCACGCCGCAAACCTCGCGATAGCCGCCAATATCAAGGATTCGAGCAAGCCGGGCGGCACCGTCAATGTGATCGCCGAGAACGTGATCGCCGCCGGACTCAGCTTCGATCGCGTCGCGCTGGATGGGCGAGGTGACGCCGCCAATCACGCCGTGAATATTGATGCGACCGGAACGCCGCTGAGCCTGCGGATGGCATTGAGCGGCAGCACGGCGAACGACAAATGGGCCGGCACACTGTCCACGCTGGATCTGGCCATCAAGGATCAGCCCGAATGGAAATTGCAGCATCCAGCCAACCTGAGCTTGAACGCCGGCAATGCGGCGCTGGATGAGCTGTGCCTGGGTGCCGGCGCGGCGCGACTCTGCGCAGGCGGCAATAGCAGCGCCGACGGTGCCGTCGCGGCACGCTACCGGATCGAGCAACTGCCGCTCGCGATGATCGCCGCGATCGTGACCGTCGATTCACCGTTGCAGGTGCAGGGGGTCATCGGTGGCAATGGCGATCTGCACCGCAGCAAGGACGGCATCCTCGGCGGCACAGCGAAACTTGCCTCGCCGGATGGAACTATCTCCTATGTGGACAAAGCAGCTCAGCCGCTGATTGCCTACACGGGCCTGGCCATCGACGCGGATCTCGCGCCAGGCGCACAACGGGTCGACATCCATGCCGACCTTTCCGATGGTGGCAGTCTGCGAGGCAATGTCAGCCTCGACGGCGCCGATCAACGCCTCGCCGGGCAGATCAACCTGATCGTCAACAACCTGTCTTTTGTTGAATTGTTCAGTAGTGAATTGGCATCGGTGAAAGGACGGCTCGACGCCAAGCTGTTGCTGTCGGGGACTGTCGCCGCGCCGAATGCCAGTGGCGCCATCGAGCTGAAGGATTTCGCCACCGAAGTACCGTCAGCCGGACTGAAGCTCCATGATGGCGCCTTGCGCGTCGACGCGCAGAGTCTGGAGCAACTGCGCGTCGGGGGAAGCATTGCCTCGGGCGAAGGCACGCTGAAGTTCAGCGGCAGTGGCGGCCTGGATGCCAAGACGCCGTTGCTGATCGAGATCGAGGGGAATAATTTCCTTGCCGTCGATATTCCCGCCGCGCGCGTGGTGATCGTTCCGAAACTCAAGCTGACGCGCGATGCGGAACGGCTCAGCGTGACGGGCGAAGTCGAGGTACCCAGGGCAAACGTGGATCTGACCCGCTTGCCTGGCGGCGGAGCAGCGCAAACCTCGCCGGATGTGGTCATTGCCGACGCCGGCACGGTCAAGGCGGGCGAGCCCTTGCCCGTGTTTGCCGATGTCACGTTGCGACTCGGCGAGAACGTGAAGCTCAAGGGATTTGGCCTGGATGGCAGCCTCGCCGGCCAACTCGCCGTCATTGAACGACCGGGCAAACAGACGATCGGTCGTGGCGAAATTCGCGTCGCCGGCACCTACAAGGCCTACGGCCAGGATCTCAAGATCCAGACCGGGCGGCTGCTGTTTGCGAGCACCGCTATCGACAATCCCGGCCTGGATCTGCGCGCCGTGCGCGAGCTCAAGGACGTGACTGCCGGACTTCGCGTGCAAGGCACTGCACAGGTGCCGGTGCTTACCGTGTTCGCGGAGCCGGCCATGGAACAATCCGAGGCGCTGTCCTATCTGATCACCGGCCGACCGCTGTCGGCGCTGAAAAGTGGAGAAGGCGACCTGGTCGGCGCCGCAGCCCAGGCGCTGGGATCGGCAACCGGCGATCTGCTCGCCAAGAGCGTTGGCGCAAGGCTGGGCGTAGACGCTGCAGTCAGCGACAACGCGGCGATCGGCGGCGCCGCCTTCACCGTCGGAAAATATCTTTCGCCAAAATTGTACTTGAGCTACGGCGTAGGCTTGTTCACACCGGGCGAAGTCATCACCCTGCGCTACAAGCTCTCGAAGCGTTGGGAACTCGAAGCACAGAATGCCACGACGGAAAACCGCGCCGGCATCAACTACCGCTTCGAACGCTAGACGCCACGATCAACGGCCGGCTGCGTGCCGCGCGAGTGCGTTCCGCACTGGTCCGATGGTGCCGACCATGCGCATGCCCAATCCGCGCGCGAGTACGGCGGGCTCGGCACTCCAGCGGAAGATGCGATTGAGCGCACCGAACGCGTGCCCTGCAATGGCATTGTCGCTGCGCCGGCGTCGCTCATAGCGTCGCAAGGTGGATTCCGCCGCAATGTCCCGACCGCGCTCGCTGGCGTCGACAAGGCATTCGACCAATTCCTCGACATCGCGAAAGCCGAGATTCACGCCTTGCCCGGCCAACGGATGGACACTGTGTGCCGCGTCGCCGATCAAGGCGAATCGGGCATCGATATAGCGCTCGGCCAGTTGCAGCCGCAACGGAAATGCCGCACGTGGCGATGTCGCGAGGATCGGCCCCAGGCGAAAATCAAAAGCGCAGCCGAGCTCCTTGCAGAAAACGGAATCGTCCAGCGCGAGCATGCGTTCGGCTTCGACCTCGGGCAATGTCCAGACGATGGAACTGCGCCCGTCAGCCAGCGGCAGCAGCGCCAGCGGACCGCCCGGAAGAAATCGCTGCCAGGCGGTTTGCGCATGCGGCAATTCGGTGCGCACATGCGCAACCAGTGCACGCTGTGCGTAGTCTTCACCGCGTGTCGCGATACCGAGCATGGCGCGCAATGCGGAATTGCCACCGTCCGCGGCAACGACCAGCTGCGCGGTGACACGACGGTCATCGTCGAGCAGCAACGCGCGCCCCTGCTCGTCCGCACGCGTCTCCACGACGCGTGCCGGACTGCGCACCTCGATGCCCGGATGTCCCAGTAGCGCCTGCCACAACACGTGCTGCAACAGACGATTTTCCACAATGTAGCCGAGCTCGGATTCGCCCAGCGTCGCCGCGTCGAAATCCAGCGTCGCACCGTTCTGCGCGTCCCAGACGTGCATGTGTCGATACGGCGAAACACGCGCCGCCGCGATCGCGTCCCAGACGCCCAGCGAGCGGAGCAAATTGACCGACGACGGCGCCAGCGCAACGACGCGCAAATCAAGCTCATCGGAGACCGACCATCGGGCGGGCTCGCGCTCCTCGATCAGACAGACCCGCAATCCTTTCTGCGCCAGAGCCAGTGCAACGGCGCTGCCGACCATGCCGGCGCCGACCACCGCGACATCGAATCCTCCGCGACGGTTCATGGCGCGCGTCCCAGCGCATAGGCAGTAGGCGTGCCGCGATAACCCATCCCGCGTCGCGCCATCGCATTCTTGAGCGGCGCAAAGCCGTCCAGCACAGCCAAACCCAGACCGCGCCACGCGCGCAACGGCGCGGCGGGACTGCACGCCAGTCGGACCAGGCCATCGCTGAAAGCCAGGGTGCCGCTGCGATCTTCCTCGCGCCGCTGCACATAGGCGCCCAACAAAGCTTCATCGCCCGGATCGGCGCTCTGGCGTACCGCTGCGATCAGCACTTCGGCCAGCGTCAAGGCATCGCGCAGACCCAGATTGAAGCCCTGCGCACCGATCGGGTGGATCGTCTGTGCGGCATTTCCCACAAGTACCATCCGCGACGATGTGAGGCGATCCGCAACGACGCGCCGGATCGGATGCGCGCTGCGCGGACCCGGACGCGAGAACCGACCGACGCGCCAGCCAAACCGTTCCTGCGCGAGCGCCAGCCAGCCCGCGTCGTCCAATGATGCGATCGTTGCTGCATCGCTGGACGCCACGCTGAGCACCAGCCCGGCACGTCCGTCGGGCAGCGGCAGCAAGGCGACCGGCCCTGCGTCGCTGAAGCGCTCGTAGGCGCAGCCAGCCGGGGCGCGCTCGGCGCGCAGCGAGCCAACAAACAAGGTCTGGGCGTAGTCGATCGTCTGCGTCCCGATGCCTGCGGCATTCCGTACAAAAGAATTTGTGCCATCCGCCCCAACCAGCAAGCGCGTGCGCACGCTGCGTTGCTGGCCGGCCTGGCGCAGCGTGACTTCGACGCAGTCCGGCGCGTCGGCGATCGCCACGACTTCAGCTGGAGAGTGGCGCTGCAGGTCTGTACAAGCCGCAACACGGTCGTTGAGGGCGACCCCGAGTTCACTGGCCGGCACCACGGCACCCAGGGCCTCGACGCCAAGATCGTCTGCGCCCAGACGCAGGGCACCGAACTCGCCGGCGCGGCTGACATGGATCTTCTGGATGGATGCCGCGCGCGGCGCGAGGCGCGGCCAGACACCCAGCACGCCAAGCGCGTTGATGCTCGCGCGCGCGAGCGCCAGATTGCGCTCGGAATGCTGACCGGCCTGCCCCGGCGCGGGTGGTCCGGACTCCACCAGCGCGACGCGCAGTCCACTGCCGCTCAATGCGATCGCCAGACTGGCGCCGACCAGACCGCCCCCGACGATCAACACATCGACGCTGGCGTCCACGTCCTTATTCGCCGTATGCATATTCATCCTGCCGATGATACGGGGCACCCATGCGCTCCGCTATGATCGACGCTCCTCCGGAAAGCAGCCCCTATGGACCTGATACTGGTGCGCCACGGTGAAGTGGATGCCGCTGCCGGCCTGTGCATCGGACACAGCGACGTGGCCTTGTCTGCCGTTGGTTTCACCTCGATCCAGCGTTTGGCCGCGGATTGGAGCGCACCACCGCCACGCTTCGTGTTCAGCAGCGATCTGCGTCGCGCTCAGCAGTCCGCTCAGGTGTTCGCGGCGCGCTTTGCGACCGAACCGCTGGCCGATCCGCGTTTGCGCGAAGTGAATCTCGGCGATTGGGATGGCAAGCACTGGGATGAGATTTCCCGCACCGATACTGCACGCTACCGGCACTGGGTGGACAACTGGGTGATTCAGGAGGCACCGGGCGGCGAAAGTTTTGCCGACGTGATCCGGCGCACCGGCGCCTGGCTGGCGTCGCTGCTGGGGTCCACCGAAGATGACGACTGCGTGCTGGCAATCGCCCACGCAGGCTCGATCCGCGCTTTGCTCTGTCACGCACTGGGTTTGCCGCCCGCGCGTGCCTTCGCGATGCGCATCACGCACGCGCAAGCCAGCTGCATTCGCTGCCACAATGGGCAGTTTGAAGTATCCTACTTGAATGCCTCGCGCTTCGAGGCCGAGTAATCCGCGGAGTAGCGTCATGAATGAATCGACACAAAAGCCGGCAATTTCCGCCCCGTTCTGGTTGATCTGCGGATTGATCGCGTTCGCCGTCGCGGTGCGCCTGCTCGCCCACTTCGTACCATCGGCGGTGCCGTACAATTTTGCACCGGTAGGCGCGATCGCCTTGTTCGGCGGAGCCTGGTTCGCGGATCGGCGCTACGCGTTCATCGTGCCGATCAGTGCGATGTTGATCAGCGACCTGCTGATCGAACTGCACCCGCTGCTGCCGGTGGTGTATGCGTGCATGGCATTGACCACGTTGCTCGGGTTCGCGATGCGCGGCCGCGTGAATGCCTGGCGCGTCGCCAGCAGTGGCGTCGCGAGCGCGGTCCTGTTCTTCCTGGTGACCAACCTCGCCTTCTGGCTGACCCAGTTCATCTATCCACAATTGACCTATCCGATGACGGCGGCCGGGTTGGTCGAGTGCTACGCCGCCGCGATTCCGTTCTTCAAGAACGATCTGATTGGCACGCTGCTATGGAGTGCAGTGCTGTTCGGCGGTTATGCGCTGCTGCGCGGACGCGTCGGCATGGCGCCACACACCGCGCGGACCTGACGATACCGACGTGATCGCGATTCACCGGCGCGGCCGCCACGGCTGCACGGATCGCGATGATGCGAGATCCCTTCCGACTGTGCGGCGCGCCTGAGGATCGATAGAACGGTGGGAAACAGACTTTCAAAAATCTATACAAAAACCGGCGATGACGGCAGCACCGGCCTCGGTGACGGCAGCCGCGTAGCGAAAGATTCGGCGCGCGTTGCGGCTTACGGAACCGTGGACGAACTGAACAGCGCGCTTGGCATGCTGCTCGCGAACGAATTGCCGGATTCCGTGCGCCATTGCCTGATCCAGGTTCAACACGAGCTGTTCGACCTGGGCGGCGAGCTGTGCATTCCCGGCATGGCGCTGGTGTTCGACGCTGACATTGAGCGCCTTGAACAGGTGCTCGACGGATTCAATGCCGACCTGCCGCCACTGAAGGATTTCATCCTGCCGGGCGGCGGCATGGCTGCCGGTTGTTGTCATCTCGCGCGCACGATCTGCCGCCGCGCCGAACGCGAGGTCGTTACGCTGGCCCGCGTCGAGACGGTACGCGGTGAAGCGATGCGCTATCTCAATCGCTTGTCGGACTTGCTGTTCGTGATTGCGCGCGTACTGGCACGCGCCAGCGGCCAGGGCGAAGTGCTGTGGCAGCACGAACGCCGCCGACCGGCGAGTGGCGCTTGAGCGGACTGGCGATGCTCACCGATGTATCCGTCGGCATATTTGGCGGGCACAGCGCATGAGCATGGTCGCGTTATACACGCACGCCGCCTGCCTCGCGCACGAGCCCGGCGCCGGACACCCGGAATCGCCACAGCGCCTCGAAGCAGTGCTCGCTGCGCTGGATCACGATCGGTTTCGCGGTCTCGAACGATTCGAAGCTCCGTCGGCGACCCGCGCGCACATTCTGCTCGCGCACGCACCCGAACTGGTCGACGCAATTTTTGCCGCCGCGCCGCAGCAGGGGCAGATCCGCATCGACGCCGACACGGCGATGTCCAGCGGATCGCTGGATGCCGCGCTGCGCGCCGCCGGCGCGGTCATCGCGGCCGTCGATGGTGCGCTGGATGGCCACCATGCACGCGCTTTTTGCGCGGTGCGTCCGCCCGGCCATCACGCAACCTACGCCCAATCCATGGGTTTTTGCCTTTTCAACAATGTTGCAATCGGCGCAGCACATGCGTTGGCGCGTGGCCTGGAGCGCGTCGCGATCGTCGACTTCGATGTGCACCATGGCAATGGCACGCAAGACGTGTTCTGGAACGAAACGCGCGTCCTGTATGCCTCGACCCATCAATTTCCCCTCTATCCGGGAACCGGTGCGCGCGCCGAAAGGGGCGTCGGAAATATCCACAATGTACCTTTGCCAGCAGGCGCAACCGGCGTCGAGTTCCGTGCCGCGTTCGTGGAATCCGTACTGCCCGCGCTGGAGAGGTTTGAACCGCAGCTGGTGATGGTGTCGGCGGGGTTCGATGCGCATCGACTGGATCCGCTGGCCAATCTGAACCTGGACACCGCCGACTACACCTGGGCCACGGAAGTACTGCTCGATGTGGCGCGACGCCACGCGCAGGGACGCTTTGTA
>JBDTLV010000048.1:0-34689 GCA_039934615.1 Tahibacter sp.
TGCACCGGCGGCGCGAGCGACGAATCCACCCTCCGGGGCTTCCTCGACGACAAACAGGATTTCGGTACTCATCGCAAAACTCTCCCATCCGATACCTTTGCATTGACGCGAATTCGCCATCGCGCTTGACCTTCGGTGATTGAGCGATCGACTACGTTCCTTACATCGCCTCGGTGCCGACGGCGAGCGCGGCTTGTGCATCATCACGCGACAACTTCTGCAGTGCCTTTTGCGGAATTTCGGTGCTTTAGCCGTCGACCAGACGTTTCATGGGTGGCAGGGCTCACTGTGCTCCGCCACGCGATAACCTGGGTCAACCCACCATACGGTGCAGTGTAACGCCGCTGGGCAGATTGTTCGCGTCGACATGCACGGCATAGTCGGCAAATGCGCGTGCTGGCCCAGTGCTGCCATCACGACGATTTACAGTGATGCGTTCGAACAATGCGTGTGCCGGTGCATTGCCGAGGCGCGAGCTGTGTTCGAACACATACAGGCCACGCGTCGCCATCTGCCCGCGTGCCGCAGAGCGATCATGTTCAAACAAATTGATTAGCGCTTCCCATAGCAAGGCCAGATCCGCTTCAGAAAAACCCGTTTGCTGCGCCAATGGTGCGGAGACGAAACCGTGCGCGACGTAAATCCCGTAGGGCACAGTGAACTTGCGCCCCATGGTGCGATTATCGCCACCCTGTTTCTCGGCCTCAGCCTCGGTAGCGACGGCCATGCGCGTAATCGAGTGTTCCAGCTGAACGATGGGATCGACCGAGCGCGCAAAGGTGAGCTGGATCGGGCCGCGGACTTGGCCGCAATTAATACCTGTGGACATTACTGCACCGAAGGCGCGTACATCGAAGAAGTTCTGGCACATCCAGTCGCGCGCTTTATCGACCTTGTCGCCGCCCTTGCGCTTCTTGTCGTCGCCCTTGAGCATGTCTTCAGCGCCAATGGCGATATAGGCACGCTCGTGCTGCTTGTTGAGCACTGCCTTTTCCTTCACGTAAATCTCGAATGGCGGTTGCTCGCCTTTCGCGAGACCGACATAGTTGCGTACCTTCCGTTTCAGACATACGTCCGTGACCAGACCGTGGCCGCTCTCGGCGTCCAGGCGAGGCAGATTGCCGGCGTCAGGGTCACCGTTCGGGTTGCCATCCTGCACATCGAACACAAGAACGAAGTCGTAGCGATTATCGAGACTCATGCGTTTGTCTCCCCTGTGGAATTTGGAACTTCAGCAACTGCATTTTCCGACTTAGCTTTGCTGGTATAGAAGTCCTGCTGCTGGTGGTAGTAGCCGACAGCGAACAGCCCCTGATCCTGCAATCCCAGGTGTGCCGGAAATCCGGCGATGCCGGAGAAAATTTCGCCGAGCGTCTTCTCGAACCAGTTTGCGCGACGCGGATTGTCGAGCTTGCTCAGATGATGATTCTTGAGCTTCAGAAGAATGGGAAACACGCTGGCAGGCGAACTGCAGGCAGCACCGTAGTACCGGTCTCTGATGGTGGCATTAATGCCCGGTTGCGCTTCAGACTGAATGCGTTCCAGCGCGGCAAACAGTCGGCCCAGTCGATAGGCCGCATCGGTGTTCTCCCGGTCGAGACTCATAAGCAACTCCTTGGCTGTGAATTGCCGGTGGCGGATCAGTCGATTCAGCGAAGCCTTGATCACTGCGGCGCGGGCGTAGCCTACGTCCTGCTCCGCGCGACATCGGCGAATGGCGGACTGCAGCAGGGTGGCGGGATAAGGCGCGCCGGAAAGAATGCTGCGGATGACGTCGCCGCCCAGATTCGGGGGTACATTGTCGGACTTGCCCAGTAGTGCTACCGAACTTAGTACCCGCCACAGTGGAATATACGGCGGCTCAAAGCCGGGTCGAACAATCTTTAGATCTTCAAAATGTTGCAGAATTGTCGGTGCGATGGCTTTTACCAGTGCACTGTGCCAGAAGCGTATGGCTATACGAGCGGCGTTAGGCGCTAACCCCAGAACGAAAAATTCGGTTTCAGCGTCAGCGCCGCTATATACGCCGGATTGCACAGCAGCGTAGAGGTTGCGTATTGCTTGCGTGCCTCGATCGGGATCGTCGCTCTGTGCAACGCCAAACATTGCAGCAAAATCCACTTCGAACGGCGATTCATTGGCCGCCCAGAACACTGTCGATGCATCGCCAACCTGCATGCGTTGCGTTGAGCCCTTGCGCAGAAGGTGATTCAGCGCCGTGGTGTAGGTAAATGCGGCGAGTTCACCAATGGGGGCATTGGCTCCCTGTCCCTTGCCATAGGAATTGAACGCGTCCAGATTGAACGATACGATGTTTGCCCCGGAGCTCTGCGCACCCCACACGCCCTTGATGGACGGATGCAGACGCGCAATCGCATCGGATTGGGCGCGTACCAAACAGAACCCTTGATCAGTGACTTCAGCATTCAGTGCAGCAGGGGCGCGCAATGCATTGACGATGGCTGGTCGTTCACAGATCAGCGTCACAGCGTCGTCGATGATGCGGAGACTCATCGGCGGATTGGTTTCGATGACTTCTTTCCAGGCTGGCTCGGATTCCAGTTGGGAACGATCGATAGCGGTCAGGAATCGATGTGCTGCTTGCAGTCCGGGATCATTGGCTGCGACGGCCAGTTCCGCCAGACGCGCGACAAAGGCCTCATGCTGCTTTGCGACCCGCTCAGGTTTATCGCGAGTATCGACGCCGAGCACATATTCCGCCGTGTCCCATAGAAGGTTTGCGGAGACTCCGGAGGTTTTCTTGACAGCCTGCGGAACAAGATACGAGCGTGCCTGGCGTTTCTTTCCTGTGCCGCTGCGGGTGTCTTCGATCTGCACGAGCTTGCCATTCCGATCGATCACGAGCACGAACGGGATTTCCTTGCGCTCAAAACCTTCCGGCGCGAGTTCGCCACTTCCACTTTTACGCTCGTAGTATTTGTTCAAGGCTTGCAGGATCATCCGCGTATCTCCTCGCTGGGTTGAGAAGGCACGTCGATCACACCATCGTGCATGGCTGGCCGATAAAACAAAGGCTTGGGCTCGGCGTGCGGTGGTGGTCCATAGTCCAAGTCGTAGAGCATCCAGCCGAGTTCCTTCTCACCACGTAGTTCGTCGTGCGGCACAAAAGGCTCGCTGGCCGGATCGATCAGGCGAAAGCGACAGGAAAACTCACGCGTGCCCAGATACGGCTGGTTGAAACACTGGCCTTTGCGCGCGCGTCGTTCGAACATCGCCGCATATTTCGCATCGGATTCGGGCTGACGGAATGCTTCACCTTCGTCGTCATTGTCGAGTTGGCCGACCAGACGCGGATAATTGGCCTGATGCGTTTTGTGATCCACGCGCTCGAAGCGCGCATGGATGCGGTAGCGCACATCGCGCAGGAATAGGCCAGCGCGCTGTTGCCGCTCGTCCTCGACATACAGGGCCAGAGCGCCACTGCCGGATCGCATCGCGGACTTGACGTTACTCGCCGACACCACAGCGCCGACCTCGTTGCGTCGTACCGAAATCCAGCGAATCGGGTTGCAGACTTCGATCTTCGTGATCTGCCAGCGGATCGCCGGCTTCCAGAGTATGGCTTCGAAGATCGCGCGCGCTGCGGATGGCGTGATGACGTCGTAGCTGACGCGCTCGACTTTCATTTCGGGGCGCGTAAAGCACGCATGGTCGCCGGAGACTTCGAGACAAAAACCACGTTGAGCCATGACTCACTCCTAGCAATGGTAACCCTGCGCGTCTCCGTGGTCGTCCGGTAACAGCAGACCGTATAGTGCGTCGTAGCGACTGCCATTCGCCAGCCAGAGGCCGTCCCGTTCTTCTACATCGCCTTGACCGACGAGCCTCTCGAAGACCTTGTGCGGCACGTTGACGGTATAGCGTTGCAGTTTGCGTCTTGCCCAGGTGTCTTTGCTGTCCTTGCCCAGCATATTGAGCCACATATGCACGGGGCTTTCTTTTTCCGGTTCGGGAATGTAAGGAACAATCACACTTTCGCCTTCGTCATCGATCAGACGGAATTTTTCCGCCGCGGTTCGCAATGCGGCGCGTCTGACATCCTGCAGTTCGAGTATCTTTTCGCGATCGAACCGACCGTCGGCGTCCTTGCCGTAGTAGATGTCGAAATAGCGTCGGAAGGTGGCGGGACTGAGCGGGTCCGCAAGTTCTCCGGCCATGGCGAGTTCGCGTGTGGCTTGCGCGCCTTGTTTGGCTTGTCCGGGGGGTAACTGTCCTGGTGGAACGAAAACTCGCACCTCGCCAGGTTTCGCCTGCGCCCCTTCGCGATTGCAGCGTCCAGCCGCCTGGGCGATCGAGTCGAGTCCGGCCAGTGCGCGATAGACGGCGGGGAAATCGAGATCGACGCCAGCTTCCACCAGCGACGTGCTGATGACGCGTAGGGGGCGAACATCGAGTCCGTTGCGGCGCGTGAGTAAACGCTCACGTATTTGCTTCACCACGGCGCTACGGTGTTCCGCGCACATCAGCGCGGAAAGATGGATGGCGTCGCCATCGTCGAGCATCAGGAATAGCTCGCGCGCCTGCTTGCGTGTGTTGACGATAACCAGCACAGACTCGTGCGCGCGCAATTGTTGCGCAAGTTCCTCCCAGGGCGTGGTTTGCTTAAAGTCCTCGGGTAGTTTGACTTGCACGCGACTCAGTTCGCGAAAAAGCGTGTCGGTGTCGTCGATCAGATCTGTGGCTGAGTCGATCCCGTGCAACTGCCGTCGCGCGGTGATCGGTTCGAAGCGCGAGGCGAGCATCGGTTGCGTGGCGGTGCAGAGCACGACGCTCACCCCGTAGTGGGCGACGAGCAGACGCAGCATGGATAGCACGGGCGCGAGAAAGTCACGCGGCAACATCTGTGCTTCGTCGAGGACGATGACGCTGTCGACGAGATTGTGCAATTTACGACAACGGCTGGTGCGTGCGGCGTGCAACGACTCGAACAATTGTACATTGGTGGTTACGATCAGGGGCGCATCCCAATTGTCCGTCGCAAGTCGATTGCTGTGGTTTTCGCGACGTTCGTCGACATCGAGGTTGCTGTGGTGCTCCAGCACCAGCTCGTCGCCGAGTGTCGCGAACACTTCGCGAAATACGCTTGCAGTTTGTTCAATAATACTGGTGTACGGAATGGCGTATATAATGCTGCGTTTGCCGTGAGTCAGGGCATGCTCCAATGCGAACGCGAGCGAGGCAAGCGTCTTGCCACCGCCGGTGGGAACCGTCAGCCGAAAAAAACCGGGTTTGAGATCGGCGCGGCGTCCCTTCGCGCGGCATTGGGCTAGGACGTCGGCACGATGGCGATTGACGATCGAGATCGTCTCGCATGCTTTGGTTTTTGCGGCCAATTTCGCCATGTGGTTATCGAAAGCCGGCTTGAGCGCAGCTAGCGGCGGATGACCGCCCCTCAGACGGGCGCGAGACGGATTGAAATAGGCTTCGGTATCGAGAAAATCGGCGTCGACCAGGCACGAAAACACCATGCGCTGCCATAGCGCGAATCCCTCCACGCCGCCAGGGCAGGCTGAGAGCCCATCCGTATTTGCATTTAGGATATCCGCCGGAATGGGCTGGGCCAGTGATTCTCCATATTCCAGTGTGGAACCACCGAAAACGAGGCGCTCTTCGAGGCTGGCACCGGCGCCATCACCGGTTTGTAAATCGGGCAAGCCGGCGTGGTGGCCCGCAATCAGCGCCGCGAGCAAACGTCCGCGCATGGCACCGAGTTTTTCTATCGCGTGCAAGGCCCCGGCATTCGAATGGGTAACGCGAGCACCCAGGCCCTCGATGTGGGCATCGGCGGCCCCGGCCAGTTCGAGACGGTGCTGAAAAGGTGGGCGATATTTTCCGAGATCGTGCCAGATCCCGGCCAGATAGCCCCATTGTGCACTGCCAAAGCGCGAGGCCGCTTTGGCAGCAAGCATTCCGACTTGGCGCAAATGTTCCGCAAGATCGTGCCCTTGCGGCTGTTCCGCCGTCTTGCTATGGGCGAGCGGAAATTTACCGGACGTGTGCACAGTGCTCCCTGTCAGCATGGTGCAGGTACTACTATACAAGTTTCAAAGGGGGTGGCAAGGAAAGTTTCCATTGCCACATCGACCGCATTGTGACCCCGCCTCGGCGTCAATCCGTTCATTCGGCAAGTTTACGAAATGCAGTCGAAATTTAGCGAACTGTACATTTGCAAATTAGTGCTCGGTGGTAAGTCGCTCCGTCGGAGAGAGGTCGGTACACGTCAGCCATATGTGTTGCTTCCTGCTTCTGCAACGGGTTGTTCTAGGCGGACCGGGGTGCCTTTATTGGCTGGAAAAGCGGCGAGGCCGGACCCGCTCTATGGCTGGCCACGCGCACGCGCAGTTCTTGCCGGCGCCGCCGTCATCTGTGCGAGGGTAGGCGCAGGGTTGTTGATCTGGCGGCGAAAGTGCAGGAACACTGCAATGGCGGCTCCGATGCCGAGCGTGCACCAGATGTCCGTGCCCAACGAAGTCATCGCGCGGAATAGCTGGCGTCCGGTGGCGCCGCGTTGCAGTGCTTTGTTGAGATCAATCAGGGCGTCGGCGCCGACCCATACCAGAAAGACCAGGGCAATTAGGCCAATCATCAGATACAGATAGCGGCTCCATGCGAGGCCTTTCCAGAGCGACCACCCGGCCGTGCAGAGCAAGGCACCCAACGCGATCCACGGTGCCGGAATCAGGAGCAGCCACGGCGAGCTGCCCGGCAGCATCGCCAGCATCAGCACCGACATGGTGATCACCAAATAACCGCCGAGCAGCCAGCTGACGACCGAAATCGTACGGGTGAGCGCGTTGGTTTCGTAGTTCATGGTTATTCACGCTCTGTCTTATCCGAAATCGCGGATGCTTTTCGGGTCAGTTACCGAAGCGTCCTTGCATACGCCCAGGGCTCGGTTGTGGCCGATGTCCGTCCAATCGCGAGCGCCTTCAGGAAGCAGAACGATCGCGGCGGCTGGAATGAACATTCAGCACCGCGAGCGGGCTTCAGAGACGCAGCCGATAGGCGCCCAGCGCCCTGTCATTTCTCGACGACCTGCAATCGCGGCCGGGCGCGTTGTCGCGTCAAACCGCAGGGGTAGCGGCGGCGGGGATTCAACACCGCAAGTACAGCGCCGCCGCACGTCGCGGCGGCGCTGTATTTTTCCGTTATTACAGTTTTTCCGACGCGTAATCCGCGAGACGCGAGCGCTCGCCGCGACGCAGCGTGATGTGCGCGCTGTGTTGCCATTCCTTGAAGCGGTCGACGGCGTAGGTCAGGCCCGAGGTGGTTTCGGTGATGTACGGTGTGTCGATCTGTTCGACGTTGCCGAGGCAGATCATCTTGGTGCCGGGGCCGGCCCGGGTGAGCAGGGTCTTCATCTGCTTCGGGGTCAGGTTCTGTGCTTCGTCGATGATCACGTAGCGGTTGAGGAAGGTGCGACCGCGCATGAAGTTGAGCGAACGGATCTTGATCCGCGAGGCGAGCAGGTCGTTGGTCGCCGCGCGACCCCAGGCACCGCCCTCGCTCGGGCTGGCGAGTACTTCAAGATTGTCGGTCAACGCGCCCATCCACGGGGTCATCTTTTCTTCTTCGGTTCCGGGCAGGAAGCCGATGTCTTCACCGACCGACACGGTGGCGCGGGTCATGATGATTTCGCGATAGCGCTGCTGGTCCATCACCTGCGCCAGGCCGGCGGCGAGTGCCAGCAGGGTTTTGCCGGTGCCCGCAGTGCCGAGCAGGGTGACGAAGTCGACATCCGGATCCATCAGCACATTCATCGCGAAGTTCTGCTCGCGATTGCGTGCGGCGATGCCCCAGACATTGTGCGAGCCGGTATAGTCCTCCAATAGTTGCAAACGCGCACGGCCATCGTGTACGTCAATCACGCGCAGTTCGACCGTATTTTCGCCGTCGGCGAGGTACAGGCACTGGTGGGGATACCATTCCTCGGTCTTGCGCAGCTTGACCTCGTAGAAGGTGTGGCTGCGTTCGGACCAGGAACGCAGGTCTTTCTGGTGCTGTGACCAGAAATCCTGCGGAAGTTCGACATGCCCTGCATAGAGGAGGCTGAAATCGTCCAGCGCGCGGTCGTTCTCGTAGTCTTCCGACGGCACACCGGCGATGCTCGCCTTGATGCGCAGGTTGATGTCCTTCGACACCAGCACGACCGGCACGTTCGGGCGCAGTTCGCGCAGGACCAGGATCGAAGCGAGGATCTGGTTGTCGGCCTTGATCTTGCCGCCGTTGGTTTCGACCGGACGTGTCTGGAAATACAGGCGACCGACCGCCTTGCCGCGGTTGAGGTTCACGCCCTGCGGCGACACCAGGTCCAGACCTTCCTCGATCTTGCGACCGTTGCCGTGTTCGATCAGCTCGTTGATGAAGCGACTGACCTGACGCGCATTGCGTGAAACTTCCGATGTACCTTTTTTCGCGTTGTCCAGTTCCTCCAGTACGGTCATCGGTATGAAGATGTCATGTTCCTCGAAACGGAACAGGGATGTCGGGTCGTGCATCAGCACGTTGGTATCGAGTACGTAGATACGCTTGCCTCGGGTCATCGCTTTGCCTCGGGCCGGTGGATGCATCGGGGTGGAAAACTTCGAAGTACAAGGTCGCCGGCTGATGTGCCGGGTGGTGCGCTCGCGGGTCGGGCGAGGGTGGTCACGCGGGCGGAATGCTCCGCAGAACGGTGGCGGCATGCTCCGGCACTTTCACTTTGCGCCATTCCTGGTGAAGTTTGCCGTCGGGCGCGATCAGGAAGGTGCTGCGCACGATGCCCATGAAGCGCTTGCCGTAGAGGCTTTTCTCGTGGATCACATCGAAAGCCTTGCACCAGCGCTCATCGATGTCGGCAACAAGGGGAAACGGCAGGGTCTGTTTTGCGGTGAACCCGGCGTGGGATTTTTCCGAATCGCGTGACACGCCGATGACCTCGGCGTCGCGCTCGGCGAATTGCGGGTAGAGATCGCGGAAGTCCTGCGCCTCGCGCGTACATCCGGGGGTATTGTCTTTTGGGTAGAAGTACACAACCACCCAGCGTCCGCGAAGCGCGTTGAGGGACAGCGTGGTGCCGTCAGCGGTGGTGCCGGTCAATGCGGGGATGCGTGCGCCGATTTTGGGCATCGTCAGAATTTCATCGGGTCCATGATGGCGTCGAGATTGAGTCCGTCGCAAAACTCGAGGAAGTCGTCGCGCAACGCCGCGATGTGCGTGCTGGACGGGATACCGACGGTGACCTGCGCCGAAAACATGTCGGCGCCCGTCTGCATCGCGCGGTAGCGCGCCGAATGCAGTTGTTCGATCGTGATGCCTCGACGGGCAAAGAATTCGGCGAGCTGATGCAGGATGCCGGGCCGGTCGGCGGCAATGACTTCGACGACGTAGGGCAGCAAGGTCGTCTGCGATGGTTTGGGACCTGAGCGGAACTGGATGATGCGCAGGTTTTCACCGCGCTCCAGCTTGTTCAATGCATTTTCCAGTTTTGCAATGGCGTCCCACGGGCCGACCGCAAGGGCGAGGACTGCGACATCCTGCCCCAGCGTGGCGACGCGCGCTTCGACCAGATTGCAGCCGCAGTCGGAAATACGCCGCGTGACCGCGACCAGCGGCGATTCGGGCTGCGGCGCGAATGCGTTGATCAACAGGTAGTTTTCATTCGCGGCGGGCCGTTGCGTGGTATCGGTCACGGCGGATTTGCCTGCTTGCTTCACGGTCCGTGCGTCGCCTGGGAGTTGCTTGCCGACCCGCGCCGGCCTCAAGGTCAGAATACTTGCCACGTGTTGGGGCCGCAAGTAACATCCGCGCCTCACTCGCAAGCCGGATGCCGCGCTTGAATTTCTCGGGAAGTATCTGCGCCCTGGCGACGCCGTTCGGCGCCGATGATGCGCTCGATCTGGCCGCATGGCGCCAATTGCTGCGGCATCAGATCGCCGGCGGCACACAAGGGCTCGTGGTTGCCGGATCGACTGGCGAAGCGCACGCCCTGGATGAGGCTGAAATCGCGGAATTGCTGCGTATCGCCGTCGACGCTGCCGAGCAGCGCATTCCCGTGATCGCGGGCACTGGTGGCGCGAACACGCACAAGACGATTGCGGCGACGCGCCGTGCGCAGGCGGCGGGCGCCAACGCAGCGCTGGTTGTCACACCTTATTACGTACGGCCAACTCAGGCCGGCTTGCTGCAGCATTACCGCGCGGTCGCCGATGAGGGCGGTCTGCCGATAATTCTGTACAACGTGCCATCCCGCACCGGTTGCGACCTGTTGCCCGAAACGGTTGCGCAGCTCGCGGAACACCCGAATATCGTCGGAATCAAGGAAGCGCGGCCGGAAATGGAGCGTGTCAGCGCGCTGTTGGCCCTGCAATCGAACCGATTCAGCGTGCTGTCAGGCGACGATGGTAGTTTCGTCGCGAGCATGCTGGCGGGTGCGCGCGGGGTCATTTCGGTGGTCAACAACCTGGTTCCGCGCACGGTCCGGCGCCTCAGCGACGCCGCTACCGCCGGTAATACGGCGGTTTGCGAGCGCTTGCAGGCGCGCCTGGCACCGCTGCTCGACGCGCTTGGCGTAGAATCCAATCCGATACCCTTGAAATGGTGTCTTGCCGCGTTGGGCATTGGGACGTCGCGATTGCGCCTGCCATTGACCGAACTCAGCGAATCGGCGCGCGACCCGTTGCGTGCCCTGGTGCTGAGTCTGCAAGACGAAGAATGCTGAAACGGCAGATCCTGCCGTTGACTACCCAATGACTGACAGGAACGACCCGTGATCCCCAAGTTTGCGCTTCGACTCGTTTCGCTGGCTGTATTGCTCCCCCTCGTGCTGGGCGGGTGCAGCCTTTTCCACAATCGCAGCGAGTGGGACAAAGCTGTCGAGACGCGGCCGCTTGAGATTCCACCGGATCTGGAAGCGCCATCCGGCGGCAACCAACTGGTCGTACCGGAAGCCGGTGGTTCGGCGCGGTCGGCCGCACGCAACGGTGCGGCGACTGGCATTGATGGCCTGCATGTGAACGACACCCCCGCAGGAGCCTGGCAGCGCATCGGCACCGCGCTTGAGCGCGCCAAGCTGGGCGAGGTGAGTTCGCGCGATGAAACCTCGCATACCTACGAACTCACCATCAGCACCACGCGCAACAAGAATGGCAACGCGGGTTGGTTCAAGCGCACCTTCATGCGCAAGCAGACGGAAACCGTGACGGAACGCGTGAACATTGGCGTCAGTGCGGACGGCACCGGCAGTCGCGTCAGCGTCAGCGGCGGATCTGCATCGGTGCAGCGCGTCGTTGCGACATTGCGCGAACGCCTCGGTTGAGGCGTGATCGATCGGGTTGCCGCTCAGCGTTCGAGCAGCGGCAACTTTCCGCTCTTGCCGTCCCATTCCTTGGCGTCCGTCGGTGCGTCGATGCGTTCGGTCAGCACGGGCCAAATTTTGGACAATTCCGCATTGAGCGCGACGAAGTGTTCCTGCCCCGCGGGAACATCGTCCTCGGGGTAGATCGCGTTCGCCGGGCATTCGGGTTCGCACAAGGTGCAGTCGATGCATTCTTCCGGATCGATCACCAGAAAATTGGGACCGACATGGAAGCAATCGACGGGACAGACTTCAACACAGTCCGTGTACTTGCACTTGATGCAGTTTTCCGTGACGACGAAGGGCATAGGGCGACGGTGACTGCGCGTGGCGGATCAATCGGAGTAAAGTGGCGCTCCCTACGAGGTTCGAACTCGTGTTCCCGCCTTGAGAGGGCAGTGTCCTGGACCGCTAGACGAAGGGAGCGCGTGGGGATTTAGCGTGCGAAGTATAACGGAATTCTTTCGCCGGGCAATTCCCCTTGGGAAACGCCGGGCGCAAAACGCGGATGAGCAAATCCGCGAAAAAACCTCGCTGGCGCCGCCTGTAAAGCTGCGGATTTTCGCGCGCGAGAAACACGGCATTTCACGTCGCAACATCAGCAATGGCGCCTTGCGCGTGCTGTATCGGCTGCACGAGGCCGGCTACGAGGCGTTCCTCGTCGGTGGCGCGGTGCGCGATCTGTTGCTCGGGGGACATCCGAAAGATTTTGATATTGCAACAAATGCAACGCCTGAGCAGGTACGCGGGCTGTTCCGCAATTGCCGCTTGATCGGTCGCCGGTTCCGTCTGGCCCACGTCGTGTTCGGGCAGGAAATTGTAGAAGTTGCTACATTTAGAGGGGTCGGCGAAGCGGGGGATGTCGATCGCCATGTGGTGGATGGACGCATCGTTCGCGACAACGTTTACGGTTCGATCGAGGAAGACGCGATCCGCCGTGATTTCCGGGTCAACGCGCTGTACTACAACATCGCCGATTTCAGCGTGCGTGATTACGTTGGCGGCATGGAAGACCTGGATCAGCGTGTGCTGCATCTGATCGGCGATCCGGAGCAGCGCTACCGCGAGGATCCGGTACGCATGCTGCGTGCCGTGCGCCTGGCCGCAAAGCTCGATTTCACGATCCATCCGTCGGCTCGCAAGCCATTCGACACCTTGGGCGAATTGCTTTGCGGCGCGGCACCGGCGCGCTTGTTCGATGAATCGTTGAAGCTCTTTTTGGGTGGCCATGCCCGGGTCAGTTTTACCCAGCTGTTCGATTCGGGATTGCTGCAGTTTGTTTACCCCGGAACGGCGATGGCGCTGGTCCACGATATGCGTGGCGAATTCCGCCAGCTGATCGAGAGGGCGCTCACCAGCACCGACGAACGAGTCCTTGCCGGCAAGTCGGTGACGCCGGCTTTTCTGTTTTCCGTGCTGCTCTGGGGTGATGTGGTCGGACGGGCTGAGCGCGCGATTCGCGGCGGTTCGGATGCCCCGCACGCCTGGGCGCGCGCCGCGCAGGATGCGATTGCCGCACAGGCCGCGCGTGTCGCGGTCCCGCGCCGATTCTCCCTGGTCATGGAAGAGATCTGGGCGCTGCAGCCGCGCTTCGAACAACGCATGAAGAAGCGGGTGTTACGCCTGCTGGCGCATCCGCGTTTTCGTGCGGCCTATGATTTTTTTGTCTTGCGTGCGGAAACCGATCCGGCGTTGCGCGAACTGGCGCAATGGTGGGAACAGGCGCAGCAGGTTGAGCCCGAAGAGCTCGGCGAACTGGTCGCTCCGCTGGCTCCGGCGGCCACCGTCAACAGCGAAGTGGCGCCTGCGAAAAAGCGCAGACGCCGCAGACGGCGTGGCGGCGCTGCGAAGTCCGGCGGCGAAGCGGGCGAAACACCCGCGTCAACGTGAGCACGGCGTATGTGGGGATCGGCAGCAACCTGGGCGACTCGGTAGCCATCGTGCGTGCCGCCGCGCAGTCGCTGGATCAGGTGCCGAAAACGCACGTGCTGCGCCTCTCCGCGCTCTATGTCACACCGCCATGGGGCGATATCGAACAACCGGATTTCATCAACGCGGTTGCGGAAATCGACACGCAGCTCGCGCCACGCGTATTGCTCACGGAATTGCTCGCGATCGAAGCACGGGCGGGCAGGCAGCGCGATGCGACGCGCTGGGGGCCGCGACTGCTTGACCTGGATGTCCTGTTGTACGGCAATTTGCGCGTCGATGAGGACGGCCTGCAGATTCCTCATCCGCGTTTGCGCGAGCGGGCGTTTGCCTTGCTGCCTCTCGCCGACCTGGTTCCGCAACACAACGTTCCGGGTCAAGGGCGTGTCGCCGAAATGCTGGCGCGCATCGACACCCGCGCGTTACGCCAATATGGCGGAAACACGCCTTGAGCCGGACAGGCGCATGCCCGGATAATCGCGCTCCGTTGTCTGCTCTGGAGTAATTCTTGTACGCCGCTCAAGCCAATTCCGCGACGCGAACCGCAATGACCGTGCCGCGCCTGCAGGCGATGAAGCGCGACGCACAGAAAATCGTTGCGATCACCGCCTATGACGCCAGCTTCGCCGTGCTGGTGGACGAGGCGGGGGTGGATGTCGTGCTGGTCGGCGATTCGCTGGGCATGGTGATTCAAGGACGCGACAGTACATTGCCGGTCAGCGTTGACGACATGGCCTACCACACCAAGGCGGTGGCTCGCGGATTGCGCAAAGCCCTGCTGGTCGCGGACCTGCCGTTCATGAGCTACGCGGACTCCACGCGTGCGTACGAGAGTGCGGCGCGTCTGATTGGTGATGCGGGCGCGAGCATGCTCAAGCTGGAGGGCGCGGGCTGGGCGGTGGACATCATTCACGCGTTGGCCGCACGCGACGTGCCGGTTTGTGCACATTTGGGCCTGACGCCGCAATCCGTGCACAAACTCGGCGGCTATCGCGTGCAGGGGCGCGTCGAAGAGCAGGCGCAGCGCCTGTTGGCGGATGCCCATGCGGTCGCCAATGCCGGCGCAGACATGCTCGTGCTGGAATGCGTGCCTGCGAATCTGGCAACGCGCATCACCGAGGAAATCGGCATTCCCACCATCGGCATCGGGGCGGGGCCCGGCTGTAGTGGACAAGTGCTCGTTCTATACGATTTGCTCGGCATCACGCCCGGCAAGCGACCGCGCTTCTCACGAAACTTCCTCGCGGGGCGCGATTCGATCGGCGCCGCGGTTTCCGCCTATGCCGCCTCAGTGCGGTCCGGCGAATTTCCCGCCGCCGAACACAGCTACTAGACGGTCTCCATGCGAATCTGCAGCGAATCTCACGACGTTCAGGCGCAAGTGCGCGATTGGCGCGCGCAGGGTTTGCGCGTTGCACTGGTCCCGACGATGGGAAACCTGCACGCCGGGCACTACTCGCTGCTGGAGTTGGCGCGGCAACATGCCGACCGGGTCGTGGCGAGCATATTCGTCAATCCGACCCAATTTGGTCCGAACGAGGACTTCAGCCGATATCCGCGCACTCTGGAACAGGACAGCACGGGACTCGCCGAACAGGGCTGTCACCTGTTGTTTGCGCCGAGCATCGCGACGCTGTATCCGAACGGCAGTGCGACTTCCACGGAAGTGCATGTGCCGGTGGTTACCGAGGTCCTTGAGGGCGAGTTCCGGCCCGGGCACTTTGTCGGCGTTGCCTCGGTGGTGGCACGCCTGTTTCTTGCAGTCTCGCCGGATGTCGCAATTTTTGGACAAAAGGATTATCAGCAATTGTTGACAATCCGTCGCATGGTGCAGGAACTTGGATTCCCGATTGAGATCGTCGCTGCGCCGACCCAGCGCGAAGCGAATGGCCTGGCGATGAGCTCGCGCAATCAGTATCTGAGTGTCGAAGAACGCGCGCGCGCCGCGACTCTATTTTCCACATTGCAATCCATGCGCACCGCGATACACGGGTCAGTGCCGGTCGGCGAGGTCGAGCAATCCGCGCGCGACGCATTGACCCGGGCAGGATTTTCGGTCGACTACATCGTGCTGCGCGACGCCGTGGATTTGAGCCCGGCGATCGCGCCGGATCGTCCGCTGGTCGCGCTCGTCGCGGCGCGCCTAGGCAAGACGCGACTGATCGACAACCTGACGATCGACGCCGATTCGTGACTTTTTGCGACGTCGGTCGCACGAGTAGTTTTTTCGACAACACTGTGGTAACCTCCCCACAGCCACTGGGTTTTTCGCAACGCGCGATCGTTGCGCCGGCGGCAGCAGGGCGCATTGTTCAGGTAATCGTCACTCCGATTCGCCCCTCGCCGAGACTCGGCGAGGGTTTTTTTTGCCTCGAATTCGAGGTCTGGCGCCAATTCCCGCGTGTTTTGGCCTGCCAATCATCCGGCTCGCTGCCGAGCCGCTGCCCATGTTGCGTTGCGCACCGGCGCGCCCCGGCTTTGTTGCATCGCCGTGTTGTATTTTCGCGACTGGCCGCCGTCATTCCAAATCGGCAGATCGCTGCGCTGCAGCAATTCGCGGACGCCGCGCTAATATCCAGGGCCAGGCGTGCGTCGCGCGTCGGATAGCCAAGGATCACTATGCGTGCGGCAGATCGGGATGTGCTTCGACGTGAGGGCGAGCGACTGGCTGGGCACCATCTGCGCGATCTGCTGCGCGATCCAGAGCGCTATCCACGGCTTTCGCGCCGCGCCGGACCCATCCTGCTCGACATCTCCAAACAGCGCATCGACAGCGCCGCCCTGCTGGCGCTGGGAACTATCCTCCGAGCGAGCGATTGGGAAGCACGCCGCGATTCGATGTTCCGCGGCGACGTCCTGAATACGTCGGAAAATCGCGCCGTTCTGCATACGGCGTTGCGCGGCCTGGAGTCGGGTTTGCCGGGATTGGCGCCGACCCCGGTGCGCGACGAGATTGCCGCTGCCCTGGAGCGCATCGCACAAATCGTCGACGCGCTGGAGCGCGGCAACGGACCGGAGTTCGGATTGCCATCGGAGATTACCGATGTCGTCAACGTAGGGATTGGCGGTTCCGATCTCGGACCCCGTCTCGCGGTCGAAGCACTCACGCCGTTTCACTCCGGCAAGTTCCAATGTCATTTTCTGCCCAATGTGGACGGGCATGAGACGGCATCGTTGATGCGCCGCCTGGATCCGCGAAGAACGCTGATCGTGCTGGTCTCCAAGAGTTTCACCACGCAGGAAACGCTGCTCAACGGCCGCGTCCTGCGCGACTGGATTGCGGCTTCGTACGCCGGTGATGCGACCGCCGCCGCCGGTCATTTCATTGCGATCAGCTCCAACGTCGCGGCTGTGCAATCGCTCGGGATCGCGCCACAGCGTGTGCTGCCGATGTGGGATTTCGTCGGCGGGCGCTATTCGGTGTGGTCGGCAGTTGGCTTCGTCCTGGCACTGATGATCGGCATGCCGAATTTCCGAGCCTTTCTGCGCGGTGCGGCAGCGATGGACGATCATTTTCGCAGTGCCGCATGGCAGGACAACCTGCCGGTGCTGCTGGCCCTGATCGGGGTCTGGAATCGCAACGCACTGCAGTTTCCCACCCAGGCGGTGATTCCGTACGACGACCGCTTGCGCGAGCTCCCCGCATTTTTGCAACAACTGGAAATGGAGAGTCTTGGAAAGAGCGTCGATATCAGCGGCGTCGCGACCACTCAGGCAACCGTGCCGGTAGTCTGGGGAAGCGTCGGCACGAACGCGCAGCATGCATTTTTCCAGGCGCTGCACCAGGGCACCGACATCGTTCCCGTCGACTTCGTCGGCGTCGTCAGGCCGGCCCATGCGCTCAGCGAGAATCACAACGCGCTGCTCGCCAATCTGCTTGCGCAAGGTGCCGCGTTCGCGCTGGGCAAGACCACCGCGGAAGCGCTGGCCGAAGCGACCACCGGCACTGCGGAAGAACGCGCGACGCTTGCCGCGCAACGCACGTTTCCGGGCAATCGACCCAGTACGACCTTGCTGCTGGATGCATTGACGCCGGATAGTCTCGGGGGCCTGCTCGCGATGTACGAGCATAAGGTATTTGTACAATCCTTGCTTTGGAACATCAACGCCTTCGATCAATGGGGCGTCGAACTCGGCAAGACGCTGGCGAAGACCATCCAGCCCCTGCTGACTGGCAGCCACGCCGGTGACGGATTCGATATCTCGACGCGCGGACTGGTCGAAGCGATACGCACGCGGCGTGGCGACTAGTCAGATTGGTGCTGCTGCAGCGCCCATTTCACATGTTCGCGTACCAGTTCCGACGGATCGGCGGCGCGAGCCCGCAACGCCGCAACGGTCGCTGAGCTTGTGGGCGCATTGCCGAGGGCGACCGCAAGATTGCGCGACCAGCATTCGTAGCCGATGCGGCGGATCGCTGATCCTTCGGTGCGACTGAGAAACTGCGCTTCTGTCCAGGCGAACAGATCGAGGAGGGCAGGAGTCTCGAGTGCATGGCGGGGCTGGAAATCCGTCTCGCCGCTGGGCCGCGCAAACGTGTTCCACGGGCAGATCAGCTGGCAGTCGTCACAACCGTAAATGCGGTTGCCGATCGCCTTGCGGAATTCGACGGGAATGCTGCCGCGCAGTTCGATGGTCAAATAAGAAATGCAGCGTCGCGCATCAACCTGATAAGGCGCGACGATCGCGCCGGTCGGACAGACGTCGATGCAGCGCGTGCAAGTTCCACAATGCTCACTTGCCGCCGCGTCGGTAGGCAGTGGCAGGTCGGTATACAACTCGCCGAGAAAAAACCAGGACCCTGCCTTCGAATTGATCAGGCAGGTGTGCTTGCCGATCCAGCCGAGTCCACCGTTTCGCGCCAGGGCCCGTTCCAGCACTGGCGCAGAATCCACAAATGCACGATACCCGAAGGGGCCGACTTCCGCGGCGATGCGATCGGCCAGTTTCTGCAAGCGGTTACGCATCAGCTTGTGGTAATCGCGACCGAGCGCGTAGCGCGAAACGTAGCCGAGATCCGCGTCATTGAGGACGGACCAGGCGTCCTCCATCGTCTCGTTCGCGTAGTCCATGCGTACGGACACGACACGCAGGGTGCCGGGCTGCAGTGCTTGCGGCCGGCTGCGTTTGGTTCCATGGCGCTGCATGTAATCCATTTCACCGTGCCGTCCCGCGTCGAGCCAGTTGAGCAGATGCCGTTCGTCGTCGGCGAGATCGACACCGGCAATGCCGGCTTGCTGGAAACCCAAGTCGCGGCTCCAGTCTTTGATGTGCTGCGCGAGTTCGGAGTAATCCATGGTGAAGCGAGTGCATCCGCAGGGGGAGCAGAGAGCGTGAGTTGCCAGTCGATCGGCCCGGTCGGCGCAGGCTCCCAGTATACTCGGCACATGTCAGACGATGCGCGGCAACTCGCACTATTCACCGCGGCGCAGAGCCGCGCGATCGATGCACGAATCAGCGAGGAGCACGCGCTCAGCGGGTTTGAGCTGATGCAACGCGCGGCCGCGGCTGCGTGGGATTGCTTGCGCCGGCATTGGCCTGCGGCGCGTCGCCTGACGGTCTTGTGCGGGCCCGGTAACAACGGCGCCGATGGATTCCTGCTTGCCCGGATTGCCGGACAAGCGGGACTGGCGGTGACAGTCATTGCCTTGGGCGACAGCGCGGCGGGTGACGCGACGCGCGCGCGCGGCAGCTGGAACGGTCCAATCATTCGCGCAGCGCATGGACTTCAATTGGCGGCGTCCGATCTGCTGGTCGACGCCTTGTTCGGTACCGGCTTGTCGCGTGACATGAAAGATGTCGCGGCCACGCTGATTGCCGGAATCAATGCGCACGATGCCCCGGTATTTTCGCTGGATGTTCCGTCCGGAATCTGCAGTGACAGCGGCCGCGTCCGCGGCTGCGCAGTGCGCGCATATGTGACCCTGGCGTTCATCGTGTGGAAGCGCGGCATTTTCACTGGGGCGGCGCTGGATCATGGCGGCATCGCTGAACTGGGGCTGCTCGACCTGCCATCCGACTGGATTGAATGGGGCGCTGGCGATGCGGCCTTGCTGGCCTGGCCGGAAGTTCTTGAACAACTGCCGCCGCGACCGAACGATTCGCACAAAGGACTTTTTGGAAATGTGCTGGCGATCGGCGGCGACCACGGCATGGGCGGCGCCATTGCCCTCGCCGCGCACTCGGCCTTGCGCAGCGGCGCGGGTCTTGTCCAGGTGGCGACCCGCGCTGCGCATGTGGGAGCGTTGTTGACGGCGCGACCCGAACTCATGGTGCGAGGCGTCGAG
Source organism: Tahibacter sp. (assembly GCA_039934615.1). Taxonomy (GTDB): domain Bacteria; phylum Pseudomonadota; class Gammaproteobacteria; order Xanthomonadales; family Rhodanobacteraceae; genus Tahibacter. Next base: position 19,573 of record JBDTLV010000048.1, read on the forward strand.
GGCCCGCAGGATTTGCACGCCAGTCTCGAGCGTGCAACGGTCATCGCGCTGGGTCCCGGGCTGGGCACTGCCGCGTGGGGGCACGCGCTGTGGCATGCCGCGCTCGACTCGGGACGTCGCACGGTGCTCGATGCGGATGCGCTGACGCTGCTCGCGCGCCATCCGCGTTCGCTGCCCGCCCAGGCGGTGCTGACACCCCATCCCGCCGAGGCAGCGCGATTGCTTGGAACAGATACAGCGCAGATTCAACGCGACCGCTATGCCGCAGTGCGCGAATTGGCCAGCCGCTACGCCGCTGTCGTGGTGCTCAAGGGCGCGGGTTCGTTGATCGCATCCCCGTCGGGACAGGTGCGCGTCTGTCGTTGGGGCAATCCGGGTATGGCAACGGCCGGCATGGGTGATGTGCTGACGGGCGTGGTGGCCGCATTGCTGGCACAGGGACTGGATGCCTGGCCGGCCGCCTGCCTGGCGGTTGCGATTCATGCCCGCGCAGGCGATGCCGCGGCCGCGGAGCGTGGACCGCGGGGCTTGCTGGCCAGCGACGTACTCCCTGCCGTGCAGGCGCTGTTGAACGGTCGAGTGCCATGAATCAGCACGACAGCGACATCAGGATGGACATGCCCGATGAAGCGGCTCTGATCGCGTTTGCGGGCCCGCTCGCCGGCGCCCTGCGTGACGGTGCCGTGCTTTACCTGCGCGGCGATCTGGGCGCCGGCAAGACCACACTCGCGCGCGCCGTCCTGCAGCAGATGGGCGTGGTGGCGCGGATCAAGAGTCCGACCTACAGCTTGATTGAGACCTACCGCTTGCCTGGCATCGCGATTCATCACCTGGATTTGTACCGGATTGCCGATTCCGCCGAGCTTGAATGGTTGGGACTTGCCGATCTGGAAACCGATCGCGCCACACTGCTCCTGATCGAGTGGCCGGATCGTGGTCGCGGGCAGCTGCCACCGGCCGATCTGGAGTTGCTGCTCGAGCACCGCGATCCGGGTCGGCATCTGCGTCTGAGCGCTAAGACGGAACTTGGCGCAGCTTGCCTTGCGCGTCTGAAGATCGCCGATAACTCGGTGGCTTGAGCGAGTTTTCTAACCCTATCTTTACCAAACTGGCCCATGTTTCGGTTTTTCAAAGAAAAAAACTTGAAAAATGCCGCCGTCTGCGCTTGAATCCGCAGCATGCGGGGAACCCTGACATCGCTGTGCTGCCTCGGCCTGATCGCCGGATGCGCATTGCTGCCTTCGTTCGGCGCGAGCGCCGCGGAAATCAAAGCGCTGCGCGTCTGGGCCAGCCCGGATTCGACGCGTGCCGTATTCGATGTGTCCGGACCGTTGGACTACAAGCTTTTCGAGCTCGCCAAGCCCGATCGGATCGTCCTCGACATCAAGGATTCCGCGTTCACCGCAGGCGTCTCAGCGCCCGCCGGAAAAGGTCTGATGAGCTCGGTGCGTCTGGGCAAGCAGGGCAAGACTGACCTGCGTGTGGTGTTTGATCTGCCCGAAGGTGTGAGGCCCAAGAGTTTCCTGCTGCAGCCTGCTGACAAGTTCGGTTACCGGTTGGTTGTGGATTTGTTTCCAAAAACAAAAAAAACCAATGTCGCGGTCAAGACCGTGGAAGACGCGATGCCGAGCGCGACCCGCAAAGTGCTGGTGGCGGTCGACGCGGGTCACGGCGGCGAAGATCCCGGTGCGAGTGGATCAACCGGCTCGCATGAGAAGAACATCACTCTGGCAGTCGCTCGGGAATTCGCGCGCCAGGTCAACGCGCAGCCAGGCATGAAGGCGTTTCTGACGCGCGACGGCGACTATTTCATCCCGCTGGAAGACCGCTACCGCAAGGCGCGCGAGGCGAAAGCCGATCTGTTCGTTTCGATCCACGCGGACGCGTGTCCGGGCGCTTGTGACGCCCGTGGCGCATCGGTGTGGGTGTTGTCGCCGCGTGGTGCCACGAGCGAGGCAGCGCGCTGGCTGGCGGCGAAGGAAAACGGCGCCGACCTAGTCGGTGGTGTGTCGCTCGACGACAAGGACGATACCTTGGCCGCAGTCCTGCTCGACCTGTCGCAGGGCGCGACGATGGAAGCGAGCGGCGCGGTTGCCCAGGTGGTGCTGCGTGCGCTGGCCAAGATCGGCCCGACACATCGTACTTATGTGGAGAAAGCTAATTTTGTTGTATTGCGTTCGCCGGACGTGCCTTCGATTCTGGTCGAGACCGCATTCATCACGACGCCAGCGGAAGAAAAGCGTCTGACCGATCCGGACCACCGGACGCGGCTGGCCAACGCGATACTCGATGGCGTGAAGAGCTACTTCAGCAATACGCCGCCACCGGGCACCTGGTTCGCCGCCAACGCGGGCAAGACCCGCGCCGATGCCGAGCACGTGGTTGCACGCGGTGAAACGCTGTCCGGTATCGCCGACCAGCACGGCATCAGTCTTGGCGCCTTGCGCGAGGCCAATCGCATCGCCGCTGACGGGAGCGTGCGGATTGGCGACGTGTTGGACATTCCGCAGGGTTGAAGTGGCCGCGCAAGACCTTATGATGCGGGTTCCCCTGCCGCAGGTCCCGCATGTCGCGCATTCGCCAGTTGCCGACCGAATTGATCAACCAGATCGCCGCCGGCGAAGTTATCGAACGGCCGGCTTCGGTCGTCAAGGAATTGGTTGAAAACAGCCTCGATGCCGGTGCGACGCGCATCGAAGTTGAGATCGAGGACGGTGGTGCGCGATTGATCCGCGTACGTGACGACGGCGCAGGCATCGACGCTGATCAACTCGTTCTGGCCGTCAGCGCACACGCGACGAGCAAGATCGCGAGCTTCGACGATCTTGAGCGCGTCGCGACTCTGGGTTTTCGTGGCGAAGCATTGCCGAGCATTGCGTCGGTGTCGCGCTTTGCGCTGACTTCGCGCCCGGCTGCCCAGACGCATGCGGCATGTATCGACGTGGACGGCGGCAAGAGCCTGCCCGTGCGGCCCGCGCAGCATCCCGCGGGGACCACGATCGAGGTGCGTGATTTGTTCTTCAACGTCCCGGCGCGACGCAAATTCCTGCGTGCCGAGCGTACCGAGTTCGGGCGCATTGATGAATTGATCGCTTCGCTGGCGCTGGTGCGCTCGGATGTCGAGTTTCGCCTTGTAAACAATGGGAAGCCGCAGCGTTTGCTGCGTCGCGCGGAGAGTGCCGAGGCTGTGGCTGCCCGCGTGGGCGATCTGCTCGGGGACGAATTCGCGCAGCAGAGCTTGCGTGTCGATCACGCTGCTGCGGGGCTGAGACTCAGCGGCTGGGTGGGGCTGCCCACGGCATCGCGCGCGCAACCCGACCAGCAGTACTTCTATGTGAACGGGCGCCTGGTGCGCGATCGCCTCGTGGCGCACGCGGTGCGTCAGGCGTATGCCGACGTCCTATTTCACGGACGCCACCCGTCGTTTGTGCTGTTTCTCGAACTCGATCCGCTCGGCGTCGATGTCAATGTGCACCCGGCCAAGCACGAGATCCGATTCCGCGAGTCGCGCCTGGTACACGACTTTCTCTATCGCACGCTGCACGAAGCCTTGGCGCAGACGCGCGCCGGCAGTGCTGCGTCGGTCGCGGCGATCGACAATCTGATCGGCGCTCCGGCGAATACTGCGACCTCGCTGGACGGTCGCGCTGTCGCCTACGCCGCGATGGGCGGTGGCGAGTGGCGCAGCCAGAGTTCCCTCGGCCTGCGTGTCGGCGAGGGTATGGCGGATTACGCGAGCTTGCTCGGAAGCGCAGCTCACATAGCCGCGCTGCCGCGCATTCCGGGCGAGGATGCGTCCGCGATGCCACCGCTGGGGTTTGCGTTGGCGCAATTGCACGGAATCTACGTGCTGGCGGAGAACGAGCACGGACTGGTGCTGGTCGACATGCACGCGGCGCACGAACGCATCACCTATGAAAAACTGAAGAATGCACAAAGCAGCGAAGGTATCCGCGCGCAGATGTTGCTGGTGCCCTTGAGCATCGCCGTCAGCGAGCGTGAGGCTTCCTGTGTCGAAGAGCAGGGTGAACGCTTCGCTGCGCTGGGATTCGAATTGCAGCGCTCCGGTCCGCAGAGCATTACTGTCCGGCGCATTCCGAACTTGCTCGAAGGTGCGGACGCATCGCGCCTGATTCGTGACGTCATCGGCGACCTGTTGACTCAGGGCAGCTCCCGTCGCATCGAGGAAGCGGGCAATGACGTGCTGTCGACCATGGCCTGCCACGGTTCAGTGCGCGCCAACCGACGCCTGGCTCTGCCGGAAATGAACGCGCTGCTGCGCGAAATGGAAGCGACCGAACGATCGGGCCAATGCAACCATGGCCGCCCAACCTGGGTCCAACTGGGGATTGCCGAACTTGACCGCCTGTTTTTGCGCGGACGTTGAACGACTGGAGGAAATGCACATGTTGATTAGTAGTGTCGTACTGCTTGCGGGACTGGCCAACGGGACGGTAGAACTGACCTCGGCTGGCGTCGATAGCGCTCCAGTCAGCTATCGCGAACAAATCGAAACCTCGCGCCGCGAGCGGCTCGAACGTCTCAAAGGTCCGACCGGCTGGCTCAGCCTGATCGGTCTGCATTGGCTCAAACCGGGCGACAACAGCATCGGCCACGACAAAAAGAACAATTTGGTGCTGAATGTGGGGCCGGCCAAGCTGGGTCACATCAATGTGGAAAAGGACAAGATCAGCTTGCACCTGGAGCCTGGTGCAGCCGCTACGGTCGACGGTGTCGCGCAGGAAAACGCCGAATTGCTCGACGACACGCACGAGAAGCCGACTACGGTTGCGTTCGGAACCGCCAGTTTCTACGTGATCGACCGCTCCGGAAAGAAGGGCTTGCGGGTCAAGGATAGCGAAGCCGAAACGCGCAAGAAATTCCTCGGCATCGATTATTTCGACATTCAGCCCGGCTGGCGCATCGAGGCGCGCTGGGAGCCGTTCGATCCGCCGCACACGATGGAAGTGCCGACCATTATTGGAACCGTGGAAAAATATCCGGTCCCCGGCAAAGCGGTGTTCGAGCGCGACGGCAAGACCTTTGAACTGCTGCCGGTGATCGAAGCGCCGGGCGACACGGAACTGTTCATCATCATGGCCGACCGCACCAGCGGCAAGGAAACGTACGGCGCAGCGCGCTTCCTGTATGCGCCGATGCCGAAGGACGGCAAGATCGTGCTCGATTTCAACAAGGCCTATAACCCACCCTGCGCGTTCACACCGTATGCGACCTGCCCATTGGCGCCTCCGGAGAATCGGCTGGATCTGCGCGTTGATGCCGGCGAAAAGAAATATCGTGGCGCACACCATTGAACCCGCTCCGCATCCCGGCGAGTCCGGCGTCCCGCGCGATTCGCGGCGTCGTACTCGTGGCGTGCTGCGTGCTGGGGATCGCGGCGGCTGGCGTACGTGCGGCTGCGCAGCAAGGGTTCAAAATTCCGGCCGAGATCAGCCAGGCGCAGGCAACGCTATCCGCCTGGCTGACCGGCCTGACCGATCAAAAGTCGGCGGCAATCATGGCGCAACTGGGCAATCCCGCCGAACGGACGAGTTGGGAATTTCAGGGGAAAAAGGAACTTTTGCTGCAGTATAAAATGGATCACCCGAAAGCCACGTTGTTGCTGTACTTCTATCAGGGGCACGTCATCAAGGTGTCGTTGCAGCTTCTGTCCGAGTAACCATCGCAACGCTGCAATCGTGCGCGACAGCGCCGATTCCCAACCATGAGCCTCGCTGAACGAACGATATCGACAGCGAGGTTTTTCTCAAAACCGGACGCACACCCGGCTGCGCTCGCGCAGCACGGATTCCTGCCGGAAGCGCTCGCGGTAGGTCGTGACGATTCGATCCAGCGCCTGCTCGCTGACACCGTCGTCGGTGTGCACCACGAGCACGATGCGGGTGGCTTCAGCGACACGTACGCCGGCGCTATTGCGCCAATGTCCCACGGCATTCAGCTCGGTGAATCCGTCGGGAAACGCAGAGGCTACGGATTCGTCGCGGAAGTGCTCCCAGTCGGCATCGGTAACGGTGCCGCCGCCTGGAATGTTCCGCCCGAAATACAGGGCATCGCGCAACGCGATTTTCTCGTCGAGCCGACATTGCAAGGCGAATTCGCGTTTCCATTCCACCGCGCACGCGCTGCACAGGAACGCCGCGGCGGCAAGAATGGCAAAAGTGCGAAAATCAGCGATCCGGAAATGGCGCATGAGCAACGCCGCTCACGCCAGTTCGAGCAAGTCGGGATCGATTTCGCGCAACTGTTCGACCACTTCGCTGGCGGCTTCGAGGAGGGCAAACCCGCGATACTCGTAGCCGGGCGCAACGGTGCAGCCCACCAGCGTGTAGGCGCCGCGTGGGCGCGCTGCTTGCCACATGCCCGCCGGCACGACGAAGACCGGTGCCGATTCCCTCGAGGCCGGACCGAGCAGATGCGTGGTCAGCACGTTTTCCATCGGATCGAAGCGCAGCAACTCGAGCGGCTGACCCTCGTAGTAATGCCAGAGTTCGTCCGCATCGACTCGATGCCAGCGGCTCGTTTCGCCAGCCGCCAACAGGAAGTAGATCGAGGTCGCCACGGCGCGCTTGGACGCGTCGGCGTACATCATGCGGCCACTCGATTCGTAGATGCGACGGTAGTGCCCGCCTTCGATGTGCGGTTCCAGGTGCAGGGTTCGGATGAGCTCTTCGGCGCGCGGATGCATCCCGAAAGCGTAACCGATGCCGCGATTTGCTGCATGCCGGCGGCCCCCGGTGTGGCTCTGTCGCAGATTGTTGACTCAGGATTGGTCGCGAAACGCGCTGTCCGGCGCAGATCGGCGCAAGCGATCGGCGTCGTTCTTCCGTTCGACGTCGACGCTGCAACGCACGTGGCCGGTCACATGCGGGCTGGTCCCGTTCAGGCCGCCTGTCGCCGCGATAGCGCGGTCAGCAGTTCGTCGGCACTGCGCAGGCGTTCGGTGGCGCCGGGCATTTCCAGACGCACCTTGATCTTGTCCTGGCCGTCGAGCGCGTAGACGCGAGGCTGGCTCTGGATCAGCTTGATCACGGTCAATGGCTCGACCGACGGTTGCGAGTTGAACAGCACACGTCCGCCCTGCGCACCCAGATCGAGTTTGCGAATGCCGAGTGCGGTCGCGCGCAACTTGAGTTGTGTCACGGCGAACAAGTTCTTGACCGGATCCGGCAGCAGGCCGAATCGGTCGATCATCTCGACTTGAAGCTCGCGCAGGCGCTCGGCATCGCGCGCACTGGCGATGCGCTTGTACAACGTCAGTCGCGCATGCACATCGGGCAGATAGTCATCCGGTATCAACGCGGGCAGATGCAGTTCGACATCGGCATCGTGTTCGCTGACCAGATCGAAATCCGGCACCTTGCCGCTCTTGAGTGCGCGTACGGCGCGTTCGAGCAATTCGGTATACATGGAGAAACCAACTTCCTGGATTTGTCCACTCTGCTCCTCACCGAGCAGCTCGCCGGCGCCGCGGATTTCCAGGTCATGCGTCGCCAGGGTGAATCCGGCGCCGAGTTCCTCCATGGAGGCGAGTGCTTCCAGGCGTTTTTCCGCATCGGCGGTGATCGAGCGCCGATCCGGCAACATGAGGTAGGCGTATGCGCGGTGATGCGAGCGTCCGACGCGACCGCGCAGCTGATGCAGTTGGGCAAGGCCAAAGCGATCGGCACGATTTACGACGATCGTATTCGCGGTCGGAATATCGATACCGGATTCGATGATGGTCGTGCACAGCAGCACGTTGAAACGCTGCCGGTGAAAATCCAGCATCACCTGCTCAAGCTCTTTTTCGGGCATTTGTCCGTGTGCGATGCGGATACGTGCATCGGGGACGAGCTCGGCAAGTTCGCGGCCGGTACGCTCAATCGACTCGACTTCGTTGTGCAGGAAATAAATCTGTCCGCCGCGCTGCAGTTCCCGCTGAAATGCTTCGCGCAGCAGGGCCGGATCCCACTGGCTGATGAAGGTCTTGACCGCGAGCCGGTGAGCCGGGGGCGTGGCAATGATGGACAGATCGCGCATTCCCGCCATCGCCATGTTGAGCGTGCGCGGGATAGGCGTCGCGGTCAGCGTCAGCAGATCGACTTCCGCGCGCAATTTTTTCAATTGCTCTTTGTGCCGCACACCAAATCGATGCTCCTCGTCCACGATGACGAGACCCAGGTCGTGGAATTTCACATCCTGCTGCAGAAGCCGATGCGTGCCGATAATCACGTCGATGCCGCCGCTGGCGAGCTTGCGCATCGCTTCTTCGACTTCTTTCTTCGACTTGAAGCGCGACAGCACGTCGACCCGGATCGGCCAATCGGCATAGCGGTCGCGGAAATTCTGGTAGTGCTGCTGGGCGAGCAGGGTGGTTGGCACCAATACGGCGACCTGCTTGCCCGCGGTGGCTGCAACGAACGCAGCGCGCAAGGCGACCTCGGTCTTGCCGAAACCCACGTCGCCGCAGACGACGCGATCCATGGGTTTGGTCGACACCATGTCGGCGATGACCGCATCGATCGCAGTCAATTGATCTGGCGTTTCCTCGAACGGAAATGCCCCCGCGAACTGCGTGTACATCGGCCGATCGAATCCGATCGCGGTGCCTTGGCGCGCTTCACGTTGCGCATAGACGGCCAGCAGTTCGGCGGCAACATCGCGCACCTTTTCCGCCGCCTTGCGCTTGGCCCGTTCCCAGGCATCGCCGCCCAGTGAATGCAACGGTGCCGTCTCCGGCGAAGCGCCCGAATAGCGGGACACCAGGTTGAGCTGTGCCACCGGTACGTACAGTTTGTCGCCTTTGGCGTATTCGATCGAAAGGAATTCGTTCGCGCTGCCGCCCACATCGAGCTTGAGCAGGCCCTGATAGCGTCCGACGCCGTGATCCATGTGCACGATCGGCGCACCGATCGCGAGTTCCGTGAGGTCGCGGATGATCGTGTCGGGGTCGCGCGCGGCCCGCTTGCGCCGACGTTGCTGCTGGACGCGTTCTCCGAGCAGCTCACGTTCGGTCAGCACCGTCAATGCCGGTTCGGCAAGCGCGAGTCCCGAATTCAACGACGCCACGGTGATCGCGAAGCGTGCGCTGCCGGCCACGAATTCCTGCCAGTTGCCCACCGTGACCGGTTTCAGTTTGGCAGGTTCGAGTTGTTCGATCAGCGCTTCGCGACGGCCTGCGGAATCGGTCGCGATCAGCACCCTGCCAGGATAAGCCGACAGGAAACGCTGCAATTCCTCGGCGGGCGAGTCGCCCTTGCGATTGATCGGCACGACCGGTGCCGGCAAGGTGCCAAGTTCGGTAACGTGTGAATTGGTGCCTTTGGCAACAATGTCGGCGCGCAACTCGTTGTTCAGGCGCTCGCGCAGCTGTTCCGGTTGCAGGTACAGCTCCGCGACCGGCAGGATCGGTCGTTCGATATCGTGCGCGCGCTGATCGTAGCGCTCGGCGGCCTGTCGGGAAAAATGTTCGGCCGCATCGAGCACACCGTCGCCGACCACAAACAGAGCGCCGTTGGCCAAATAGTCGAAAAGCGTGTCGGTTTTCTGGAAAAACATCGGCAGGTAGTATTCGATACCGGCCGGTGTCGCGCCTTCCTTGAGATCCTGATAGAGCGGGCAGCGTCGGATATCGATCGGAAAGCGCTCGCGCAGCGTGGTGCGAAAAGCTTTGGTCGATTCGTCCGTGAGCGGAAATTCGCGTGCGGGCAACAAGCGTACCGCTTCGACTTTATGTGCCGAGCGCTGTGTCTCGGGGTCGAAGGTGCGTATGGTTTCGATTTCTTCGTCGAACAGTTCGATCCGGTAGGGTTCGTTGCTGCCCATTGGGAAGATGTCGATAAGCGCGCCGCGCACCGCGAAGTCGCCGGGTTCGAGCACCTGCGGCACATGGCGGTAGCCAGCCGATTCCAAGCGGCGTTGTTCGGCGGCCAGATCAAGCTTCTGCTTCACGGCAAGCGAGAGTCCGGAGCCGCCGAGATAGCTGCGCGGTGCGAGGCGTTGCATCAGCGTAGCCACCGGTACGACGAGTACGCCGCGTTGCACGGTCGGCAAGCGGTAGAGCGTTGCTATGCGTTGCGAGACGATTTCCGGGTGCGGCGAGAACAGGTCATAAGGCAAGGTTTCCCAATCGGGAAAATGCAGCACTTCGACATCATTGCCGGCGAACACCGCCAGTTCCGCTTCGAGGACGTGGGCAGCTTGGGTGTCGCGCGCAACGGCAACCACGACGCCGGGGTGGGCGCGCGCAGCGTCTGCCAGCGCCAAAGCCAGGGCGGACCCCTGCGGACTCGCCCAATAGCGGCGCAGTTTGGGCGATGTTGGCAGCGGCGGGGACAGCAATTTCAAGTTCATGGGCGCGGTGCGGGAGCGGCGCACGGCGTCGCCGCCAGTGCAGGGCGCGAGAGTGTAGCGCGTCGCCGCTGAATCACGGCGCTGCTGCACTCAGATTTTCATGCTGACCCGAATCAGCCCTGGATCGTGATGCGCCGGCGCGCGTTCGAATCCGAGGTGCTCGCATAGCGATAGCATCAAATGATTCTCGGCCAGCACGTCGCCCCAGATTTCGTCCGCGCCACTCGCGCGGCAGGCATCCAGCAGATGGCGCATGAGCAGATCGCCCAAGCCTTGCCCACTGAGCGCTTTCTGCACAACGAGTGCAAATTCCGCCGCGTTCGTGGCTGGATCGAAATAGGCACGGGCAACCGCATGGACTTCCGGCTCGCCGACTTCGAGCGGATCGACGATGACAAAAGCGACTTCGTGCGCCGGGTCGAGATCACAAAGGCGCTGCGCCAGTGCGTCCGGCAGTTCGGTAAGCAAATGCAAGAAGCGCATGCGCACTTCTTCCTGACTCAAGTGTGCGAAGCCGCGCTGCAAGGCCGGCGCGTCGGATGCATGGATCGGGCGCAGGATCAGGCGACGGCCGTCGCGCAGAACCACTTCCTCGCCGGGCAACGGCGCCGAACCGGGAGTCGGCGCAATGGGAGATCGAACCGGCGGCCGTGTACTGGACCGGTAAGCTCGGCTCGTCATGGTAGGTGTGGCAGCAGAAGATTTCATGCGCCCACCTTGCCGCCGCCCAATCGAGCAGGCCACCTAAAGTGCGTTTGCGCCTGAATGCCGGTTCATTCGGTTTACGTCACCTGGCGACGCTTCAGGCAGCAGACGCCTCGCGCCAGTACCGAATCGCGATTCAGCCCAGTGCAGAGAGCTCGCGATTGAGCAGCGCGGGATCGCCCAGATTCAGTTCCACCAGGCGCTTGAGCTGGGCGAAGCTGTCCAGATCGATACGATCCCAGCGAAAACCGAGCAGATGCGGCATCACATGCGCGGTCGTCACGCCCATGCTGATGATCACGCTGTTGTTGATGCGCAGATCCATGCGGTAGCCGCTGCCGGCTTTTCCGCTCCAGTCTGCCGGTCGCTCGATCAGCACGCCCTTGAGGGATACGTCGACCAGTTTGGTTTCCCACATCGCATTGCCCGAATACAGCTTGACGCTGCCTTCAAAGGTGAAGCGCTGGAAACGACGGCGTTCATCGGCGGCGCGATCCGGGCTCATGGGCAGGCTGGGTCTCCAAAGGGCGACTGGCTCGTAGCATCAATCTTGCTGGGGATTCTGCAACCTGCGGCGCAGGGCGGCAAGAGCCGGAAGTCCCGCTCGGGAATCGCGCCGGATGCACCTCATGCAGCCCTGCGCAACACCAGTTCGAGCACGAACTTGCTACCGAAGAATGCCAGTAGCAGGACGCCCATGCCGAGCAACATCAGACGTACGGCACGACGACCCCGCCAGCCGTAGCGCCAGCGGCCGAAAAGCAGCGCGCCGAACACCAGCCACGCAATGATGGACAATACGGTTTTGTGGACTATGTGCTGGGCAAACATGTTGTCGACGAATAACGCTCCGCTGAGCAGGGTCAGGCTCAGCAGCACAAAACCACCGGCAATGAGCCGGAACATCAGGGATTCGGTCAGGGTGAGCGGGGGCAGGACGCGCAGGAATCCCCCCCCAAGTCGATGGTTGCGCAAGGCGCGTTCCTGGGCCGCGAGCAGCAGCGCGAGAACACTCGCGACGCTCAGCACGGCATACGCGAGCAACGCCACAACCACATGCAGCTTGATCTGCCAGCCGAACGCCAGCGGATGGGTGGGCGGAGCGAGCCAGCTGTCCAGTCCGAGCAACAGGGCGGCGAGGGGAAAAACGATAATTCCCAGGGCGGCAACCGGACGCGCCAGATTGACCGCGAGCGTGCCGGCAGCAACCAGCAACGCGACCAGCGAGAGCGCGGCAAAAAAGTGCAGGTCAAGGCCACCGCCGTGTGCGCTGGCGATCAGTGCTCCGTGAATGGCGACAGCCAAGCCGGCAATCCACAGGCCGGCCGCCCGCGGAACACTGGCGGAGTTCGTCGCGGTGCGGGCCAGAGCGAACGCGGCGCCCAGGTACAGCAGCGTCGCCAGCAGGGTGAATAACAAATTGGGCATGCATCGAGTGTGACATAGGGTTTCGCAGCGAGGGAACGCATGGCTGCTATACTTGCGTCCTTTTTCCGGCTTGCCCGCGTGCTTCCATGTTCGAATCCCTGAGTCAGCGACTGTCATCCACCATCGAGCGATTGCGCGGGCGAGCGCGATTGACCGAAGAAAATATCCGCGAATCGCTGCGCGAGGTGCGCATTGCGCTGCTCGAGGCCGACGTCGCACTGCCGGTGGTGCAGGCGCTCATCGAGCGCGTGAAGGTGCGCGCCGTAGGGCAGGACGTGCTGAAAAGTCTGACTCCGGGTCAGGCGCTGGTCAAAGTGGTTCGGGACGAGCTCACAGCCGTCATGGGCACCATCAATACGGACCTCAATCTGGCGGCGCAGCCACCGGCCGTCGTTCTGATGGCGGGCCTGCAGGGAGCCGGCAAGACCACCACGACTGCAAAATTGGCGCGTTTTCTCAAAGAGCGCAAAAAGAAAAAAGTCATGGTCGTCAGTTGCGACGTATATCGTCCGGCGGCGATCGAGCAGTTGCGCGTGCTCGCCGAGCAGGTCGACGTGCTGTTCCATCCGAGCGCGAACGAGCAGGATCCAATCGCCATCGCGCGCGGCGCGCTTGATGCAGCCAAACGCAATTTCGCTGATGTGTTGCTGGTCGACACGGCGGGCCGTCTGGCCATCGATGCAGAGATGATGGCGGAGATCAAAGCGCTGCATGTCGCGCTGAATCCGATTGAAACCCTGTTTGTCGTGGATGCAATGACCGGCCAGGACGCGGCGACGACCGCGAAAGTGTTTGCCGAAGCGCTGCCGCTGACCGGCGTGATCCTGACCAAGACCGACGGCGACGCGCGAGGTGGCGCGGCCTTGTCGGTGCGCTACGTGACCGGCCGGCCGATCAAGTTCATCGGTGCGGGCGAGAAAACCGACGCTCTGGAACCGTTCCACCCGGATCGCCTGGCTCAGCGCATCCTCGGCATGGGCGACGTGCTGAGCCTCGTCGAACAGGTCGAGCAGAAGGTCGATCAGGAAAAAGCCCAGAAGCTGGCCGAAAAGGTCATGAAGGGCAAGCGTTTCGATCTCAACGACATGCGCGATCAGTTGCAGCAGATGCTCAGCATGGGCGGCATGGCGTCGCTGCTCGACAAGTTGCCCGGCGTCTCAAACCTGCCGGATAACGTCAAGTCCAAGGTCAACGATCGCGAAGTGCATCGCATGGTCGCGATCATCAATTCAATGACCAAGAAGGAACGCCGTCATCCGGATCTGCTGAACGGTTCGCGTAAGGCGCGCGTCGCGCGCGGCTCCGGCATGCAGCCCGCCGATGTGAACAAGTTGCTGAAGCAATATCAGCAAATGGAAAAGATGATGTCCAAGCTGTCCGGCGGTGGCATGAAGGGCTTGATGCGCCAGATGAAGGGCGCCATGCGCGGCATGGGCGGTGGATTTCCCGGCGGCGGAATGATGCAGTAGAAAGCGCAGGGCAGCGTGTGAACCGGTGAGCGACCGCATGGCGTGACCTTTTCCGGTTTGATGCGCCCGTTTACCGTCCCAAGCCGCGTCGAATGCCCGAAAAGTCCGCTGTTTGGGCCGGAAGTGGTTGCCGGGGCTTTATTTTCTGAAAAAACCAGCTAGAATGCCGCGTTTCCCGGGGCTCGTTGCAATGCGACCGGCCCGATACCCCCCAAGAGATTATCGAGCATGGTCAAGATTCGTCTGTCCCGCGGCGGCGCCAAGGGGCGTCCCTTCTATCACATCATCGTTGCCGACGAGCGCAACCCGCGTGACGGCCGCAACATCGAGCGTCTGGGTTATTTCAACCCGGTTGCTGCTGGCAAGGACGTCACCCTGGAATTGAATGTCGTGCGTGCGAAAGAGTGGATTGCTAAGGGCGCCCAGCCGACCGAGAAGGTGCGCGCGCTGATCAAGCAGGCCGCCAAATCGCAGGCCGCCGCTGCAGCCTGAGCACGCTGGTGAGTTCCGTGGACGATCGACGCATTTTGCTGGGCAAGATCGTCGGCGTTTTTGGAGTGCAGGGCGCGGTGAAGCTCGAATCATGGACCGAGCCGCGCATGCAGATTTTCAAATACCAGCCCTGGCTGTTGAAATCGGCTGCGGGTGAGCAGGAACTGAAAGGCTGTCGCGGTCGCGAGCAGGGCAAGGGTATGATTGCCCACTTGCCCGACGTGAAAGCGCCTGAACAGGCTGCTTTGTTGATCGGCAGCGAGATCTGGGTGCAGCGTTCGCTGTTGCCCAAGGCAAAACCCGGCGAGTACTACTGGGTGGATCTGGAAGGTCTTGCGGTCGTCACCACGGACGGCAGTTCGCTGGGTACGGTTTCGCATCTGTTTGCGACCGGAGCCAACGATGTTCTGGTTGCCAGAGAAGGCGAGCGTGAACGCTTGATTCCGTTCGTTGTGGGGCAATATATCCACAATGTCGATTTTGACGCCGGACGTGTCGTGGTCGACTGGGATCCGGAATTTTAGGATTTCAAGGATAGAGCGCGATGCGCATCGACGTCATCACGCTGTTTCCGGATTTTGTACACAACCTCGCCGGTATCGGCGTGGTGGGTCGAGCGCAGGAACGCGGTTTGTTGCAGGTGCAGGCGTGGAATCCCCGCGACTATGCC
>JBDTLV010000049.1:0-34038 GCA_039934615.1 Tahibacter sp.
CTGGAAACCGGCACTGCAGGTGTTCCAGATCCTGTTCGGGGAAGATCGGGTACCTGTGAACTTTTAACTAGAACCCGCAGTTACACAGTTAGATTGACAGACCCATTGATTTATTGGCGGCCCCGAGCAGATTCGAACTGCTGACCTTCCCCTTAGGAGGGGGACGCTCTATCCAGCTGAGCTACGGGGCCACGTGGCACTTCGGCTTGCGGAGCGACTTCTGTTTTCGACGGATTCGAACATTGGCCACAATGCCGCAACCGTGGGGTTGCATTCAATGCCGCTGCGCGAAGTGCCGTCGGGGTCGCTGCCCTGGGCCCGACGTGGGCCGGGGGCGGCCGATTGTACCAGCGTGTTGCGATACTACGGAGCCCATGGCGTCGTGACGGCGGTGGCGTCGGCGCCTATTGGGGAAATGGAAACGGCTGTGCTCGCGACGCTCCACCCGCTGCGGGGTGAGCGTCGCGGACCAAACGACGGCGTCGGACTGCGGCGGCGCGCGGCGTGTGCCGTCAACGCGAGACATCCACAAACGACGCGGAATCAGCGTGACATTCGGAGTACCACCCGGGTTCCACCGACGGCGCTCGAATGCGCCAGCTTGCCCTCGGCGGTCGCGCGCTCGACTCGCTGAGCGACTTCCTCAAGCTACTTTGCGACTCACTCGGACCGCCGCACGGATTTCCGGACTCGCCGACCGCGGTGGTGCTGATGCCGAGCCAATCGCGCGAAGACTGCTGTGCAAGCACTCGAAGCTCCGCGTGGATTTCTGGACGTTCGAACCTCCGCGCTCGGCATGACCACCTCGGAACCCGGCTTGCCGAGCGCCGTGCTTCGGGCGCCGAGTGATCGAGCCCGAGGCGCCGGGATTGTTGGTCGGTGTTCGGAGCACGCTTCTTTGCGCTCGCAGCACCCGTGCTGGTGGCTTCGAGCTCAGCCGGCAGCATGCCGGCCTTGCTACGCGACGCGACCAGAAAATAACGCGATGCACCGGGAAAAACGGTGTGCAATCGCCGCGCAAGAAAAAGCCGCATCGCTGCGGCTTCTCTGGAGCCGAGGAACGAAGTCGACATTACGCGGCCTGTGCCTCGACCGTCGACTCGTCGACCGGTGTTCGCGAGCCTCGCGCAAAGCGTGTACCGATCTCCTTGCGTAGTCCGTCCAGACCCTGGCCGCGACCCGTGATCTTCAACATCGCATAACCCTTTAGCGCTGCACTCATCACATCGCTGCCGAGTGCCGATTCCGTGTCGATCGCACGCTCGGACAAACGCGCCAGGCGCTGAATCCGTGGACGAAGCAGGTCGAGTGCCGCCAGATCCGATTGCGCATCGGCCAAACCGATATTCGGCGCCACCAACTGCGGATTCTGACTCAGCACACTGAGGGTCTGCCGGCAAAACGACTCCGACTTCACCCCCATCTTCGTCACCGACCGGCGCTGCGCTGGTGTCAACGCCACCAAACCGCTCAACGCCGTCTCCAGAGTCAGCAGCGCCTGATCCACCGCGTTCAACAGCGCTTCCGACAACTCCAACGACACGAGATTCTGCGACATGGACTCACTCCCGTTCTTCATTCCAAGACCCACCGACAACCCCCATGGCCGCCAGTGCCCCGCACCTGCATTCCCACACGTGCTTCCCCGCGCCTTGCGATGGCCCCGCCGTGCGGAGCCTGATTTATGCCCTGCGGCACGGAAGGATTGAAACAGCGGAGCGTCTCAGCAGATGAGATGGGGAATACACGCTCGACGCCGGTTTCCCGTCACGATCAAAGGAGCGGGACCGTGTTGTTTACAACGCAGCAGAGTATTTTATGTTGAGTGCTGCCGTGAGGAGCGAAGTCCTGCCGATTCCGCGCCGGGGATTCGCATCCGCCACGCGTCCGTGCCTTGGCCTGCCGCTTCCCGCCGTTGCAAGAACGGCAGATTGGGGTGAACCATCGCGCGGCAGCGTGAGACCGTCTCTTGCTCACTACCCTCGGTTGCCGGATAGCCCACGTCTGCTCATCGGCGGGCTTCCCACGCGCCGTCGGCCAGTGTTCCGAGACGGCCCGATCGACTGGCGCTTTTCGCGCTGGCGAGAGCCCCTTGTGACTGCGACAGTCCGGCCCCACAACGCGTTGGCGTTTGTCCGCTCACTCACAACAAGGCCGAGCCTCCATGTCCGTTTCCCTGCAAGAAACCAGTCTGACTACGTTCAACCTGCTGCTGAAGAGTCTCGCGAAAATCCTCGACAAGGCGGCCGCGCATGCGACGGCGAAGGGCTACGATGTCAGCGTGTTGTTGAATGCGCGCCTCGCGCCAGACATGTTCACCCTGATCCGTCAGGTGCAGATCGCCAGCGATGTGGCGAAAGGCGCCGTCGCGCGGCTGACCGGGGGCGAGCCGCCGAAATTCGACGATGTCGAAACCACCTTGCCGGAACTGCATCAGCGCATCCAGAAAACCCTGGACTACATCAATAGCGTCGACGCCAGTGCGTTCGAGGGGGCCGATGATCGCGCGATCCGCATTACCGTGCGTAGTCGCGATTTCGACTTCACCGGCAAGAATTTCCTGCTGACCTGGGCGTTCCCGAATTTCTATTTCCACATTACCACTGCGTACGCGATCCTGCGTCACAATGGCGTCGACATCGGCAAGCCGGATTTCCTCGGCCTGGTTTGACGTTGTGATGGCGCGGTCGGCAAACACGGTCCGACTGCGGCTGGCCAGGGCTCCTGTGGCGCGCCACAGGAGCTGCCTGGAATGCCGCCGGTGTGAGCCGCATGGCTCGCCACGTGCGCGGCATGGCTCACGGCGATGTGGCAATCCCCGCATCGCATGGCGCGACGCCGATTCGACCCGTCCGCAGCCCTCGCATGACACGGGATCGTCATAGACGGCATCCATACTGCGCCGGCCGGAAGCTCCTCCCCTTCGGTGATCAGAGTAACTCCCCCGAAAGCCTGCGGTCCTCCAACCCGCGGGCTTTTTTTTTGCGTCGACCGCGGGGATCCGGTCGCCCCGCGCAACAGGCCCGACTGTCTGTCGGCGGGCAAACCGGATCGGCCGGTCTTTCCACATGCGCACTATGGTGCGAAGTACCCATTTCCGGTGTAGCCTGTGCGCCTCACCGCACGGAGCGGACTCGCATGCCGACAGAAGCCTTGAGCCTGTGGGGAAGGCTGCGCGGTGCGTTCCGCCGCACGCCGGAGCACGTACCGGCGATCGTCGATATCGAGGCCGTGCGTCGCGCGGAACTCGACCTGATTCTGGGGCGTGATCCCGACGCAACCGAAGTCTCCGACGTTTCGGTCTGGGGCCTGGCCTTGTCCGGCGGCGGCATCCGCAGCGCCACCTTCGGACTGGGCGTCCTGCAGGCGCTGGCACGCAACGGCTTGCTGCACTGTTTTCACTATCAGTCCAGCGTCTCCGGTGGCGGCTACATCGGGGCTTTCCTGCAGGGATTGATTCGCCGCCGCGGCTATCCGGGCGCGCATGCGGTGTTGAAGTCGACCCTGCGCGATCGCGCGATCAACCCGGGTGCCCAGGGCGCGCTCGACCCGCAGCAACCGATCCAGCATCTGCGCGAATACAGCAACTATCTGAGTCCGCGCAAGACACCGCTATCCGGCGACACGCTCGGCATGGTCGGCACCTATGTGCGCAATGTATTGTTGGTACAGGTGCAATTGTGTGCTTTGTTGCTCGCCTCGAGCCTGTTGCCGATCTTGCTGTTCCGAAGTGTCGAACGCGGCGCGAGCAGTCACGCGACGCTGTCCGTTTCGGCGGCCGGACTTCTGTGCGTGCTCGCCGCGGTGATGCTCGGCTGGGTCACGATGCAGGCCAACGAGCGCCCGGAAGGCGCCGATGAGCGCCCGCGTGGCAACGTGGTGGCCGCCGCGCTGAGCGTGATCGCGACCTTGGCGCTGGCTTCGTTTCTCGGTGCCGCCGGCCTGTGCCGCTTGCAGGCATTGCCGCAGCCATTGGAAGCCTGGAGCCTCGTGCTGGCGCCGCCCGATACGTCACTGGATATACGCCTCGGCGTTGCGACGGGCCTGCTGTATTTCGCGGTATGGGTGCTATGGCTGGTATTCGATGCGTTGCTCACGCACTGGCAGCGTGGTGCGGACGACGTGGAATGGCGATCGCCCCTGCAGATGCACAGCCTGCGATTTCTGGCCGCGTCGGTCGG
Organism: Tahibacter sp.; assembly: GCA_039934615.1. Taxonomy (GTDB): domain Bacteria; phylum Pseudomonadota; class Gammaproteobacteria; order Xanthomonadales; family Rhodanobacteraceae; genus Tahibacter. The sequence continues at coordinate 4,182 of JBDTLV010000049.1, forward strand.
CGGCGCGGTATTCAGCGGCCTGGCCGTCGTCGCCACGCGGCACATGCTGCTGCCCTGGGCGGTGGCGGATGCGGACCTGTGGCACGCGATGATACTCGGACCGCCAATCACGCTCGCGGCCGTCACCCTCACCGGCGTGGTCCATCTCGGCCTGGCCGGACCCGCGCTCAGCGATCTGCAGCGCGAAGTGTGGGCGCGGGTCGGCGGCAAGACGGCGGGGCTGGTGCTGGTTGGCATCGCGCTCGCTCTGGCACTGACGATCTACGGGCCGTGGCTGCTGCTGCATGTGTCGCAGCTGGCGGGTGAGAAATGGCGCGCGCTGTCCGGCTGGGCGGGCATCTTCGCCTGGGTGCTGACGTCCGGGTCCGGCGTCCTGGTCGCCTACAGTCAGCGCACCGGCGGACCCAAGCAGCGCTCACCGTTGCTGGATCGTCTGGTACGCGTGGCACCGGCAGTGTTCGTGCTCGGTCTGCTGGTTGCAATCAGTCTTGGCGCACAGGCCTTGCTGCAGGTCGCCGGATGGGACGTGCGACCGAGCGATGCGGCATTGTCGCTAAATAGCTATTTGAGCTATCTTGCCTTGAGCGCGGATCAGCATTTCCGTGCCATCGGCGTAGTCGCCCTGATCGCGCTCGCAATCTGGGCCTTGTTCGGACTCGCGGTCAACGTCAACGAGTTCAGCATGAACGCGTTCTACCGCAACCGCCTCGTGCGCTGCTATCTGGGTGCCAGCAACGCGCAGCGCCAGCCTGAGCCGATCACGAATTTCGACCCGCACGACGATCTGCTCCTGGCCGATGTGGTGGAGGTGGAGCGCGATGGTGCATGTCGTCCGCTGTTCCCGCTGATCGGCACCGCGCTCAATCTGGTGGCGGCCAAGCAACTGGACTGGCAGGACCGCAAGGCGGCCTCGTTCTTCCTGACTCCCGGCTATTGTGGCTATCTGCCGCCGCCTTCGCGCGGCAGTGCGCCGGCGGTCGGCGATCCCACGGCGCGTGCCGGTGCGACGACCCGACCCGGTTCGACAATCGATCCGCTTGCCGCATCAATGACCTTGGGCAGCGCCATGTCGATCTCCGGCGCAGCCGTCAGTCCGAACATGGGCTATCACAGTTCGCCCGCGGTGACGTTTCTGCTGACTCTGTTCGATGCGCGGCTGGGTTGGTGGCTGGCCAATCCGAATCACCGTCGGCCGAGCAAATCCGACAGCGCGCCGTTCTCCGGCTTGTGGCTGCTGCGCGAGATGCTCGGCGGCACCCGCGACGGCGGACGATACGTATACCTTTCCGATGGTGGACATTTCGAGAACCTCGGCGTGTACGAACTGGTGCGGCGCAATTGCCGTTTCGTGGTTTGCGTCGATGCGGGTGCGGATCCGCAGCGCAACTTTGCCGATCTGGGCAACGCGGTGCAGAAATGTCGCATCGACTTCGGCGCGGATATCCGTATCGATGTTTCTGCGCTGCAGCCTGGCGCGAACGGTTTTGCCGAACGCAGCTGCGCCGTCGGCAGTATCGACTACGCGGACGGCAGCCGTGGTGTGCTGCTGTATCTGAAACCGACATTGACCGGCGCCGAGCCCACGGATGTCGCGCACTACGCACGTGTGCACGCGAGTTTTCCGCACGAACCCACCTCCGATCAGTTCTTCGACGAGGCGCAGTTCGAAAGCTATCGTCGGCTCGGCGATTGCGTCGCGAGCGCGGCAATCATGCCGGTGCTGGAGCGGGCCGGTGCCGATCCCGCCAGCGTGCCGCGCGCCGCGTTGAACGTGCGCGATTCGGATCTGAAGGAACGCATCCTGGTCGAACTGCGGCATCAATGGCTCGCACCGCTGAGCGGCATCAAGGAGCGCTTCGCGATTCATGGCAAGGCGATGTCGCGCCTGTTCGCGAAGCTGCGCGGTACGCCGGCGCTGGGCATTCTCGACGCACAGATCTATCCCGCATGGGTGGATCTGGTCGACGCCGAAACGCCACCTGGCGCGCGTGAGCCGATGCCACCGAAGGAGCGCCGCACACGTCTGCCGGCGGCCGAGGATTTCCGCTGCTGCTTCTATTTCTGCCAGGAGCTGATGCAGCTCATGGAATCGATCTACCACGATCTTGAGCTGGAACGCAGCTGGGCGCATCCGGACAATCGCGGCTGGCTAAATGCCTTTCGTCACTGGAGCTGGGCGCCGATGTTCCGCATCGTGTGGGCAGCGAGCATGCCGACCTACGGTGCGCGCTTTGTCACATTTTGCGAAATGCGTCTGGACTTGCCCCGCCTCAACGACACCGTGCGGGTGGAGGAATTGCCGCGTCCGACGGGGTCGAGCTGGGCGCACCACTGCGATGAGTTGGCGCGCCAGGGCGTGATCAACCATATCGAGCAGGACATCCTCCTTTCAAGGGCCTTGGGCATCGACGACACCCTGCCATCGAATCCGCGTCTGTTCGCTCTGCGCCTGAAATGGCGTGGCGTCATCGCACGGGGCGGCGCGCGCCTGCGCGACACCACGCTGGGAATTGCGGTGGTCGAAGGGACAAGCCTGCGCGTCCTGCGCGTGCAGGACCATCTGCGCAAAATGGGTCTTGGTGCCGAATTCATGCGTCGCCTGATCGCGTCCGTCAAAGTGCTCGATGTGGAAATTCGCAGCGGCCACTACGGAGCGGTTGGCGTCTACACGAATCGCGATGCCCAATCGCTGCAGAATGATCTGGCCAAGCTGCTCCAGCAAACCCGCAAACATCGACAGGCCAGAAACGAATAGTCCAACGCGTGGCGGGCGTTTGCCGATCCATGATCGGGCCGCCGAAAGCGCTGACACCTCTGGGCCGGGTCGCACGAGTGGGGCGACGCGCCGAGTCTTGTCCGATCACGCGGGGGAAACGCAGACTGCGCACAGGACAGCGACCTGTTGCCCGGCTTGCGGCAAATTCCAGTTCTCCGCCAAGGCCAAATTGAGGCTCGGTCCGGCGCGTTCAATCCGGTGTCCCGCAGGCGGAAGCACGATCAGCATCGCGTGGATTCCGAGCCTGCTGGTGCTGCTGCTCCTGTCGATTATTCCCTTGGTGAGGCTGCCTTCGTCACGGTTGCAGTCGTCGCCCGGGTTCAGATGTGGTTCGGCGGCGCCGCTATCGGGTTCACGCTCGCCATCACCCTATGCACGGCGCCTTTCCTCTGGTCCTACTGTTGATGGGTCCCCCTGGTCGCGCGCGCTCCCTGATTCGCATGACCGTCGCATCGCGCGGATTTTCCGCGCGGCACACCTCCGTTGGCGTGCATCTGCTGCCCTGATAGGAACGTCGGTGGATTTCCGTTTCGTCCTTCAGGACGCGCGACTTCCCAAGCTGCGTCGTCATCGCCGTTTGCCCAACGAGGTTCTCATGTCCAGACTTTTCAGTGCTGCACGCTTGACATCGTTCACTGCGGGCCTGTTGCTGATGGCCAGTCTGTGCCTCGGCAGCGCCGTCGCTGCGCCGCCGTTCAATGACGATATCGCGCACGCGCAGGGGCTTGGTTCGCTGGATGCCGACCTTGCGATCCTCGACTGGACCGAAGCCACGCGATCACCCGACGATCCGCTCAATCCCTGCGAAGAAACCCTCGGCATTACGGACAAGAACGTCTGGTATCGCTACACGACCGGCGCAGCGACGGAATACCTCAATCTGTGGGCGAGCGGCGCCGAGCACGATGACGCGTTCGCGGTGTACGAATCCACAACCGGGGGTCTGCAGCCGCTGGTCGGCGGATGCGTGCGCGGCAGGCTTCACGTTCAGGCGTATCTGGTCGGCGCGCGCCTGCTGCCGAATCGCACCTATTTCATCGAGGCGCGGGTAGAGGATCCGTTTGCCATTCTCCACTTCGCTCATTCTCCCGTTTATCACGTCACGACCGAGGCGGATACCGCCGATGGACACTGTGACAGCCACTGCTCGCTGCGCGAGGCGGTGACTGCATCGAACCTCACTCCGGGGGTGATCCTGTTCGATCAACCGGGCGTTTACCGACTCAGCCGCACCGGTACGGACGAGAACGACAACGCCACCGGCGATCTGGATATCCGTCGCGGTGTGGCGATCTACGGCCTGGGTCGCGACCTCATCACCCTGGACGGAATGGCGAGCGATCGCGTGATCGACGCACGCGTCATCCAGCGCGCCGAAACCTTCACGATCGGTGACGTCGCGATACTCAACGGGCAGCCGCACGACACCCAAGTCTCGCTCATCCAGAATCTGGGTGGCGGGATCCTGAACTTTGGATGGCTGGACGGCGGACACCTGTTCATGACGATTTTCAACGCGCGATTTGCCTTGAACAGCGCCACCGGTGGAGGTGCAATCCTGCTCACCGAATGGGCCTTGATTGTGGACACGGAATTCAGTTTCAATTCGGCCAGTTCGTCCGGAGGCGCGATCCTCAAGGCATCGGTATTTCAATCCGTCGCGGCACCGAGGATGGACGCTGCACGTTTTCCTACAATCACGCTGACTACGGCGGCGCACTGGCCTTCGACAGCTTGCGTCTCAATTCCTCGACGCTGCACGCCAACACGGCGCGCATCGGCGGCGCGGTGGCGCAAGGGGGGCAGGGAAGCGCGGGTATTCATGCCTCGACCATCACTGGCAACACCGCAACCGAGCATGGCGCGGGCATCAACGCGCAGTCGTCGGATGCCACCTTGTTCGTGACGAACTCCATCGTCGACAAGAACTTGCGCAGCGGTGGTGGCGAAGACGACTGCTACGACGAAAGCAATACCATTCCAAACAATTCCATTAATTCCAGTTATACCTTATGGGGTGTCGCGCCGACCAACTGCGGCAACGCGGCCAGCAATATCATCGGCAGTGCGGGCCCCTTGCTGCCGCTCGGCAACTACGGCGGTCTGACCCAGACCATGCCGCCGCGGTCCTACAGCCGTGTCGTCAATGCCGGCCAGGCCGGTGCCTGCGTCGACACGCAGCAAATCGCCCTGCGCACCGATCAACGCGGCGATGGCTTTCCCCGCGTCGAAGCGCAACGCTGCGATCTCGGTGCGGTGGAGACGGACGTGTTCTTCGCCAATGGATTCGATGCCTACTAGCGCCTAACCGATTGCAACAATATCCACAATCATCAACTGGCCGCAGGGTTCATCCGCTGGCCGATGATTGCGACGTGCGTGTGGCAGCATGCGCGGTCGACCGCGTCGGTGCGCAGCAGCATTCCGTCTGCGGTGTCCGGGTGTTTGGATTGGGGAGTCGCTTCATCTATCCTCATTCGCGCATCTCACGATGAACGTCTGCGAAGCTATGCCAGTCACGCGGCGCGCGGTCATGTGCAATAAGAAACGTGTGCAATGGTCGGCTCGCGGGGAGTCTTAAGCGATACGCTTCAACATGCCCGCGAACTCGCGGATGCAATCGGGGAGGAAGGCCTTGAAACGGAGCCTGGTGCTCGTGTCAGTGATCGCCGCCGCACTGAGTGGTTGCCTGGCAGGCAGTAGCCCGTTCTTCACCGGATCGTCGTGGAGCCATGGCACCTACACTGGCTTTGATCAGGATATCCGTGCACTCACCGGCCCGGAATTCATCGATTGCGGCTTGCTGCATATGGACAGCGACGGTGGCTCCCGTGCCTACGTCCGTCGCTGCGCGCGCGAGGCCGTCGCTTCGGATCGCCCATTTCGATTCGGCTACTGCAGCTGGGGCGACGATTCGATGTACTGCGACATAGCCATCCGCGCGCCCGATGGCCAGCTATGGAGCTTCTGGTACGACAGTGATGTCACGGGGCAAGCGGGTCGGTCTGGAAACAACGCCGCCCTTCGCGCGTCCCGATGTGCATCGATCGTGTTTGAGCCAGGCACTATCGGCTACGGCAGTTTCTTTCGTCAGGGCGACTGCGTGCCGGATGACGACGCGGTAAACAAAATAGTCGCGGTACGCAACGCTAGCCGCCCATAGCGAGCGCCTACCCAAAAGGGTGTTGCGACGGGTGATTTTCGGGGGGTTCCCGATGCTTCCCGCAGCGCGAATCGATCCTCTTGCATGATGGGTCTGGAAGTCCGATCGATTCACCGCATGACCGGCATCTCAGGTCGAGATACACATGCTTGGAAGTTCTCATGCCACGCCACGTTCTTTTCATCTGTACACAAAACCGGCTGCGCAGCCCGACCGCCGAGCAGGTATTCGCCGACTGGCCCGGCGTCGAAACGCAGTCCGCCGGCCTTGGCAATGACGCGGGCAACCCCGTGTCGCCGGAGTTGTTGGTCTGGGCCGATCTGATCTTTGTGATGGAGAAGGCTCATCGCAACAAACTGGCAACGAAGTTTCGCGCTCATCTCAAGGGCAAGCGGGTGGTGTGCCTGGATATACCGGACGACTACGCGTACATGGATCCGGCGCTCATCCAATTGCTGCGGCAGAAGGTTCCGCGCTTCTTGCCAGCCACTGCATGAACGTCACGGCGCTGCAGTCTCGCATCGATGCGTGAATCACATATGCACAGCGGAATGGAGCACCTGCGCTAGGTCATCATCAGCGAGGTCATTCCCGACTGCCCCGGGTAGTAGAGGCGCAGACGCACGTGGTAGGTGCGTCCGGCGAGCAGCTTGTAGGTGATGCTCGCATTTCGGTCTTCGCCGCTGTCGTCATCGGCGGCGAGATAACGCGGTTGAGTACCGACCTCTTCGAACAGCGCGAGCAGAGTATCGGATGCGCCCTTGGTGGCGATGGTATACCTTCGCGATTCGGTTGCATGGACGACAAAATCGATTTGCTGGCCGGCGGCGAGTTCGATCGCGATCGATTTGAAGGGTTCCAGCGTTGGCGTCTGCGGGGCCGTAGCGGGATACCATTTCAGGGCCCAGGCTTTGTCGGTGTTCGACAGGGCGCCGGGCGGAATCAGTCCATGCAGGTCGTACGGCTCGGGTTCGTCGATGAGGCCCGCCTCGAATTCGTACTCCATGATGGAGTCGGGGTCCCAGGTTGATCCCTGTACCAACGTGGTGTCGAGTTTTTGCAGAATGTTGCGGAACGTCGTCTGACGCGACCAATTGTTCGGTGGCTGCCCCAGCGATGTATACACCGCCTCATCGTGCCATTTGATACCCGCGTTGGGGTTCTGATGCTCGTGCTCCATCCCGAGCACATGTCCGAGTTCGTGCAGCGCAGTGCCTCGTCCATACGGCGTGGTCAGGTCCCAGCCGTAGACCGTGGTCGGTTCGTTGGTCGGGATGGTCAGCACGTCGCGACCAACGGCCGACGCCGAGCTGCCATCGATTGTCGAATAACCGATCCGGACTTCCGCTTCGCTGAGCTGCGAAACTTCCTGGAACACCAGGCCTATGCCGATCGCTTTCCATGCGTCGAACGCGAGGCGGATCGCGTCGGCCTGACTCATGGGAACGGCGAAATGCGAGGTGCCGGTAAAGAAACAATAATGCAGCACTGTACCATTCAGCCATTTGCCGCGCGTTGCGAGGATGGCGGAGGCGCGACGCGGATCGGCGGTTACCGAGTCGGGCAAGACGCGCATGGGGCGTGGTGCAGTGCTGCAAAGAGGTCTTCTGACGGCTACAGGGTAACCGGGTTTGTCGGCCATCTTTGCAATCTCTGGACGTGCCATGTTGCCTCCTGTGGAGTCGCATCGAGCTTCGGATGAAGTCGATCGAATGGCTCGGACAATTAAACAAATAACGCGTTCAGCAGTCCGGCCGTCACCGATTGCGAGATGACGCGGCGCGCCGTACACCGGCACGCCGCGTCGCGATGGCGCCTACTCGTTGGGTGCCGTTGTCGGCGCAGCGACTGCCGTGGTCTTGGCCTTCGGCAAGTACCCCGCGGCAGCGCCGGCTTCGCCCATAACGGTGACGTCGAACAGGCAGTTGGCCAGTAGCGCAGGATCCTTGATGCCCCGACAGACCTGTTTCGCCAGATCCGGATTCATGCGCTTGAGCGGTGGATTGCTGGGCAATGTCGTCTTGCAATCTTTGCCCGGTTCCGGTGGCCAATGCGTGTCGGTGAAGTCGGCGCTGGAGCCGCCTGGCGCGTAATCGAACAGACTGGTGGTCTTGTTCACCCGCCAGGCATTGGCAAACTTTTGATTAAGTACGCCATGCCGATCCGGCAGCGCGGCCGGGCGCGGGCCGAACGATGTGCCATCCGGTGCGCGCGGCAGCCAGTCGCCAGCCAGCACCGGACCCAGCGTGCCTTCGCGTGCGGGCGTGCGGCGCACGTCGACGTCCAGGTACCAATAGCCCTGCGAGTTCCAGAAAAACGGTGTGATGGTGAGGATGGTGCCGTCGGCGGCGCGGATCCCCATCGCACTGCCCGAGCCGGCCTTGGTGATGATATTGCCGTCGCCGAAGTCGAACGGCGCGGCAGCCAGATTGACCAGCGTTCCATCGATGCGCAGCTGCATGCGTTGCGCCGAGCCACGTTCCTGCTGGAACGTTACGCGATGCTTGCCGACGCGTGCGGCAACCGCCGTGTTGAGGCTCACGCAGCTGGCCAGGCCGGTGTATTCGTTCGCCGGCGGAGTGAAGGTGGTCTGCACGGGCGACTGTCGCGTCTGCAGCTCGAATCCGGTCGAGGAATTCTTCAGTGCGACAAATTCACCGGCGGACTGGAAGTCGTAGTGAATTCCGTTGGTCGTGGTCAGGTGTGGATCACCCGCATCGGCCGTCGCGGCGTTGGGCGGAAAACCGCAATACGCGTCTCTGAACGCATTTCCTGCCGCGATTTCGGTGCCCGGAGCGCCGGGCGGCATGGTCTTGGTGATCGCCTGGCTGAGGATGGTTTTGCAATAGCCGGAAGGTCCGTTCAGCAAATTGGACAAATGCGGAAACCGCCCGGCGTTGCCTTTGAAATGGCAGGCACCGCATTCCGGGGGCACGGTGGGGCCCGCCTGCGAAAGCTGGTTCTGCGGCCATGCCGCCGCCACCAGGGGGTCGTAGCGATTCGGCGCGAAAGTCGGCAGGTTCTGCGGCGCTACGGAAAGACTTTCCCACAGCACGCCACCACCGAGATTGGCCTTGGGATGCGTGATGTACGGATTCTCGCCTGCGTGGCAATCGGTGCACACGCCGCCCTCACCGCCGAGTAATTCAAATCCACCGGCCTGATAGCGGCCCATCGGATCGATGGCGTTGTCCGGAACACCGATCGGAATCTTGGTTCCGGCCGGGAAACTGAACGTCGTGCCGGACATCTGGTTGTCCCAAATGCAAACTTTGGACGTTTCCTGGCTCAGGCAGATCACGCCGTCAAGCGCGACCGTGGTCTTGGATCCATCCGAGTAGCGCGGCAGCGCGTAGCACATGCCCGCGGGGGTGGCGCTCTTGTACGTACGCAGCTCGGCCGGCGTGCCGACGATGAATTGGGTGGCCGGCGGAATGAAGCCCTGCGTTTTCCAGCCAGCGGTGCCAGCCGGATCCAGCACGCCGATCGGCGGTGGAATCGGCACCTTCGCCGCAATGCATTCGTTGAGGTAGGCCTGCCCTGAATTCACCGTGGCCGACAGCACATGGATGCCGCCGTCCGTCTTGAACGCCGGCAAATCCAGTTTTCTGGCCAGATCGGCATCGAGCGTGAATGCCTCGAGCTTGTCGATGATGGTCAAGTCCGAATGCTCGGGTACTTGCCATTTCAAGGCCGTTGCCAACGCACGCAGCTTGCCGAGGGTGCGATCGTCGTCACGGTGTTTCGACGAATTCGCAAACAGCCATTCGAGCGAGCGTTGCCGCACCACGAGGCGGGCCTGGCCTCTCTCCGGAACGTTCTCGAACAGGCGCTTTTCGTAGGCGAGAAATTCATTCTTCTTAGCGCCGTCAAGACCGGACATCAGATCGGCGCGATACCAGGCCTGAGCCTGTTCGACGAACGCCAGGGTCAGCGGAATCTGATTGCCCGACTGGTCGAAAAATCCACCATGACCTGTGTACGCAATCGGTTCCTGGGACTGCGCCAGCGCGGGGATCGGTGACAGACCGCCAGCGATCGCGATGGCGGAAGCGGAAGCAAACACGGCCAGTGCGGAAAATCGATGGGCACGCGCGCGGATCTTCATGGAATCTCTCCCCAGCATGAAGTCTGGCTCGTCACTATACGCCGACGCTATCCAATTGCAACATAGTTTTAAATGGGTTTTTGATTCATTGTGCCTAAAGATACTCGGCGACGGATGCCGGCATACGGCTGGCGCCCGGTGGTGATGCCGCGTCAACTTCACGCATTCGACGGTGGTAATGTGAGCTCCGGTGCCTTCGAATAGACGATGAAATGACCAGTAAACAAGCAGCTGCCGATCATTCTTCAGGAGGAATCAGTCCTGTGACTAGCGTGTGGACGGCCCGGTTGTTCCGACTGTCCGACGCAGTCGCGCGAATGCTGCTGGCGGCGGCTGTCCTCACGGCGGTTGCAAACGCCATCCTGCTGGATGACGGCAAACACCGGCACTCCGTCCCGGGTCCGACGCATTGGGTCGAACTGATCGCCTGGTCGGCGCTGTGTTTCACCACAGCGCTCGGTGCGTATCTGCTGACGCGGCGTCGCCCGCTCGGGCTGGTGCTGGTTGCGCTTCCGTCGCCGTTCTTTTTGCTGAGCGACCTGTGGCTATGTGGAGTTGTCTACATTACCGGCGTAGTTCTCATTTTCGGCATTCCCTTTGCGCGGGCATTTGCCGAAGCGCGCCAATAGGGCACCATGGTCCATTCGTGAGGGTGTGTGTTTCCCTGCAGCTGCGATGTCAGCTGACGACGAAGAGGTCGCCGGTTCCATCGCGAATGATCAGCGCAAACGCCGCGCGCAGGCTCGCGACGAAGTCGCGCACCCATTCTTCAGCGTGGTCGGCGTAGCGCACCAAGCCCGTATCGGCGGCAACCACCTGCGCATGATCGAGATAGCCGCAACCGAGCAGGGCATCGTGGATCTGCTGACAGGCGATCATGCCGGACTCGTTGTACAGGCGTTGCAGCGTCGTGCGCAGGACCGGATCGTCCACCCTCTCGGCGAAATCGATATAGGCAGCGATCTTCCAATCGTCCGACACCGGCGGAAAATGTTCGTTGATCAACATGTTCAGAATCGCTCCCGCATGCGGGTCTGAGAAATCCTGCCGGTCGATCACTGCATCCATCGACGCCACGGGAATCGTGAAAGCGTCATTGCCTTCCCATTCCTCGTTGACCTCGGCGATGCTCTGCTTCATCGCCTCGCCGTTTGTGGCGAGTGCATGGCGCAAGCCTTCCAGCGTACCTGCATGATGGATGACACGTACGCCCATGTTCGTTTCCTTCGGTGCCGCGGGATGGTCTCAACGAAACGTGCACCGTCGAAGCAACCGAACATCCCGCTCCGACGCGACGGATCGCGCACCCGCGTGGCGCGCCTCATCGGTCGGGATGCGCACTGAAATCGCGCTGCGATTCCTGCAGTCAGGCGCGCCGAGCAAGCGGATCGTTGCGTTGTCCGCGCGCCTGTGTCGCGCGAGACTTTCGCAATTAACGGAAAAAGGAACATTGGGTGGATAGTGCGGTCAGCGTCGTGGCAATTGTCGCGCGACGATTTCGCATGCTGCATCGTCATTCGAACCGCAGTGCAATGGGCGGAGGCGGAGGAAATACGCGGATGAGCGCAGGGTGCTCGCCTTCGTGTCGCTCGTGCGCGTGCTGCGCCGCTAGGCAGTGCAAGGTCGGAATTTTCTGACCTGTCGCAGCGTGTTTTGCCGGATGCGCACCACGCTCGATCGCAGAGAGACTGGTGGTTCGCCTTTTACCGATTTCTAAGGTCTGCCCACGTAAGGTGGTCGGCAGGTGGAGGCCGACCGGGATCGATCGCGCCGCCCGATAAGGGGGCAAAACGGAGTTCACGAATGGAATGGCAATGAATCGACGGGATCCGAACGCGCTGATACCGCTCAAGTGCTACCGCCGCCTCGGCTATCGCGTGTGCATCCACGTGCGTCGCGATGGCCATGCGATCTGGATGGTCAAGCGCCCCTGCCGGCGCATCAATTCGAAGATCGGCCTTGCGGACTGCGTGGCCGATGCCACCGCGCAGGCGAATGCGTGGATCCTCGCGGATGTCGAAGACTTTCGTCTGTCGAAGTAGCCTGAAGGAAAAATAACCCTGCCAGCATGTTGATGCCCGGGGGTTCGCTTAACCGTGTGCAGCGCGAGGAAGCGACGGTTGCGCAGCAGACCGGCGGACGCCAGCGAGACCAGCACCCGGCCGGGAATATTTCGGTGTAGGTCATCGGCATGCGGAAAAACGGATTGGCGCACTGGGTATGGAATGGCTGCATTTCCGTGATGAACTTCTAGCTTGCTACGGAAGGCCGGTAGCGGCTCGGATTTGCGCCGGCGACTTTCTTCATCAGGCGGCGCAATGCCGTCGAGTCCTGGTAACCCACGGCGGTGGCAACTTGCTCGACCGTCAGGCGGCTGGTCTCCAGCAGCACGCGCGCGCGGCGCAGCCGCACACTTTGCACCAGCGTCTGGGTACTTTTTCCGGTGGCTTTCTGAATGTGCCGCGACAAGGTTCGTTCGGACATGCAGAACTCCTGCGCCAGCTCCGCGATGGATGGCGGATTCGGCAGCGCGGATTCGACCCGCGTCGCCACGCGCGACACCAGCGCGCTGCCATTGGCCAGTATCTCGGGCACGATAAATGGCGCCTGTGCCTGGCGCGCGTCGATCAGCAACAGGCGCGACACGAGATCGACCAGTGCACCGCCGCAGCGCTCGCGCAACAAATGCAGCATCAGATCGGTTTGTGCGAACGCCGCGCCCGCGGTGATCACCGGCCCGTCCGCGCAGACCATGCGATCCGCGTCGACGCTGCAATCCGGGTGCTGCTGTTTGAGCAGTGGCGCGAGCCACCAGGAGGTGGTGGCGCGGCGGCCGTGCAGCAATCCGGCCGCGCCGAGCAAAAACACCGCGGAGCACGCCGCAGCGATCGGGCCACCGCCACGCGCATGCCGCCTCAAGGCCTTGCTCAGCGCGACTGCATCGGCGCGCTGCAGCCGGGTCTCCAGCGCTGCGGCGTTTGCCATGCCGAGTCCCGGAATTATCCATGTGGACAAGTCCTGGCGCGAACGGATCGGCAAGCGTAGCGTTTCGACGCTCAGTCCGTTCTGCAATGCAACCGATCCGCCGTCGATCGAGCAGAGCCGCCAGCGCGGTGGCGCAACGCCGACCCGGTGGGCGACCGCCGCTGCCGCCGCCAATACGTCGACGCTGATCGAGACACCGCTCGGATAGGCGTCCGCGAGAACCAGCAGGGTGAAATCGACCATGTCGGATAAAGCCCGAAAACCGTCGCAGCAGACGCTTGGATTGTGGGGTCGGAAACGCGCCCAATACAAGCGCTGGCTCAGGGCGACGCGAAACGCGGGATGCCGGGTGCCGGATGCAATCTTTTTACCCTTGTCCAGAATGGACGATTCGATTCGATTCGATGCCGTCGGCTCCACCGCGTCGACGCGACGAAAAGGAAACCGCATGGCCGTGCCGGGAAACCTGCAGAATGATGACGCGCTGGAGGACTTCGAGCCGCGTTCGATCAGACTCGATGGAATCACCAAAGTTGTACAGGTGGCAGGCACTGGACCGGCCGTGATCGTGTTGACGGAGATGCCGGGCATCAGCCCTCACGTCGCACGCTTTGCGCGCTGGGTGCGCGAGGCAGGATTCACGGTGTACATGCCGTCATTGTTCGGCCGTGATGGCGCAGTACCGGGTGCGGAAGAAGGTGTCGCCATCTTTCGGCGGGCCTGCATCAGCGCGGAGTTCCGTGCGTTTGCCTCGAATGAATCAAGCCCGGTGACGCAATGGCTGCGTGCACTCGCGCGACACGCGCACGCCGAATGCGGCGGTCCCGGCGTCGGTGCGATCGGCATGTGTTTCACCGGCAACTTTGCGCTCACGATGATGCTCGAGCCGGCGATGCTCGCGCCGGTGGTCTGTCAGCCCTCGTTGCCGATGGACGATCCCGCCGGCATCAACATGAGCCCGGTTGAACTGAATGCGGTGCGCCGACGTCTGCAACGCGACGACCTGACCGTGATGGCATATCGCTTCGAGGGTGACAAGCACTGCAAGGCGCAGCGCTTTGCGGCGTACACCGAGGCTCTCGGCGATCGCTTCATTGCACGCGTGTTGCCGGACAGCGCCGCGAATCCCGACACGCCGCCGTTCTTCGCCCAGGTTGTTGCGAGTCCGCACAGCGTGGTCACCGCGCATCTGATTGATGCGGCCGGACAGCCGACGATTGCCGCGCGCGATGAAATCCTGGCCTTCTTTGCGCGTCGACTGCGCGCCTGATCGAAGTCCTGCGGGGCCATCGATTCGCGCCACGCGCGGCATTCCACGTCGCGCCATGGGTCACATCCCGCACATAGGCGGGACGATGCGGGGCATCGCTGCATCCGCCGGGACAAATTGCGATGTAGACAAAGCCCTTCTGCGATTTCGCTGCCGGCACCTTGATCCGACACGCGTTCCTGCGCGCAGAGCGGGCGCCCGAACGACATCTTCCATTACGATGTTGCGCGTCGTCGGGCGAATGCTAAGCTGCGCCGCGACGTGGATGTCGGGGCCCGCGCGCCGCGCGAAAGGCACCGATGTGCGGCGACTGTGCATTCGTAGATCAATGGAAGAATTTTATGGACAAGATGCAATTCTGGAATGTGATTGACGCCTCGCGCAACGACAGCGAGGGCGATCCTGAAGCGCAGCTCGACGCGCTGCGTGAGCGGCTGACGGGTCTTTCCGAAAGCGATATCGCGGATTTCGAGCGCATCTTTTCCGAATATCACGATCGTGCCTACGACTGGGGTTTGTGGGGTGCCGCGTACGTCATCGGCGGCGGCTGTTCGGATGACGGGTTCATGGACTTCCGCGGCTGGCTCATTTCGCGCGGCGAGAAGGCCTACGAAGCGGGCCTTGCCGATCCGGATTCGCTGGTCGACGTCGTTACCGATAACGACGACTATTGCCAGGTCGAAGGTTTCCAATACCTCGCGTCCGAGGCCTGGGAAGCGAAAACCGGAAAGAGCGCCGATGGTTTGCCGCGAGCCAAACTGCCGTTCCGCGAGAAGCCTGATGGCGAGGAATGGGCGGAGGATGCGTTAACCGTCAGGTTCCCGCGGCTCAGCGCACGATTCGACGGATAGTCACGCGTCAGAAATGACAAAGGCGCCGGCAGCGTCGCCGTGTCGCGCGCCATTTGCGCGGCGCTATGATAGTGACTACCGCAATGCCGGCGTTGTTGAAGTCGCGGTCTACTTGTGCAGAATGGCGTTCGTTGTCAGCTTCTGACCCGAAGGTTCCGTGCTGCTCCCCTTGCGGCGGAAGCGTCGGGTGAACGTCTCCATCGTGGCAAACGCTGCAGGAATCACGATCAGGCTGAGCACGGTCGAGGTGATCAGTCCGCCGATCACCGCCACGGCCATTGGCTGGCGAAATGCGGCGTCGGCGCCGAAGCCCAGCGCGATCGGCAGCATGCCGGCGGTCATCGCGATCGAGGTCATCAGCACCGGTCGCGCGCGTTTGCGGCAGGCGTCGATGACCGCATCGTGCATGCTCAAGCCTTGCTCGTGTTCAGCGATGACGGCGTAGTCAACCAACAGGATCGAGTTCTTCGTCGCAATGCCGATCAGCATCAACAGGCCGATCAGCGCCGGCAGCGAGAGCAGAGTGCCGGTGATCAACATCAAACCGAACGCGCCGCCGGCAGACAACGGCACTGCGGCGAGAATGATCAGCGGATGGCTGGCGCTGTTGAACAGCAGCAGCAATACCGCGTACACGCAGAAGATACCCGCACCCATGGCGAGTGCGAATCCGACGAACAACTCGACGAAGATTTCCGAGTCGCCGGTATTCAGCACCTGCACGCCGGGCGGGAGTTTTTGCAGCGATGGCAACTTCTCCACTTTACCCATGATTTCGCCGAGTGGCTGGCCGTTGAGTTCTGCGGTGAAGGTGATGTTGCGTTGCCGGCCGAACCGATCCACCTGCGAAGGGCCGCTGGCGTGGCGGATCGTCGCGACAGCGGACAATGGCACCGTGCCGCCTTTCGCGCTCGGCACACGCAGCAACTGCAACAGGCTCTCGTCGTTCAGCGCGTCTTCGTTGAGGCGCACGCGGATCGGCACCTGCCGATCGGCGAGATTGAGCTTGGCCAGGCGCTGGCGATAGTCGCCATTCGTCGCAATCCGTGCCGCTTCGGCGATGTCGATCGTGGCGACGCCAAGATCCGCGGCGCGCCGCGCATCGGGAACGATGACCCATTCCGGACGCAGCAGCGACGCGGTCGAGCTGATCGTGCCGAGTCCGGCAATCGTGCGCAGGTCGCGCTCGAACATCTGCGCCGCGGCGTACAGGCGCGTCGGATCGTCGCCGGTCAGCACCAATTGCATTTGTTCACCGGGCTCGCTGCTGAGGAAGCGCTGGCGGATGCCCGGCACGTCGGTGAGCAAACGGCGCGTCTCGCGTTCCAGTTCTTTCTGTGAGCGATGCCGGGTGCTTTCCTTGCCCCAGTCGATCACGAGCACGACACGCCGCACATCGTCGACGCCGCTCACGGCGGGATCGCCGACATCGACCGTGCCGCCCACGGTCGCATAAATCTGTTTGGCCTCCGGCAGCGTCGCGACCAGCGAGCGCGCCTGTTCGGCGATGCGCGTGGTTTCCTCGATGCGGCTGCCCGGCGGCAATTCCACGCTGAGGTTGCTGCGCCCCAGATCCGAACCCGGAATAAAGGTGGCCGGAATCAGCGGCACCAGCATCAGCGAACCGATGAACATGGCGAGTGCCAGCCACAAGGTCCAGCCCCGCCGACGCAGCGCGCGCTCGACCCAGCTCAGGTACCAGCGCATCAGGCGGCTGTCGCCTTCCTTGTGCGGTTTGGCTTTCAGTTGATACGCCGCCATCATCGGCGTGAGCAGGCGCGCAACGAGCAGCGAGAACATCACCGCCGTCGCCGCGGTCCAGCCGAATTCGAGAAAGAATTTTCCGGCGATGCCCGGCATGAAAGCGACCGGCACGAACACGGCGGCGAGCGTTGCCGAGGTCGCGATCACGGCGAGACCGATTTCATCCGCCGCATCCAGCGCTGCCTGCTTCGGCGTCTTGCCCATCGCGAGATGGCGATCGATGTTTTCCACCTCGACGATCGCATCGTCGACCAGGATGCCGACCACCACCGCGAGCGCGAGCAGGGTGATCAGGTTGAGACTGAATCCAAAAAGCCACATCACTAAAAATGTCGGGATGATCGATAGCGGCAAGGCTACTGCAGACACCCAGGTGCTGCGCCAGTCGCGCAGGAACCACCAGACCACCAGCACCGCAAGCAGCGAGCCTTCCCAGAGCATCGCCATTGACGAATCGAAGGATCCGCGCACTTCCTCGACGGTCGAGCTGATCAAGCTGAACTTGATCGCCGGATGCGTTGCGGACAATTCCGCAATACGGTGTTCCACACGTGCGCCGACATCGATTTCGCTGGATCCTACGGTGCGGGTAATCGCGAAGCTGACCACCGGTTTGCCGTTGAGCAAGGCCATCTGGCGACGCTCGGCATGCGCGTCGCGGATTTCCGCGAGTGCCTGCAGCGGCACCTGCTTGCCATCCGGGAGCACAATGGGGAATTGCGCCAGATCCTGCGCCGAGGCCACCGTGCCGACCGCGCGGATCGCCTGTTCGCCGGTACCCATCGTGGTGTGTCCGCCGGAACGTTCCAGTTGCGAGCGGGCGAGCTGATCGGAGACCTGATTCGCCGTGATGCCGTACGCGTTCAGCACACCGGGGCGCAGATCGATGCGCACCTCGCGATCGATACCACCGCTGCGCTTCACTTTGCCGACGCCATTGACCGAGTACAGCGCCTTGCTCACGTCGTTGTCGACGAACCAGCTCAGTTCGTCCTCACCGAGGTTGTCCGATGACACCGCATACGTCACCAGGGTGCCACCAGTCAGGGTGATTTTCTGCACAATGGGTTCTTCGATTTCCTGCGGCAGGTCGCTGCGGATGCGCGTGACCGAATCGCGCACTTCGTCGAGCGCCTCGTTGACGTTGCGACCGATCTTGAATTCGATGTACGTGGTCGACACGCCTTCGACCACGGTGGAGACGAGCTTGTTGATCTGCGCCAGGCTCGCGACCGAATCCTCGATCTTGCGCGACACTTCCGTTTCGAGCTGGTTCGGTGTTGCACCGGGCAGCAGCACGGTGACGGTAATCCCGGGAAAGGCAATATCGGGAAAACGCGACACGGCCAACTTGTGGAAACCCAGCAATCCCGCCATGCCGAGCAGGATGAACGCGAGGATGGCCGGCAGCGGTCGATGGATCGACCAGGCCGATACATTGATGGCCATGTTAGTGGCTCCCGGTATTCGTGGCGACGGCGGTCACGATGCGCACGCGATCACCATCGCTGAGAAACGCCGCACCCTGTACCACCACACGATCGGCGGGCGTGATGCCCTGCAGGATTTCCGTGCGGCCGTTCGACGATGGCCCGATCTCGATGCGCCGCTGCTGCACCGTGTCGTTCGCAGCCATCACGAAGGCGTAGCGATAGCCATCGCGTTCGACGATCGCCGCGCTCGGCAGCATCGCGGCCTGCGCCTCACCGAGCAGAATCTGCCCGTGCGCGAACATGCCGGCCTTCAGCGCGCCGGGTTCGGCAATATCCGCATACACGGTGCCGGTGCGACTGATCGCATCGAGCCCTGGCGAGAGCTTGCGCACGCTCGCATGGATCGGGCCTGCATCGGTCAACACATTCACCGATGCGCCAATGGCCACTTTGGAAAAATCCACTTCGGGCAATTCGGCACGCCATTCCAGACGATTGTTGCGGATCATGCGCAGCAGTTCCGCGCCGCTGCCGACGACCTGACCCGGCTGCACCGTGCGCACCGAGATGACCCCGTCATCCGGCGCACGCAATTCGGCGAAATCCAGGCGCAGGCGCGCTGACGCCAGCACCGCCTCGGCATTCAGTACCGCCGCATCGGCGACGCGTTCGTTGGCTATCATCTGATCGATATCGATGCCGGCCATCAAACCGCGTGCCTTCATCCCGCGGGCACGTTCGGCATTCGCATGACCGAGTACCTGGTTCGCACGCGCCTGCTCCAGCATCGCCTGCTGCTGGCGCATTTCGGCCTGCAGGCTGCGCTGATCCAGGCGCAGCAGCACTTGATCTTTGTGTACCTTGTCGCCCACCTCGACCAGTACCTGCGCCACGCGCACACCGGACAACTCCACACCGAGGATCATCTCTTCCCACGCGGCGACTGCGCCGGCGCTTTCGATCATGCGGTTCAAGGCGACGTTTTCGAGCGCGCCCGTGGTCACGGTCAGGCTGGGCAGGGAGGGAGCTACGTCAGGGGTCTTGCTGCAACCCATCAACAAACTAAGGCACAGGACCGGCGCAAGGCGCCATCCTTTCGAGGTCGAACGGGTCATCGGCGGGTCTCGACAGGGATAGAAGATTTGGCGGCTGCTGATCCGCACATGGAGGCTGGGAGCGCAAATGCAATCCTCCATTCGCCGCCCCATCGACCAAAGTAGACAAGTTGCGGCAATGTGGCGATATGGCGATTTGCCGCAGCGATACCGAGGCAATGCGATCGATACGCGCGGCCGCAGTACAAGCCGTCACGGCACAGTGCTGGCTCACCACGACGTTCAGCGACAACCACGATCGGCAACGACTGTCGCCGATCCCGCCGGCAGCGTTGGTGCCTCTGGCGCTCTGCTGCGACCCGGTCGGGGCAGACTGCCCTGAGGCGGTAACTCCGCACATACACGCTGGCGGCTGAGTATCATTCGGAATCCAGACTCACTGGATGGGGCTCAGAACGTGAATCGCGCGGGGCCAACCGCCCTGCGTGTGTCACTGCGAAAAGGGGAGCAAGCACACGATGAACATCCTGTTGTGGGTCCTGCAGGCGCTCGCCGCGCTCATGTACGGAGCGTCGGGCATCATGAAGGTTTTCCTGTTCGACAAGGTCAGCGTCGATGTCCCGTCGTTCGGTGCGCTGCCGAAAAAGGCCTGGATGGCCCTCGGCATCGTCGAACTCGTCTGCACGGTCGGACTGATCGTTCCCGCCGCGTTCCACTGGCAGCCCGCGCTGACCGTCGTCGCCGCCACGGTCCTCGCGATCGAGAGCCTTGTATTCATCGCGGTGCATGCCAAGTACCGCGAGATCGCACCCATCGTCATGAGCGGCACGTTGGGCCTGCTCATGGCGTTCGTTGCGTACGGCCGGATATTTCTGCAACCGATTTTCTGAGCGGCGGGTTTCCACCGATCAATCGGCAGCGCTGGTCGGAAACACGCTCCAGGTAAAAGCGCGTGTCGAGTTACCACCACGTTGCTTGATCGCGTTGGCTCGGCCGACAGATGCAATAGTGTGCATATCTACAAATTGTCGGCGCCGTCCGACACTGCGCTCACCAAGCCGAACGGACTGGCCTCGTTATCCTTGGCTGGTTTGCGCCGCGAAGGAGGGGCCATCCAAGGGCAACCTGACGACAAACGTGCTGCCCAATCCTTCGCCCGCGCTGCTGACGACCACCGTACCACCATGGGCGTGCGCAAGCTCGCGAACCACGGTGAGTCCGATTCCGAGTCCTTCCCGGCTGAATCCGACGGCGCGTACATCCTGCTCGAAGGGCTCGAAAACACGGGGTAAGGCGTCCGCGGAAATGCCGATCCCGTTGTCCGTCACAGTCAGGACCGCGTCCTCGTGGGACATCACGACCGACAGTCCAATCTGGCCCTCCGGTGGCGTGTACCGGGAAGCATTGTCAAGCAGGTTGCTCACGATCTGCGCCACACGCACCGCATCGGCGCGGATCGAGATAGGCAGCGACGGCAGTTGCAGATGAAATTGCTGGTGGCGCAGTTCCATCGCGGGCCTCGTCGCCGCGACCGCATCGTCGATCGTGTCGGCCAATTTGATGTCGCCCAAGACCAAGCGCAACTTGCCGGTGTTGGCCCGCGACACGTCCATCAGATCGCTGATCAGCCTGGTCAAATGCCCCACTTGGCGTTCGATGGCCTTTTTCATTCGCGGCAACTGATCAATGTGAGTCTGACCCAGAAGGGCGGCGGCCACGCGGATGGGTGTCAATGGATTGCGCAGTTCGTGCACGGCAACGGCAACGAATTCCTGATTCTTGCGATGCGCCAGCGCCGTGGTTGCCAGCTGTTCCTGCGCACTGATCGCCGACAGCACCAATGCCTCGTTCGTATCGCGCAGGTGCGCCTGCGACGTCGCCGAGAGAGGTTGCGGTGCGCGAGAGAACAAATTGAGCAATGCCGAGGCGGCCGATGCACGACCCGACACTGCGGGGTGGTGTTCGAAAACGATGTGAGTCACACCCTCGCGCTTGGCGCAGTACATCGCGGTATCGGCGTGCGCAATCAGCGTCTCCAGATCGTTCCCGTCATCGGGATATTGGCTGATACCGATGCTCACCATGAGCGACAAGCTGTGCTCGCCGATGCAGAATGGCGCCGCCAACGCGTCGACGATTTTATGCGCAAAGACCACGGCGTCGTCGGCCTGGGAAATGTCGGTGAGCAGGATCACGAATTCATCGCCGCCGTGCCGGCTGACGGTGTCGGACTCACGCACGCAGGCGGCCAAGCAATCGGCCGCATGCTTCAACGCTTGATCCCCGCATGTGTGCCCGAAGCTATCGTTGATTTGCTTGAAATTGTTGAAATCGAGGAACAAGAGTGCCATCCGCGTCCCATGCCGCTTCGCGATGACCTTCGCCTGTACAAAGCGACTACGGAACGATTTCCGATTGTGCATCCCGGTCAAGCCATCGCGACCGACGGACTGCGATATCTGCGCGAGTTCGTCGTGGCATTCGTCGGCGGCGGTCTGCGCGTCGAGACTGGCGGTCACCAGTTCGCCGTTCACCGCTGCCAGCGTTTCCATGCTGCACGCTGCGGGACTGATCGGTCCCTCCTGTATCGCACGTTGCAAGCTTGTCAATTCCGCGCGCGCCGCATCGCACTTTTTGCGCACATCCGCGAGTTCAAGCGTGGCAATGGCCACGTCCCGCTCAACGCCCCCGGAGGGATCGGCCGCGTTCACATCGGTGACCTCGCCAATGCATTGATGACGGGGGCCTGAGCAGTATCAGTGCGTTCGTTTGCGGTTCGATGCGTGGGTCTTCCGCCCAACAACCCTTCCTCGTCCGGCAACGCCGCACCAATGCGGAGGCCGGTGTCGTCGATGCTGAACAAGCGCAGTTCGTTCGAATGCGCGCTGGAGCGAACTTTCACCACGGCGAGCATTCGCATCAGTCGGCTGTTCACTTCGATGTAGCGTTGGACGATGATCGCGTCCGTCATGAACGCGGTGCCGTACGGGGAAAAGCGCAGATCGGTGTAGCGATCTTCCAGTTCGGAGGTCATCACGACCGTGACGCCGGTGCCAGCCAGTGCCGTTACCATGCGCGACAGCGATTCGCGAAAATCGCGACGAAACGTCGGTGCAAGCGCCAGTTCAAATCCCGACAGCGAATCAATCACGACGCGCGTGGCCTTGAGGCGCGCGATCTCTTTCATCAGCAGCATGACGATCTCGTCAATCGACAAGTCCGGCGCGCGACTGTCCACCAGTCCCACGACGCCGCTCTCGATGAGTCGTGCGAGTGCGGGCGTGCGCAGGAGGGTAGGGCGCTGCTCAAAGGCCGCGATCACGCCGGTTTCTCCGTGACGCGCCCCTTCCACCAGAAACGCGGCCGCGAGAATACTTTTACCGGAACCCGACGGGCCCGCCACCAGCAGCGAGTAGCCAGCAGGCAATCCGCCGCCCAGCATATCGTCGAGCCCCGGCGTGCCCATCGCCAATCGACGCGGCGAAACCGAGGACCCGTTGTGGATTGCACCGGCAAAGGTCGGTTTGTACAGCGGCGCAGGGGGAAACACGCTAATGCCGTCGGCTGTGATACGAAACGTGTGCAGCCCCGGCAGGGTCGGCTGACCGCGCATTTTCATGATTTCCATTTTGCGCACCATCGAATTGCCCTGCAGGCTCTGCCGCAGCCAGATCAAGCCATCCGACACCGTGAATACGGGGTTGGCATCGGTCTCGGCGAAATATTCCCCAATCATGAATGTCGTCGCCTGCCAGGTGGTCATGAGCATGCCCAACTGCTGCATGAACCGCTGGAGACTGTTGTTCGACGCGGGGTCAATTCCGTTGGCCTGCACCACGGAGCGAAACGAATCGACAAAGACCAAGGCCGGGTTATGGGTTTCCACCTCTGCAACAATGCGCTGAAGGACTTTCTCCAGATCGCCGGTCAACGCGTCTTCGGAGAGGTTGATAAACCGAACCGAATGGTGGATCAATTCGTGGTTGAAGAAGGCAAACTGCTGCTGATAACGCAACATCTTGAGCGGCGGTTCGCCCAGGACCGTGAAATACAGCGCGGGCCGCGTTGGGGTCGCCAGGGCAAACATCATCTGATGCGCCAATGTGGTCTTGCCGCAACCCGGAGGGCCAGCGATGAGGTTGAACGAAAACTCCGGCAATCCACCGCCGAGTACCTCGTCCAGGCCAGGCACACCGGTGGCGAGTTGATGAATGGTGACTTTGTGGCTCATGGTGTGAAGCCCTGCGCGGACGTACCGCTTGGCGAGTGTGTCCAAACGGAACGCAACAACCGTTCGGTCAGTGAACCGCCGACCAGCGTGGTCAATAACTGCTGAAACGAGACGATCAAATCGACGCCAAAGGCGATCGCGTCGGCGCGACTTCGTTGCAGGAGAGCGGCATGCAGCGTGTGGAGCGCCAGCTCGACGGGTGCTCCATCCTGCTGGATTGTCAGTTGACGATGCGTAACGCCGGCAAGATGCAGGCTTCGTTTGTAGAGCGCGGCGACGCCCCGTTGGCCGATCACGGGCGCCAACGCCACGTCGATCTGGCGAAAGATTGCAACCACCGACTCCGCAACGCCGATCGAGTCACCGCCGGGGCCGGCGCGCTCGTCCACCATTGCGGATATCCGACTGGTATCGCGGGTATCCACAGTCAATCGCCGTTTTCCGAGTTGATTTGCACAGTCACCGTACTCTGTTTCGAATGCGGGCGTACGACTCATTCGACCGCGCGTTCAGATCAAGTGCCGATTTTTCCGTGAATCGGAGAAAACCAACGATTTGTCCGCTCAGTAGATGTGTGTGTGCCGACGGTCTCGCTGTCGTGAATCGGGGGTTGTGGAAGGCAACGGGAGATTGCGGTTTTCCAACAAGAAATATAAATATTGTTATAACAATTAAGATGTTACGCTCAGTGAGTGCTGCCGCATGGCCGTTGGTGCAGCCACTTTCGGTGGAAAACCATCGGGGTCACGTCGCAGGCCCGCGACCGTCCGGTGAAACGGCCGTTCAGAGGCGCTTCGCCAGTAATCGGGTGGAAATGTGGAACGCGCATAGCAACTGCCCGCGATGGAGTGGGAAGGGTCAAGCAGCCAGGGTGAAACGGAAAGCCTTCCAGGCTTGGCGCTCGACAGTCCGGAGGCTTGTCGACGGTTTCCGGACAGCCAGCGTCGCTGAAGATCTTCCGATGCGTCGCAGCGGCGTCCTCGCTATCGCTGCGGACACCATCAACGCGACGCGGTACCACCTACGCTACGACGACGCTAAGCATCGTCATCAACGCGTCGCTGATCGTGAGAGCGCCTCGCTCACTGGAGCCGGTTCGCGATGATGAGATCCGACGCCGTCAGACCCGGCACGGTGACGCGAATCGCTACCGCAGCAGGACCGGTCGCGGTCTCGGAAACGGTGGCGGGCTCGTCGACGATCTCGGCGTCTACTGGCAGTCACGAGCGCGGTTTGCGGCTGCATCCAGTGGGCGTCGTGAACGTCAGCATGGCGCCGCTCATGATGCTGGAGACGGTCTCTCCGCTGACGCGAGCGGTAGTGGCTTGCACTTCCTGCATGCAGGAAGGTTAGGCAACGGCGCAAAAAAAAGAGGCGCCTCTGCGCCTCCCACAATCAATTTATACAACACCACGGGTCTTGCGGCAAGGCCCGGTGCGTCGTGCAGCATCGCCAACCTGTCGATCAGGCAGGATGGCGGAGTGAAGCGATGACCGATGCAGCAACGTATTACCACGGCACCAAGGCTGACCTTGATGTGGGTGATCCGATCGAAGTGGGCTATGCCTCCAACTATGGCAGTCGGAAGCAGGCGGCTTTTGTGTACTTGTCAGCCACACTGGAAGCGGCGACCTGGGGTGCTGAGCTGGCCGTCGGTGCAGGGCGTGGCCGGATCTACATCGTGGAACCCAGCGGGTCCCTTGAGGATGATCCGAACCTGACGGATAAGCGGTTTCCCGGAAATCCGACCAAGTCGTATCGCTCGCGTCGTCCATTTCGCGTCATTGGCGAGGTAGTGGATTGGAAGGGACACTCCGCCGAGCAGCTCAAGGAAATGCACGATCACCTGGAGGACCTCAGGCAGCGTGGCATCGAGGCGATTGAGGAATGAGCGGATAGACGGATGCCGCGCAGCGACGTTCAGCGGCGACGCTGGCCAATCCGGAATGCCTGTCGAAGGACCCGGACAACCCGCGTCGCAGTTGGACGCCCGCCGCATTGCAGCGGCGGCCGCACTATCGTTGCCGACAAATTCAACCACGCATGGTTCGCTGGCGCGCGGCATCGACGTTACGCATCGCCATCAACGCGTCGCTGACCGGCGGTGCGCCTCCCTCACTGAAACCCGTTCGCAAAAATCAAATCTGACGCCGTCAGATCCAGCACGGTGACGCGAATCGGTACCGCCGTGAGGCTGGGAGAGGTCACGGAAACGGTGGCGAGATCGTCGACGCCATCGGCGTCAGTGGCGGCAGTCATGCGCACCGTTTGCGGCTGCATCCAGTTGGTCGTCGAGAACGTCAATGTTGCGCCGCCCGTGATGCTCACGTCGGTATCGCCGCTGCTGCGTGCCGTGGCGACCTGCACATTGCCGGCCGGCTGGGTGGCCAGGCGCACGCTGGTGACGACGTCGCCGCCTTCATCGATGCGCAGATTCTGGTTGCCGACCACGAGCGCCTGATTCGATACCGTGAACGCGGCGCGGTAGATGTTGTTGGTACTGGTGCCGGTGTAGTAGATCGCCCCGTCCGGACCGGAAGCAACATCCACTTGTGAACTGGTGCCCGTTGCGAAGTAGTCCACACTTAGCACCGCATTGGTGATGCCGTCGATACGTGCACGATTGATCCGGCCCGAGTTGCAGTCGCCGTAGAAGAAATTGCCGGCGTAGACCGCGCTGGCGAGCGTCGCGTCATTGAACGCGCCGCCGGTCAGGCAACCGCCTTGATTCAGGGTCACCGCGGTGCCGCCGGCGCTGGTCGCATCGGGACCCACCTGCTGCGCGGTGAACGTGGTCGGCGAGGGAATTGAGGCGATGTATAAATTGATCTGATTGAACGATGCGTCGGTAACCCCCGAGATCGTCAGATTCCCGCCGACGCGAAAGCGGTGCGCCGCGCTGGTCGTAAAAGTGGCGACATTGCCGCTGCGCGAAACCGCGGTCACGTTGCGCGTGTCGCTGCCATTGGTGGTGTAGACGATTTTCGGCGTGATGTAGTTTTCGGTCGCGGTGGGGGCGGGCTGATTGTTCTCGTAGTCGTTGTACCCACCGTGAGAACCACGGCCGACCACGAAGACCTGCTCATATCCGTCGCCCACCACGTTGAGCCAGATCTGGCCGGTCGATGGCTGGATCTGCATCGTGAACGGATTGCGGAAGCCGCGCCCGAAAATATAGTCGTTGTTCGGGCCGGCGCCATCATTGAACGGGTTGTCCGCGGGCAAGGTGCCGTCGCGATTGGCGCGACCGACTTTGGTGCCAAGGGAGGTCAGGTTGTTGTCGACACCGGTGCCGTTGCCGTTGTCGCCGACGGACCAGTACAACTTTCCATCGCCGGCGAAGCCGATGCCGCCGCCGTTGTGGTTGTTGCCACTGGTCGGCAGCTGATCGCGGATCACCGTGCGTCCGGTACCGACATTGGTCGAGGCGTCATAGCGCAGGATCTGCTGTTCGCTGCTCGACACCGTGACGAAGAAGTATACGTAGCGATTTTGTGCGAAATTCGGATCGAACGCGATGCCGATCAAGCCGCACTCGCTGCTGGTATAGATCGGTGTCATGGTCGCAAACGTCGACCACGTCGGCGTGCCACCGCTCAGCGCACCGCTGAGTATGCGCACCCGTCCGGTCTTTTCCAGCACAAACAAGCGATCGCTGCCATCCGGCGCCCACGCGAGCCCCGTGTGCTGCTTGCCGGATGTATCGTTCGGCGTGTCGCGATTGATCGAAAACGTGGTCTCCGTCCAGTTCGGATCAACCACCGTTGCGCTGGCGGACAACGCCAGTCCAAAACCGGTACCCAGCAGCGTCGCCGTAACGATGCGCATGATTCGCTCCCTCGATGGCCGAAGCGACACGGTAGCCACTCGCGCGACCTGGTGATGCGAACTACGGCATGGTTCACGTGCCTGAGGTACCGGGCTTGTGAGGATTTGGTTAATCAATGCCGTGGCGTTGCGGAGATCGAACCGCAGTCCGGGTTTCGCAGGGCGCGGATAGGATTTATCCGCAAGATGGACAAGTTGATTTCGCGATGGCGAGTCACCTGCAGCGAGCGTTGGACCGTTATCCGGGCGAACGGGGTTCCGGCGCTGAACGTGCAACGGAACCCGAGTTGCCGCTCATCGCCCGCGAGAATTGAGTTGATCCCGGAAAGGAGTGACTATTCGCGCTTCGGGGTGACGATTGCAGCGTTGACCTCGACTTCGGGAATGGATCGATGCAATGCGCAAGCGGCGGGTCATAAGGTCACGTTGCCGCCATCGTTTGGCGCGACAGTCATGAGGTTGGGTTTTCGCTGGGCTCAACCTGTCGATATTCCGCATACCAGCATCGAAGCGGCGGCATGGAGAGAGCACGATGATTCTGGACAACGATATTCTGCTCGCGTTGATTGTCTGCTGCGAAGTCGGCTTCTGGGTGGCGCTGTTTTCCGGATTGGCGTTTCGATACGTGTTGCACTGGAAACGCGTGAGTTGGATTTGCCTGGTGTGTGTTCCGCTGATCGACATTGCACTGCTGGCATTGACGGTGCTGGACCTGCGCAGTGGCTCGGTCGCGACGCTCGTACACGGGTTGGCTGCCGCTTACGTCGCGTTTACGGTTACTTTCGGCTCGATGATGATTGGATGGGCAGACCAGCGCTTCGCGCATTGGTTCGCCGGCGGACCCGCACCGACGAAACCGCCATCCCGGGGCTGGGCCAGCGTGCGCTACGAGCTGAAACTTTGGGCGCGCTGCATTCTTGCCGTGTGCATCATTTACTTTCTGATATTTGCGATCACCGCGTTTGTCGGACATCCCGGCCAGACCAGGGCGCTGCAAGCCTGGTACGGCATTCCGCTCGGCACCGTATTTTTCTGGTTTGTCTTCGGGCCGCTGTGGAGTCTGGTTTTCTTCAAGAGAGAATCAGCGGCAACGTAAATGCCGACCGCCCAGCTTTTCACCAATCCGTTTGCATTCCGTTCCCATCAGTCGTCCTTGCGAAGCACATTTTTTTCGGCATCCTACGGCGCAGGGTTTTGCACGAGCGGGCCACCCGTTGGGTCGCCGCGACGCATTCGACACGCGGACTACTCGTATCAATCGGTGGACACCCAAGGGAACGACCATGAAGGCCGAGAAATTTGAGGCAACGCTGATGAGCGGTCACAAGGAAGACGCGGCTGAGGTGCCATTTGATCCGGGCGAACGTTGGTCGATGCGGCCGCTGGCGTTGTGGGCCGGTCGCAAGGGTTTTCCGGTTTGCGCGACCCTCAATGGGGCTGCATTCGAGAGCGCGATCGTTGCGCGCTCGAAGCGGTTCTGGCTACTGGTTCCTGCTGCGATTGAGGAATCCACGGGCACGACGAAGGGCGATGTGGCGGCGTTTACTGTGGCGCCGAATCTGGCATTCAAGCCGACCGCATAGCCTTCATTTGCACAGACGCGCGGCTTTAGCTCTGTTAGACGACGCGCGAATTCCATGCGCTTGGCGCACTTCGAGCTGCGATCACAACGCAGACCCGGCCACGCGAATTCACACTCAATCGTCGATGAGTGGCGAACCCGCCAGCTTGCGCGTTAGCGCCGCCGCGCTCGGCGTGCCGATGGCGGCGATCTTCATGCCTGCCCACAACGGTGAGAAATCACCCCTCCCCAGGCGTTCGGCGTGCGCGCGCAACGGCGTCAATGCGACCGACGCGAGTGGAAATGCTGGAACCTGATCGCTGAGCGGACCGAGTTCGCGCATCAACCGATTCATGAGGCCGCGGGCGGGCCGTCCGCTGAAAAGATTTGTCAGTGCGGTCTCGTGATTCTGCGCGTCATCCAGTGCCGCGCGGTGCACGGCAGACGTCGTTGCTTCGGCGCAGCGCAGATACGCTGTGCCGACCTGCACCGCCGATGCGCCGGCTTCGCGCAGCGCGAAAACGTCATCGCGATGGGCGATGCCACCGGCGGCAATCACTGGCACATCGATGGCGTCGACCAATCCGCGGACCAGTTCGCGCGTGGTCGGCTGCAACGTCAGATCCATCGAGAGGAAATGCCCACGATGGCCGCCGGCTTCGATGCCTTGGGCGATAACGGCATCGGCACCGTGTCGCGCCAGCCAATGCCCTTCCGCGACGGTGGTCGCCGAGGCCAGCGCCATTGCGCCCCAGCGCTTGATCCGCTGCAACAGTCGATCGTCCGGCAAACCAAAGTGGAAACTCACCACGCGCGGTTTGAAACGCTCCAG
>JBDTLV010000050.1:0-33563 GCA_039934615.1 Tahibacter sp.
GAACCTGTGACCCCTACCATGTCAAGGTAGTGCTCTACCGCTGAGCTACGCGCCCGATAAGGGCCGCGAAGAATAGCCGACTCCGCGGTGACGCACAAGTCATGGCTGGCAACGCGAATTGAGGATCCATTCGCGGACGTTCCATCAGCGGCACCAGAGCCTATCGCGCCCGTATAATCGCCGCCGCCCTCCACGGGCTTCATGCGCGCCGCCGCTTCGCGGTTACATGCCGCCGGACACGCCGACGCGATGCAGTTCGATTCGTTTTCGTTCCTGATTTTCTTCGCCTGCGTGCTGCTCGGCTACAACGCCCTGCCGGGCTGGAATTCACGCAAGAACTTTTTGCTCGCAGCGAGCTATGTGTTCTACGCGGCATGGAATCCCCCGTTTTTACTGCTACTGATCGGTTCGACGACGCTGGATTGGTGGATCGCGAGGCGCATCGCCAGATCGCCGGGAATTGCGCGCAGATCCTGGGTTGTCGCGACCTTGCTGGTGAATCTGCTCGTGCTTGGCTATTTCAAGTACAGCGTGTTCCTGCTCGATACATTCGCATCCGCGCTGCTGGCGATCGGTGCGACATACCATCCACCGCCACTGGACATCGTGCTTCCGATCGGAATATCTTTTTATACATTCCACTCGCTGTCGTATTGCATCGATGTCTATCGGGGAAAATTCGAGCCGACTCCGAGCTGGCGCGACTACGCCTTGTACGTGGGATTTTTTCCTCAGCTGGTGGCTGGTCCGATAGTCCGATACACACAGATGCGCGAGCAGATCGAGACTCCTCGGCGAAGCAGCGTGGAAGGCGTCGGCATGGGACTGGCCCTGCTCATCCTCGGCCTGTTCGAAAAAATCGTGCTCGCCGATTCGGTATTCGCGCCCGTCGCAGATGGCGTATTCAACGCAGTGACCGCGGCCACGACGGTCAGTGCCTGGCTCGGCATGATCGCATTCAGCGGGCAGATCTTTTGCGATTTTGCCGGCTATTCCACTTGTGCGCTCGGTGCCGCGCTGGCCCTGGGATTCGAGTTGCCGGTGAATTTCCGAAATCCCTACGCGGCTGTCGGCTTTTCCGATTTCTGGCAGCGCTGGCATATCTCGCTGTCCAGCTGGTTGCGCGACTACCTCTATGTATCGCTCGGCGGCAATCGTCGCGGCACCTTGCTGACCTACCGCAACCTGCTCCTGACGATGCTGATCGGCGGTCTCTGGCACGGCGCGGCCTGGACTTTTGTTGCGTGGGGAGGTCTGCACGGCCTCTATCTCGTGTTGGAACGCTTGCTGCGAAAATCGCGCGGGATCGGCGACGCGTCGCCACGCGGATACGTAACCACCGCTCTGTACTGGGGAGTGACCCTGCTCGGCGTGATGTATGCGTGGATCTGGTTCCGCGCACGCACGTTCGCTGACGGTTGGAGCATCAGCCGGCACTTGATCGCCCTACCGCAGTGGTCGGGCGCTGCCGAAAACGTTTTCGACGGAGCTCTGGCGCTGGGCGTATTCCTGCTGTTGCTGACGGTGCAACTCTGCTTGCGCAATACCGGACCGCGGGAATTTTTCACCAGGCTCCCTGCGCTCGCGCTGGGTGCGGTACTCGGCGTCATGCTCACTCTTACCCTGCTTTCACCGGGCGACAATCATGCGTTTATCTATTTCCAGTTCTAATCGTCGCTGGCTGCTGATCGGGGTCGTGACGATGCTGCTCGGTGCGGCCATCGCCACGGGCGTCGAATTCGGGTGGCGATCACAAGGTTATGTACCCAACGTCATCGATTCGATGCAGCTCTGGTCCCAGCAACGTGATCGTGTCTACGCTACCGACAAGACGCCGTTGGTCATGCTCGGCGCATCGCGCATCGAGTTCGGGGTCGATATGCCGCGAATGCGCGCGCTGCTGCCCGGCCATGAACCGGTGATGCTGGCCCTGAACGGACGATATCCGCTGGCTGCGCTGGAAGATCTGGCCAATGATGCGGATTTTCACGGCACCGTGATTTGCGATCTCGAACCGAACGGCATGCTGCGCGAATTCCGCTCCATGCAGCGTCCCTATGTGGACTATTATCATCGGCAGTGGACACCGAACTGGCGGTTGCATCGAACCATCCTGACGGTCTGGCAGCGCAGCAGCTTGATCGCCGATCCCCGCTTTGGCTTGATCGCCAGCCTGCGGCATGCGCTGGATGGGGGCAAACCGTTCCGCGACTACATCCGTTTCCACGCCGATCGCAGTGGCGATATCGACTACCAGTTGACCGATCCGGAGGCGGCGAAACGTCACTTCGAAGCCACGGTCGAAGGGAACATCAAGGGTTTGCCTCAGCGCAGCGCCGAAGAGTGGTTCAGCGATATCCAGCCGATCTTCGCCTGGATCCGTCAGATCCAGGCGCGTGGTGGACAAGTGATTCTTTATCAAAGTCCACTGCACGGTCTGCAGCGTCAGGTCATGCAGCGACTGTACCCGGATGGGCCTTATTGGGATCGGATCGCCGCTGCCAGTCCCGGACCGGTACTGGACGGCAACCGTATCGACTCACTCGCCGTGTTCTCGTTGCCGGATGACTCACACCTGGATTTTCGCGACAAGCCGGCTTACACCGAGGCATTGGTTGAAGTTCTCCTTGCTCATCACGTGTTCGACAACCCGGCGCCTGTCCTCTCGCACGACAGATTGACCGCGCGCTGAGCGCAATCAGCCCCCGATCAAGCCGCGTTCGCGCAATTGGTGAATTTGATCGCGAACGCGCGCCGCGTCCTCGAACTCCAGATCCTTCGCGTGCTTGTACATCTGCGCTTCCAGCTTCTTGATCCGGCCAGCGATCTGCTCCGGGCTCAAGGTTGCATAGTCCGCCTCCGCCTCGGCGATCTTGCGTTCGGCCTTGGTGCGTCCGCGCGCTTTCTCGTTGGCGGCATCTTCTCGGGCGCCTTCCAGTATGTCGCTGATCTTGCGCACGATCGAACGCGGTGTGATGCCATGCACGGCGTTGTATTCCACTTGCCGCTCGCGCCGACGATCCGTTTCGTCGATCGCCGCGCGCATCGAATCGGTGATCCGGTCCGCGTATAGAATGGCCTTTCCGCGCAAATGCCGCGCCGCACGGCCGATGGTCTGAATCAAGGACCCGGTGGAGCGCAAAAACCCTTCCTTGTCCGCATCGAGTATGGCCACGAGCGATACCTCGGGCATGTCCAGTCCCTCGCGCAGCAGATTGATGCCGACCAGCACGTCGAACTTGCCAAGGCGCAGGTCGCGAATGATCTCGACGCGCTCGACTGTGTCGATGTCCGAATGCAGGTAGCGCACGCGCACGCCGTGCTCGTCGAGATACTCCGTCAGGTTTTCGGCCATGCGTTTGGTCAGGACGGTGACCAGCACCCGGTCGCCCATGGCAATGCGCAGGCGGATCTCGCCGAGCAAGTCATCCACCTGGGTGCGAACCGGCCGAATCTCCACCTGCGGATCTACCAGCCCCGTGGGGCGAACCAGCAGCTCGACGACGTTTCCGTCCGTCAGCGCTTTCTCGTACTTGCCCGGCGTCGCTGAAACATAGATTACCCGTGGCTTGCGCTGCTCCCATTCGGCGAACATCAACGGTCGGTTGTCCAGCGCCGAAGGCAACCGGAAACCGAAGTTGACCAGCGTCTCCTTGCGCGAGCGATCACCTTTGTACATGGCACCGAGTTGCGGAATCGTCACGTGCGATTCGTCGACCACCAGCAAGGCATCCGGCGGCAGATAGTCGAACAGCGTCGGCGGCGGTTCGCCCGGCGCTTTGCCGGTGAGGTGCCGTGAATAGTTTTCGATGCCCTGGCAATAACCGATCTCCGCCATCATCTCCAGATCGAACTGGGTACGCTGCTGCAAACGCTGGGCCTCGAGCAATTTGTTTTCTTTATACAATTGCGCGAGGCGCTGGCCCAACTCTTCCTTGATCGTCTCGATGGCGTGCAGAACACTGGCGCGTGTGGTCGCATAGTGCGTCTTCGGATATACCGTGTAGCGTGGCACCTTGCGTAATACGACTCCGGTCAGCGGGTCGAAAATGCTCAGGCTTTCGATGTCGCCATCGAATAGCTCGATGCGCAAGGCCTCGATTTCGCTTTCGGCGGGGAACACATCGATGATCTCGCCGCGCACACGATAGGTACCGCGCTTGAGTTCGTAGTCGCCGCGTGTGTACTGCAGCTCGGTCAAGTGCCGAATCAATTCGCGCTGGTCCGTATGCTCTCCACGCATCAGGTGCATGCGCATCTTCAGATACTGGTCGGGATCGCCGAGGCCGTAAATTGCCGAAACGGTCGCCACGATGATCGAATCGCGCCGCGACAGCAGCGATTTGGTCGCAGACAGGCGCATCTGCTCGATGTGCTCATTGATCGACGAATCCTTCTCGATGTACGTGTCGCTGGACGGCACGTAAGCTTCGGGCTGGTAGTAGTCGTAGTAGCTGACAAAGTATTCGACGGAATTGTGCGGGAAGAATTCCTTGAACTCGCCATACAACTGGGCGGCCAGGGTCTTGTTGGGCGCCAGCACCAAGGTCGGCTTCTGCACGGACTGTATTACATTGGCAATGGTATACGTTTTTCCCGACCCGGTGACTCCGAGCAACGTCTGACTGGCAAGCCCCGCCGTGAACCCTTCGATCAGGCGCGAAATCGCGCCCGGCTGATCACCCGCCGGCTGGTATGGGGAAACCAATTGGAATTGATCGGTCATTGAGGCCTCCGGAAGAACGGCGATTATAGGAAGTAGTCCCTGTCCGTGACCGATTCAATGCGCGGAGATCGGAAATTTCCTAGGCCACGTCACGCATCCATGCCATGGCTGCTGCGGACCCTGTCGCCTACACTTTCCTGGCATCGACAAGGAGAGCAGCATGCGAACGACAAATGGAGAGCGTCAGAACGGAACGACGCTGATGGAACTGCTCACGGTGATCGCCATCATCGCGATCACCCTGGGTATTGGCCTTCCCGGCTTTGGAAATCTGCGACAACGGCAGGAAATGAGCAACGCGCGCAGTCAGCTGACGCTGGCGCTGGCGCAGGCGCGCAGCCGCGCCGTGATGAGCCATTCAGCTATCGTCATGTGCCCCTCATCGGACGGAGAAACTTGCCTCGACACCGTCTTCTGGCAACACGGATGGCTGGCATTTGTCGACACGAACAGGGATGGCAAGCGCGATTTTGGCGAATCTCGCGTCGACCTTGGCGCTCCGCTGAATGGTGTATACATTGCGAGTACCGAGGGGCGTCGTCAGATCACCTACCATCCGGACGGCAGCGCGCCCGGCAGCAATATCACCCTGACTCTTTGCGACAGGCGCGGCCCCGGCAGCGCGATTGCGCTGGCGATCAATAATGGCGGAAGGGTGCGCCTGGCCACTCCCGCGGCGGGAAATGTGACGATCGCGTGCGCCGGTGGATGATCCTGTTTGGCATATGTCAGCCTTGGGGGCTTGACTCGGACCGGGGGCACCGTCAAAATTCCGGGTCTACCGTTCCCCGATAGCTCAGCCGGTAGAGCAAGTGACTGTTAATCACTGGGTCGGCGGTTCGAGTCCGTCTCGGGGAGCCAAGCAAACGAAGGGTTCGCAGCGATGCGAGCCCTTTTTTGTGGGCGGCATGTGACCTGAGTCGGCGTGCGGAGCCAATCGTCCCGCTGCGGGGACGGACCACAACCTGCCGGTTGCGCGTGCCCCGAACCCTCACGGCTGTTATCCATAAAACCACAATGGAATAGTTGCGTCGCTTCGAAGCCGGCGTAAATCAGTCGCGGGACTCGTCATGGCGCAAGGATTTGCAAAGACCACGCGCTGCCAACTGGCGATCGTCATGTGCAGCCTGCTCGGCTCATCGTCAGCCTTGGCACAAGGCTGCGTGATCGCACGTGGAGGCGCGAGTTCAGCCTATCAGAGCAATGACAGCCTGCTGGAAGAAGGACATTGGCAGGTCGGCGTCGCCTATCGCTGGTTTCGCTCGCATCGTCATTTCATCGGCCACGTCGAAGAAACGCAACGCGAGGGCGACGGAACGGAAGTCGTCAATCGCGAACATTTTCTCGACTTGAACCTGACCTACGCGGCGACCAACCGGCTCTGGTTGAATCTGACGGTTCCGTACCTTGCGGCAGACCGGTCCTCGCTGTACGAACACGACCGGGTGCACCGCTACCACACACAGAGCACAGGGCTTGCCGACGTGCGGCTTGTCACGACCTGGTGGCTGCAGGATCCCAGGACCGCGACGCATGGAAACTGGAGCATCGGCCTCGGCATCAAGGCACCGACCGGTGACTATGAGAACACCGATACCTTCATTCGGCCGAGCGGTCCCGCGCGCCGTTACGTCGATTCGTCGATCCAGCCCGGAGATGGAGGCTGGGGGGCGATCGTCGAGACCCAGGGTTTCCTGCCATTGACAGGCTCTTGGTCCGGTTACTTCAATGGCAGCTACCTGATCAATCCCGCCGAAAGAAATCGCACCACAAATTTCTCGGTACCGGACTCCCATCTGGCGCGCCTGGGCGTTGACTACGCAATGAGCTCCGCACCCGGCCTGACCCTGAGCCTGGGTGGCCGGGTCGAAGGCGTACCGCCGCAGGATCTGATCGGTGGCAACGGCGGCAGCCGGCGCCCGGGCTATGCGATCTCGCTGGAACCGGGACTGCAATATTCGAACACACACTGGAGCGCCGGACTGAGTGTTCCTATCGCAATGGATCGCAGCCGCCAGCGCACGTATCGCGCGGCCACCGTCGGAGATGCGGCGTTTGCAGACTATTCCATCAATCTCAATATTTCGCGGCGTTACTGAGCCACTTGCTGCTTAGGGGTCCGATTTCTCGGCAGTGCCAGACTGACTCCGGCGATTGCCCGAATGCGTGCATCGAAAACCGGTTACCAGGCCACCAAATGATTCGCGCGCGCTCCACCATCGAGTGGACTGCTTTGATCTAGCGCTTCATGCGCTCAAGAACTGCCTGGGCCACCTTACGCCCAAGCGCCAGGCCATCCTCGTTGTCGTGACGATAGTGGATGCCTCCGTAGAGCCGTGACATCGCCGCTTCCTCCGCCATCGCATCGAGGCGTTTGGCTTCATTCGGAAAATAGTCGCCGAGAATTCGCGCCGCTGCGCCGCTGAATCCCGCGTGGCCGGATACATACGAGGGGAATGGTGGCGTCAAGATCGGCAGCTTGAGGTCCTGATTCAGCACACGTTTGGCTGCAGTGATCGGTCGAACAGTCCAATAGTGGAATTTTGTATCCCACACGGCGATGAAGGTATCCGCCATTGCGATATTCAGTTCGGCGAAAAGTTGCAGCGCGGTAGCGTCATCGAGCTTGGCCTTGAGCCCTTCCTCTATCGCAATCTGGTTCCAGTGCCCGGCCGGCGTAACGCTGCCGTGTCCGTCCACCCAAAATTTCGTAATACGCAGTTGTTCGTCGCTGCGCGCTGCATTGATTGCAACGACCTCCTGCAAATCCTTGAGAAAACGCTCGGACCCATAGGGCGGTGGCGTCGGTCGAAACTGATCAGCGCGTTTCAGCACCCAGGTCTTCCAACCCGGCGCAAACGGTTCGTCCGGCGGATAGTAGAAATACGGCGGAGTCGGCTCCCAGGTGCCGGGGCCGTAGTAGCGCCCGTCGCCATACCATTGCAGTCGCGAGCCATTCCAACCGCGCTGCGCGCCATCTGATTCGGCGTAACGCACGACGCGCTCACCCACCGCGTGGCCCAACTGCAAGGCAAGGTTTGCTTCAGCGGGCAACGACTCGCGTGATGCGCCTGTCAATGCAGCGGCGACGCTGTAGGCTACGCGATCGAAAGCACGTTCTTCTGCGATGAATTGATAGCCAAGCACACGCGCGGCCGCCATTGAAACCGCCAGTCGCGCGTCGAGCTTTCGCTGC
The DNA here is from genome assembly GCA_039934615.1 of Tahibacter sp. Taxonomy (GTDB): domain Bacteria; phylum Pseudomonadota; class Gammaproteobacteria; order Xanthomonadales; family Rhodanobacteraceae; genus Tahibacter. The sequence goes on from JBDTLV010000050.1 coordinate 7,923, forward strand.
ATGGCCAGTTCATACGCATCGTGCATGGCCACATGTACCAGCGCCAGACCGCGCGCTCCACGCGTCGGCGAGGCCTTGTGCTTGATGTAGCGAGCCAGTTGAAGGCGCGTCCACGGCACACTGACTGGCTCGACTTTCCATGCGGCAACAATCGTGGCCGCCTCCGCTTCGGCTGCTTTCCAGTCGTGGAATGCAGATTGCGGCAGGCCGACATGATCGTCTTTGCCGACATTTCGCGGATAGTCCAAAATCGGCCGGGCGGTGGCCCAAGTGCAGAACAGTATGGCTGGCAACGTGAGAAATCGTAGCCACTGGACACGTCGCGATCCGCCCGGCATCTGCCCGGTACGCGGCAATTTCGTTCTTTCAACAAAGCAACAATATTGCACCGTATGTTTCTCTCTTTTTCCCGCATTGGCGGAAAACGAATTCGGCACCTCGGCGGCGTTCATCGCGCGCCCATCGCAGCCTTCAACATGGCGGCCAATTCAGCACGCCCGGCAAGTTCTGCGGCAGCAATGGGGGTTCGACCAGCCGCATCGGCAAGCATCGGATCGGCGCCAGAATTCAAGAGTTGCAGTACTACCGGCGCCGATCCGTACTGCACGGCTGCAATCAGCGCAGTGGGTCCGTCTGGCGGCCGCACATCGATGCGCGCGTTTCTCGCCAGCAGCAGCGTCACCACATCCGCGTGCCCCTGATAGGCCGCGTCGATCAAAGGCGTGTAGCCCTTCCAGTCCTGCGCATCCACTTTCGCTCCCAGCTCAAGAAAACGCGTGACCAACCCGGCGTGTCCCTGCGCTGATGCGTTGTGCAATGGAGTCACCTTTCTCAGCGGGTCCGCGGCCTCAGGGGATACTCCGGCAGCCAGCAGCAGATCCACGGTTGCGCGGTCGCCCTCGCCCGCGTACTGAATCAAACGCACCGTATTCGCCTCGATGCCCATCACCGAGAGCTGCTTGAGCGCCTCGCGGTGGCTCGGTGGCGCTGCGACAGCCACGCTGATCGAGAGCAGCATCACCACTGACGCGACGACCTGGCGCCCGGACAAGGCAATCGAACCCAACCATCGAGCGCACCCCTTGACTGGATGACCGGAATACCGTTTTGCATCTCGATCGAATGTCGAAGGACTCACTGTCGTACTCCCGGATCCGATTGGTTCGACTGCAATAGCTTGGTTGTTGCCGCGCGGTTCAGTTCGTGATCGATGATCTGCTCGAATGTTTCCTGAGCGACGACGCCTTCGAACTTGTAGCCTTGCACGAAGAACGTCGGCGTTACCGCCACACCGAAGGCCCGCGCCTCGCGAACGTCATCGTCGATACGCGCGGCGCCCACATGCGCGTCAAGATCGCGCAGGAATCGCGGCATGTCGAGTTTCAAGTCTTGCGCCAAACGTTCCACGGCGGCACGATTCTGCCGCCCGCGGCCTCGAAACAGGCGGTTGTGCATATCCGGGAATCTACCTTGCTGGGCTGCGGCCAAAGCCGCTTCGTGCGGCAATCTGCCCGCAGCGTCGTTGCTCAACGGAAAATGCTTGAACTGGATGGCCAGCTTGCCCGGGTATTTCTTCAGCAGTCGTTGCACGGTTTCGTGTGCCTGCGCGCAGTACGGGCAATCAAATGCAGCAAATTCTACAATGAAAACCTGCGCCAACTTATCGGATGGAGTCAGAGACTGCGCCATAGCCGTTGTCGTGAAAAGCATCGAGATCAGGAAAATCCAGCGTATTTTCATGGCTTTTCTATGAATTGAATTCAATTTTCATGTTGCTCTGGCCGCCCGAAATCAAAAGCGAACGCGCCGCATCGAAGCAACCAGGTGCAAGGCAGCAGACGCTCCGATACACATGCCGACACCCGCTGCGCACGGATGAACCAACCGTGGTCTCGCGGCTGACCGATGCAACCGAAAACTCACTCATTGCTCGGCGACAATTCCGACGATCTTCTCCGCAGCAAGCGCCGCTGGCAAAACGATCTCGCGCAGCGATGACGTATCACTGACCCTCAAACGAAAAAGTCGAGAACCGGTTCGCACTCTATCGCGCCGCTCGAAGTAGCCATCGACCAGATACCAGCTCAGTCGGTCGCGGGACAGGCCCATCGGAATCATCCCATCGAAATCGGAGAACTTCTCATCTCCCAACTCGACCGTAACTGTTCGCTTTTTCTCAAAATCGAAAACCACGACTGTATACATGTTACCAACTGGCGAGCGGACCATGCACGCTGCGTAACGACCGTCGATTCCGAGAGCCTGGCAATCCCGTGAAGCCAAGTCGCTGCTGAGTTCCACCATGGCCATGGAGCCTGGATCGATACGCTTGAACCGGATGCCCGGCTCGCTCAGTTTGCGTAGCAGGATCTCGCCATTCGGCCAGCAGTCGGCAATGCTGCCCAGCAGTGCCTGCTCGCGATGCATCTTTCCGTCAACCAACCATTTGACGTCGAATGTGGCGCCCACTGTCGAGGTGATATCCCCACCCCAGAATCCGCTATTCGCTTTCGAAAAACAGGCGTAGCTCGCTCCGTCCAACCATTGATCCGAGTCCTTGCGCAACAGAACCTGCCTTGGACTACTCCGCGCACGCAGTTCCACGACACTTTTTTCAAAGTCCCCCGAGCGAAACTCAGAGTAGTCGATATCGTTGCTCTGATCGTCGCGCTTCAAGTACCTGCGCGTCACAAGTCGATTCGATTCCGCATCGACCGGAATCGAGATATCCGAAGCGCCCGGCAGGATGCCAGCCGTCTGAAAGTCGTTGGTCGAGGAATAGACGAGGCGTCGACGCGGATACGTTTCACCGGGCCTGGAAAACAATAAACCACTTGTATAGTCCGTCCAGGTTTTCTCGATTTCCACGCCACTGCTCATGCCGACATTCATGTCGACCGGCGGTGCGGCGGTTGGAATATCGCCGGGAACGATGCGCACCATCGCGCCCCTGGCAAGCACCAGGCTTATGGACCTGTTGCGTTCGGCGACCTTTGAAACTTCTGCCGCAAGTGCGGATGTTGCACCGATTGCGACCGCGGAGATCAGGACAAGGATTGAAGTCGGCTTCATGTTCAATGGCATGCCAGAATCTGATTCACATAGTTCAAGTTGCCGGGCAGCGACGTTTTCGGATGAACCACCCAGCTTCCAAGACTGCAATCAGTATACGCACCCGCCGCTTCAGTCAGCGCCCATTCGTGTTCCCTTCCACCGTTGTTGCGGCGTATCGCTTCGCGCAACTGTTGCGCGGCGGAGAGCGGCGTCTTGATATTCGCCCATACCTGACGCGTGACGCGCAGGCATTCCTGCAAAGGCGCGTTCGCGTAGATGCCACCCGCGCTCGCCTCGCTGTTGTGGTGCGTGGCCGCAGCTGCGCGCTTCTCGCCAAACAGAGTGCGTCCTACGCTGACGTTTTCGCGCCAATCCCACAGGATTGCGCAGCTGCGCAGCGTCGACCCCGTGATCTGCATCATGCCGATGCCGCCATCGCCGAGATGGCAATCGTGACCGGCCGCGTTCAATTGCGGCGTGCCATCGGGCCGAAAATGCTGATAGTGACTGACACCGGTGCACGGCGCAGCCGGTTCGTGACAAGCAAAGTGAATCAGCACGTCTGCGGCCTCAGGATCCGTTTCGATGCCTCGAATGTAGGCCTGCACGGAGGCCGGCGCGGGATTCTGGTTCTTCGTCACAAAGGTCTTGGTCTTTTTCTTCAGTCCGCAGGTGGTCACTTCGACTTTCGCATCATCGGTCGTCACCAATCCGCCGCCCAGAAGGTTGTCCAGGTAAATGTCGCCACGATGGACGGGGAAGTCGTTGCCCGATTCTTCCTGTTGCGGACCGTACGTTTCCGACGCACAGTCCACATCGACACCCGCCTTCACCGCAATGGTCTTCTTGGCTGAAACGGTCCACGACTTCTTCGCGTCGTCCAGTCCGGACGTTTTGATGTGGAAATACTCGTCGTCCGGATCGTCGGTATCGGTCGAAACCAGCACCGGTGCGGGCGGTCCGCCGCTGCTGTCACCGGGCTCGGTGATTTCGAATTCGACTTCGTCCTCGGTTCTGGCAGAGCAGTAGCCAATGACGCAAGGTGGCGGTGTCGTTTTAAACTTTTCGCAATCGTCGCAAATGCCCGGTGTGTACTTGCCACAAGTCGGGGGCTGCGGCGGACAGAAGATGCAACCGCCCCACCCCGCCTTGCTGATCCCGGAACCGGGATCGGTGACGATACGGGTGCCATCCTCGCTGACGGTTCCACGACCCATCGGCACGAAGCTGGCGAGATCATGGTCCCACTGCACAATGGGCGCGGTCTCTCCGGGTTTCATGCCGCCCGCGTTGGGAATCGTGACTTGGATCGGCGGATCAAAGCGCGTTCCGGTCGGCTGAATCGTCCAGGCCACTGTCCCGAACGTTGCGGAAGGTCCCGGTGGAACCATCGGCAAGCGGTCACTGTTCACCGGAGTGACGACGAGAGCACCTTCGGTGCTGCCGTCGGGGAACGTCACGCTGTGTGCCTTGACGATCATTTCGAATCCGTCGATACCGGGGATCGTGAGGCGCACGTCCTGATCGCCACCGACGATTCGGGATTGCGCCAGATTGACCGGCGGCAAGTAGATCGGGTGTGGCAGCTGATTGGTCTGCCCCTGGATGATTGCGGTCTCAAAGTGCAAAGCGGGATATTGCAGCGTCTGCCCCTGCCGTACGATATTCACGTTGCGTCCGTCGACAAAGAGATCGATCTTTCCCGGCGGAACCTGATCGTCGAATTGGAACTTGCCGGCGCTGTCGCTGACAGCCGACAGATTGGTGCGCGCAATGGACAGACGAACACCGGCCAGCACGGTTCCGGAGTGATCCATCACTACGCCCGCGAAGCGAGTGGGTCCGTCTTTTCGTTCAAGCACCATGACCTGGAACACCGCCCCGCCGATCCGCGTATTGGCATCAACCGGTACAAAAGCGAGGACTCGTACGGTTCCCGCTGTATGGCCAATCGTCGGGCGTACGCTCGCCAATCCGTTCTTGTCCGCCGCAACGGTGATGGACTTGCCCCCATCACCAAGCACGCCGTTGACCGCGGACTTCGCAGTGAATCGCGCGTCTCCGGTGTCGATCGTGAACAGCACCGGCGCACCGGTCATCGGATTGCGGTCAGAATCCAGCACGATCGCGGTGAGCGATTCGACGGGCTGACTGTCCGTCTGTGCAAACTGGCTGCCCGACGCGCCCGCAACCAGCACCATTTGTGGAGCACCCGGATTGCCGGTCGCCGTGAAAACCACTTCTTCGGCGAGCGACTCATTCCACGCCCGCACCATGTTGCCGGCCTCGGTCGACTCCGACCCGATCTGCAACCAGACGCTTGCGCGGCCACCGGCGTCGGTGTTCACGAGCAGGTTTCGCGCTGGATTGATCCCATCGGGGCGCGGCACCTGCCCTTGCAGCGGACTGATCGATCCCGCCCCTCGCAGCACATCGAAATGCACCGGAAAATTGACCAGCGGCAATCCATCTTTGTCGATCGCGGAGATGCTCAGTGGCGCGGGCAGCTCGCTCTTCAACGCCCCCACCTGCCGATCGCCCGACAACCTGGTAATGCGCCTGGAGCCCGCGGCGATTCGCGTAATCTGCATCGTACGGGTTCGCGTGTTGGCCTGCTGATCGGTGGCGCTGACCGCCAGCGTGTTGCTGCCGACTTCCAGCGGAACGTCACGGGCGATGAAGTAGCGATCCTTGACGCTCGCGACGACACTCTTCCCATTAGTCATATTATTAACTTGTACATTCGGCTCTGTTGAGTTCACGCCGCCTTCGACCGCGTCGTTGGCAATACCACGGACGTCGATCCGGTTCGCGGATGTGACGGTGTTTTCCCCGGGTCCTTCAACTGTCAGCAGCGGTGCCGTCTGATCGACGTATACGGTTATCTGCGCGCTTCCCGTCCGGCCCGCGCTGTCCGTCGCATTGACGCTCAACAGATTGGTGCCTTCGTGCAGGAAAAAACGTTCGAAACGGAACGTCGTTCCGCCATCTGCCAGCTGCGCCTGCTGCTGGTTGATTGTCACGCTTGTGACCGGCTTGCTGATGCTCCCCTCGACGGTGACAGGACGTTCGACGGTGCCGGTCAGGTTGACCGATCCTCCCGGACCGGTGCCTGCCGAGGAACCCGGCGACAGCGGACCTAGCGTTTCCCAATCATGCGGACTGGCGATCGTGACGAGGGGCGGCGCATCGTACACAATATTCATTGTAGCGTGACGCACTTCGCCATCGTCAAAGCTCGCGTCCGCGCTGATGAGATTGGAACCAGGATTCAGCGCAACGTCAGCTTTCGCGACTATCGCCTGAGCGGTGCTGGATTCCACCACAGCGGCCACGCCATTGATCGTCACGCCCCGCGCGACGCCAGTGTTCGACTCCGCCCGGACGGTCACCGTCGTCTGCGGAACGATGACGACCATATTGCCCGATGGACTCAGAAACTCCAGCGTATGCACATGCAGCGCTTCGACGCGGTAGCTCCATTCGGACCACGCTGCGAGCCCGCTCTGATTGGCGACCTCCAGATAGACCGAGCGCACACCGATCGCGGGGTCCTGTGGGGATGCGTAGCGGATGGAACCTTCGCCAACCGAGTCCATGGTGATCTGGGCGACTTCGGTGACCTCTTCGCCATCGACGAACAAATGCACTTGTGCCGGATTGATGGGCGATGTCTGGTCGCGAAACCGCGCGCTGATAATCGGACGGGTACCGGCCTGAATCACCGTGTCCCGCGGCGCGAGATCTGAAATCACCGGAATCGGGCCGACGGTAAAGACCCATTCCGTCGACTCAAGACCCACTCCAACGCGCACGCGATGGATCCCCAGCGCAAGGGTCTGCACGGGCAAGAAACTCACCTTGCTGTCGGTCAATACCGAAAGCGAAGTAACGTCCTGCCCATCGAACATCACACTCGCCGCTGGCCGAGGGCCCGAAAATGTATATTCGATACTGACTTGCGGCTGCGCACCCGCCGAGAGAGCCGTTCCGTGAACGGGGAGTTCGGACTCCAAATCCAAGATAACGATCGAGAGTTCGAAAGAAGACTCGAAAATGCGGTCGTCAGGATCGCCAGCGATACCGGATTGCATTCGGGCCGGGCTGGCTTTGCCGGAAGCGGCGGCCATACCTGATGAAGAATGGCCTTTTGCGTCCGCTGCCCATGGCGCGAAGGTTGCGATGATTGCCAGCGCTACTGAAGCAAGATATCTCATGGGTCTATCAAACTAATTCAATTGAATACGGAAGAAAGGGACAATTCATGGAATGTGTCCGACGCTAGCGCCTTGCGACCCAGTCCGAAATGCGTACGGCCAGATCGCCCGCGTGCAAAGGCATTCCTGACTCCTGCCAAACGACGTGATCGAGCTCGATGCCCAGAACGACAGGCGTGCCGGACAGGTTCAAGGCCTTCATGCCAGCCCCTGCACGTGCGGCTACCCAGCGCGCATCGGGCAGAAGGGCGCGACGCTTGCTCAGCGCTATCGCCCCGGCGGAATCGCCGACAATCAATACGATGGCATTTTTGCCTTCGTAGCCAGAACTCCTGAGCGAGTTGACGTAGGCGACGCTGCCCAAGCGATGCGCGTCCAGCACGATCACGACCCATCGGTTGTCCGGCTTGAGATCCGCCAGACTGACAGTGCTCTCACGCCCCACCCCATCCACCTGCACGCCGGCAATGTTGCGCTCAGCCGGCGCGCGCGCGTCAGCGGCCCAGGGTATAAAAACGCCGAGCAGGGTCGCGGCGGCAAGAAAGCGCAGGGAACGCATCAGTTGGGCACCGTAAAGTTCTGGATACTCGCCTTGTCTGCAGGTGTCAGGCCGTCGAACATGCCAGGCAAGCTCATGCTGCTGATCAGTTCGGCCTGTGCCTGCACCGTGGCGGAATTTTCCGCATTCCGCACAATGACAAAGTGCAAATAGCTTCGGGTTTGGCCGGCCGGAACGCTGGCCGCCCAACCCCACGCGAACCCGGGTTGATGGTCGGCGAAGGTCAGCAAATCGGGAACGTGAGCACCGCTGCCCGCAAACACATAGGCCGCAGCGGCGGCCGCGTTGCCGTTACCGGAGTCCGCAGGAATCTGAAGTGCATAGTGTGCAGCCACGCTGCCGGGCGCCACGGAAAGGATCGGTGAAATGTCTGCGTATAGGCCACTGACAACCAGGGGTGCCGTGATCGTTGCCAGCGAGGGGTTGCTGAGAGTGTCGAGGATGCGCACATAACCACCCGCCTCCGGTACGTAGACGCGACGGTTCACGTGCAAGCCAGCCAGCGTATTCGTCTCGAACAGCAACTCGCGACCGGCTTGGGCGACGCGCGCTGCAGGCTGGTAGTACAGATAACCGGTGCCGACCTTCAGTGCGAACGAACCGTAATCGAACGGCCGATTGCCATTCGTGTCGATGCGCTCAGCGGTCAAGTCGCCACCGCCCTCGATCGTGAAGCGGAAACCTGACACGCTGTCCTCCAGCGCGACGCTCATCGGCAGCGCATTGCCCAACGGCACGTCCAAGGTGCTTTGCGCACCGCTGCTGACGATCGTTGATCCCATGCCTACTGGCGAACCCGAGCAATCCAGTGCCTGAACGACCACCGGCCCCGGAACCGCTGCCGGGAATGCATACTGGCCACTCGCGTCCGTCGTAGTGGACAAGTATACGCCGGAGTACGCCGCCCCTTCCGCAGTCGACCACAGGTTGACGCAGGCATCGGCCGCATTGCCACCCCCCGGCAACGTGACCAGGCCTCCTACCGAACCGGGTTCGGAGAAAGCCAGGTCCACATTGAGAATCTGGCCATTGGTGGTAAGCGTCGCATCCGCGGTAGCCACATTTTGCGTCTCGGGATGCAGCGCCGAGAGCTGAATATCACCCAGCGCAACACCGTCGAAACGGTAGTGACCCTGATCGTCGGATTGCGTCTGCCGATCATAGGCAAGCGCGCTGCTTCTGGCGTACGTCGTCGCTCCGGGAACGGCATCGCCGTTAGCAGCCTGCACGCTACCCTGGATGCTCGCGGTCGCAGGCATGGTGAGGTCGAGCACGACAGGTACCGCAGGATCGACCAGTGTGGTCGCCTGTTCGACCGACAAGCCGGTGGCGTTGTCTTCCGCACGCACCACGATATTGCCAAGCTGTATACCTTCGAATCGGTATTCGCCGAGCTGCGTGGTGTCGCTGTACGGATTCATCGTGCCCGATGCATCGGTCAAGTACAGATTCGGATAGGGAACTGGCGCGCCGTCAAAGTAGCGCACCACCCCTTTGACGACGGACAAAGACAACCGCGCGTCGACGCTTTGTCCATCGATTACCGTGAGGTGGATCGTTCCCAGGAACGTACCCTGTCCCAGGCCATCCACGTCTCCCGGACGAGCGCCGCCACCAGGATAGAAGTATACGTTTATTGTCGCAGGACCCGCCGGAACTCCGTCAAAACGCGACGTCTGGTCGCATCTCCTGTAACCCTGATCGGTATAGCCGCCCACGCCGTCGAGATCCAGGCGGCAGCTGCCATCCATGGGCCTTCCATCCGCTGGTCCAATACTGGCGACAACCGAGCCACCGGGGATATCGAAGGTGAAATCCGCTTGCCTGTCGCTGTCGCTGGAAATCAACGTCAAATTGGTTTCGACAACGTATTCAATGCCGCGAATATAAATGTTCGCGCGCACGTGGATCGGTCGATCCAGTGGCAGGTCCTCAAGCGCGTAGTTGCCGTCCGAATCGGAGGACGCGTAGCGCGACGTCGTCCAACCGCCAGCGTCGTTGTAGACGTACTCGGCGAGGATGCCCACGTCTTGAATGGCACCGCCCCAGTCGTGCAGCGCCTTGCCATGCACACGCCCGTGCGCAGGCAAATGAATGTCCGCGGTTGTCGACTCGCCGGCGACCAACAATTTCCGCACATTCGTGCGGACCTGCGTCGCATAGTCGTCGACGCCGATGTCGACCAGTGCGCCACCTGGCAAAGCCGGAAACGCGTAGTGACCGAGGGAATCCGTTGGTCCGTACTTGATGGTCTCGCCACCGACAACGCGAACAATGTACACATAGGTGTCAGGTTTGGGCGTGCCGTCCGAATCGTAGACGGTGCCATCGAGGCCAGCCGCGCCAATACGCACATTGACGTCCACGGTCTGACCATCGGCGGGCTCTACCAGCGCCTCACCTGCAATGGAATAGTCAGCCGGTGCATACATTTTAACTATGGCCGGGAGTAATCCTATGTAGTCGTACACATAGTGACCAGCGCTGTCTGTCCACGTCGAAAAACTGCTGAACCCGGCGCGCACTTCAAACGGAACCGACTCGGCGTACGTCGAACCATCGGCATGCTGAGCCTGGATATTCAAACGCGTGCTGGCCGGAAGTATCAGGTCCTTCGTCAACGTGTCACCTGTCACGAGCAGATACGTCGAGCCGGTCGCCTGCACGGTCGAGCCTGCCAGCGGTACGCTGGCCAACGAGACCGTTCCAAGCGGCACATTGTCGAAGCGGAACACGCCATCCGGACCGGTGGTTCGCTCGATATAAAGGAAAGGCTGGCCGGCGACCGACAGGCGCACGCGTGCACCCGCGACTATCGTCGCGCCATCCGGACGGTACAGATGACCGGCGACCGAGCCACCGTTCTGATACTGCAGGGGCGGCACCGGATTTGCATTCAGTGCAAGGCTCAGGCGATAGCCACTGGCGAAGCAGTACGAGTACTGCGACGAAATCGCGACAACGTAGAAGCCGGTTGCCGGCGCCACCACGTTGCGCAAGTCTCCGTACTCGTTGTATTGCGCGAAATTGTTCGACGCACCATACCCGTATCCCGATGCCAATCGAACCCGGCTGGGTGAGTAGACCTCTGCCTGAATCGGGCAATCGCCCGGCACCTGTCCAACTTGCACGCTGCCGATACCGACGGCGAAATGGTCGCCAGCGCTGGCGAACAAACCGAACAGGTGACTTTCATTGAGGAAGCTCAACGTACCGACCTGGTCGATTGCTGACGTTAGCGGCAAAGTGGCTTCAACGGTCTGCCCATCAACACTGGTGTCGACGCTGGCCGTGCCGTCCGTGATCCGACCATCGGTCGACTGGGCGCGGAGTGCATAAGTTGCCTCAGCAAGATTGTCGAACATGGCGCTGCCATCGGCACCCGTCTGCGCCTGCCCCTGCCAGTTATTGGCACCCGCCACCTTGTAGCGAACGGTCGATCCGGCTATCGGTACGTTGGCCGCATCCGCATCCACCACGTGCACGCGTACATTGGCGCTGGCCTTCAGCACGGCGGTCAGGCTGTTCAATGAACCATCCGTTGCGACGACGCCCGCCGTCTCGGATATCGACGTGTTGAGCGGGTGGTGTGCGCGAATCGTGTACGGACCCACCGCAAGTTGCGCGGTCAAGCTGGCGTCTGCGCCGGTGGCACCAAGCGCCCGTTCGCCCACGATGCTCGGAGAAACGGCAGTCAGGTACACATTGGGTGCGATCGCACCGCGCGCATACTTCGTGGTGATGGTCACCGTACCCAGACCGGGCAACTGGAGATCCTGTGAGGTCGATTGATTCGCCAGAACCACCACGGTGGCACTGACGGTGGAACCGGTGCGTTGATCGTCGGTACGAACCGTCTGCGTGCCGACCGGTACGCCGGCAAATGCGCAACGGCCCTGTTGATCCGTGAATGTGCCGCGCGACCAGCCGGTGCCGGAAAGTTGCACATATTGATTTGGCACGGCGATGCCGGCGCCGCTCAGCACGCGCGCCGCGACGGCACCATTGTTCTCCACGGTGATGTCTTGCTGGATCGATTGACCGACGCCAATGGTCACCGCCGCGACGTCGCCGCGCAGCTGCGAGCCCTCATTCAGGCTCAAATGCGCTTCAAGACGATCGACGCCCGCAGCCAATCCGCCCAATAGATAGCGCCCGTCGTCGCCGATATCACCGCTTCCTTCAAGCGTGTTGCCGCGATATGCGTAGACACTTCCCGAGAATGGCGGTTCGGCCAGATAGGCGCCGACCACGCTGCCGCGGATCAGACCGCCGGTGAATAGCACATTCTGCACAATGCTGCTGGATCCATCCGTGAAACTGCTGGTCGCCGTGGCGATCGCCGGAGAGCGTGGATGATCCGCGCTGATCGTCAGAGGAGCATCCAGCGGAATTGCAATCGATAGCCCGTTGTCGGCAAGCGTACCCGTCACCCGGTACAGTCCATTCGCGTCGGCGCGCAGCGTGTTGATCCAATTGCCATTCCAGCCGCGATTGAACAAAGGATTTTCGCTACGCACCGTCACGTAAGCCCCGGCGACCGGCGTTGTGCCGTCTCCTTCCAGAACCAAGCCTGAAATGGAACCTTCCAGCGACGGCAATTCCGGCAGTACGCTGTGACCATCGCTAGGCGCGGCGAAATTGACAATTTGTGCAAGTGTTGCGGCTTCGAGTCCTTCCAGGGCCTCTGGCGGCAGCTGCGCCAGGCGCTGCGCCGATGCAAGCGATCCGGGCTGATTCACCTGCTGCGCGGCAAAATGCATCAGTACCACGCGTTGGCCAGCCGGCACGGTGACATTGGTCCAGGATGCGGACGCGAGATAGCCGTAGAAACTGCCCGAAAATTCGTAGGCAAGTTGTGGCGCGGGCAACGCGCCGCCTTCTCCGCTGCTTACGAATGCCCACGACTCGTTGGCCGGATAGGCGTCGCCGATGGTGAACCAGCGATCGGGCGACGGACCGGCGGCGTCGAGCACGGCATCGCCGCTGCTCGTTTCACGCACCGCCCAATAGATGCTGGACTGCGTTCCGACCTTCACCTCGACGTTGATCGGCGTCTGGCCAGGATTGTCCAGAATCTCCAGCGTTCTCGCAAAGTATCCATTGCGCGGGACGAAAACCTGGCGGGTTACGCTGAGACCGGCGATCGGCACGGCCTGTGCAATCGTATACTGTCGACGCGCCAGCTGCTGCAACGCCGTGGTGTCGCCCGTGAAAGCCACACCGTTGATCTGCAGGTCAGACAGCGCAATGCCGCTGGCATCGGTCTGAATGTTGTAGAGGTTGCGATTGGCATCGTACACATTCACCGGCAGCGGAACTTGTGCACTGTGCAAGTCGATCAGCACCGGCAGGGTGACCTGATCGTCATCTGCGCCGACCGAACTGCTGACCTCGGCCTCTTTGTCCACATTGCCAATGTGTACACGAGCGAGGACACGGAAGGCGCCTTGCAGAACCGGACTGACGTCCAGACGTCCTTGCGCATTGGTCGTTCCGATCTCGCGGCTGCCTGCGCTGTCGACGACGGTGATGATCGCTGACCCGACTGCGGCACCGCCGTTGTCACCATCGACCACCGTCACCGCAATCTTGGCCGCAGTAAGCAGAACGACTTCGAAGTTGTCCTGTTGTCCACCTGTTGAAATCGTTCCGTTGACGTGCTGGTCCATGAATCCTGCGTTCGGGTAACGCGGATCGCGCACGCGCAAGCCATACGGACCTTGCGGGATATTCGCCACGGTGACATGGCCCAACCCGTCAGTGCGACCAACCACTTCTTCGGGCGCGGTGCCGGGTTTGAGGTAAACGAAAGCATCAACCATCGAGGCTCCGCTCGGCTTGGTGACATGCACGTTTGCCGATCCGACGGCCAGCAGCGTGATGGGCACCGTGGCCACCCCACCGCTGACGGTGAGATCCACGTTGCGACGCCCGCCGGAAATCGGGTCGATCGCGGTAAGGTGGTATTCGCCGTTGGGAACCGTCACGAATTTGTAGCGTCCCAGACTGTCCGTCCGCACGACGCGGTCGACCGCGCGCTTGCCGCGGTGCTTGGCCAACGTGTCCGGCACGCAACCGGTGGCGCATTGATCGTATTGCTGGCCGGGAGCGTCGCCGTGCAAGGTCAATTGCGCGTCACGCGAGGGTTCGCCGTTTGCAGTAACAACAGCGCCATCGACGCTGCCGGTGGGCTGCATCGAAATATCCGTAACGGTGATCTGTCCGAGAGTGACCTGCACATTGCTGCGTGAACCGCGCAACGCGCCGTCGGCATTGGTGGCATCCGGAGCGCGCGTATCGAACAGCAGATCGTAGTTGCCCGGCGGCAAACCCGGATACACATACGTCGCATCTGCTGCGATGGGTACAAATACCGGGAACGGCGGATCCGGATCGTCGATGGACCGATACACGCGCCCTTGGGTGATGGAGAAATTCGCGTCGCCCACGACGCTCCCCGTCAGGACGCCGGTGTCGTAGATGACGTTCTGGGTGGCCGACGCTGGCAGAGTCGTCACACGCGAGGGATAGCGCGTAAACGGATGTCCGGCGTAGTAGCCGTAGCACGACGTCGCTTCCTGGGCCGTGACTCGCACTTCAACACCTTCAGGCAACGCGATCGAATCGGTCGCCGTCAGCTGTCCCTGTACGGAATAGGTGCCGAGGGGCGGCGGATTCTGCGTGCCACCCGGTACGCTGCTGGTGGACACCAGCGTGCCGACCGGCGTACCGGAGGGACAAACGTACGGATCGCCGTGCTTGCCCCAAATCCGATTGAACAGCGGATGCTGCGACTGGACCGTGATTTTCGCGCCACGCACCGGTGTGCGGATATCACCTTCATAGGTAACGCCACGCACACTCGCGGTCAACGCTGGCAGCGACTCCAGCGTGCTGACACGATCAGCCGGCAATGCAAAATTATATACACTTGCAATATCTGCGTCGCTCAGGTCGGTGAGCATTTCCGGCGGCAACTGACCGAGGCGTTCGACAGCGGCCTGCACGCCAGCCCGATTGATCTGCTGCACGGCGAAATGGAGCAAGGAAACGCGCCCACCTGCGGGTACGTTGAGTGCTGACCAGTGTTCCGACAGGCGCGGCTGACCGTTGACCGTCACCAGCCCGACCGAGTCCGGTGCGCCGACACCGTTTGCCGCGGCGTAGACATGCGCGGTTGCCGGCATCTGTTCCGGATACAGCATCACATCCGCGTCGGACGTGTCGTCGATGATCACCCAGCGATCCGCCGCCGTGACTGCCGAATCTCCCGACGATGTGTTCAGAACACCACCGCCGGCAAACAGGCTGACGAGATCCACATCAGCGGCAATCGGCGCTGCCGTGTGGTTCTCGAGCACGTCGACGTAGCGCGCGAAATAGCCGCCACGCGGCACATAGACTTTGCGCGTGACGGTAAGGCCGCTCAAGGTCGTCGGCTGGGTGATTGCGAATTGCCGGCGCGACGCTTCCAGTCGCGCGCTGCTGTCGCCACTGTATGCCTGTCCATTGATGCTGAGCTTGACGCCGGCGTCGCCGAACGCCCCGCTGCCCACTTTGAGCGCACCGGTACGCTGCACGTCGAAATCGAAGCGATTGGCGTCGAGCAGCGAAGCAGGTAACGCAATGCGATTGTCGAGCAAGGTCAGGTCGACGACGACTTCCTCGCCATCTTCTGCGATTGAAAACTCGGCATCGGCAAATCGATCCTGCTGTGCGTCGTAAGCCGTAATGAGATAGCCACCGACCGGTAGCCCTGGGACGCGATAACCGCCCGTATTGCTCGTGCTGCCGTAGCGTTCGCCCGCTCCGCTGCCACGAATCTGGCTGATGTGGTACGGGAATCCATCCGCCAGGGTGCTCGCATCAGGACGCACGATCGTGCCGCGCACGGTGCCGGCCGGCTGCAGCGTAATCGTGACGTCAACCTGATCGCCACTGTGCGCGATGGCCGCATCCGCGTAGCCGAACAGCACCGAGCTACCGTTATCCGGATGCGACGCGCTGAGATGGTATTGACCTTCCGGCAACTGGAAGCGCGTGACACCCAAAGTATCGGTCTGCTGATACGCGTACCCCGGCACCTGGACCGTTGAATTG
The DNA here is from genome assembly GCA_039934615.1 of Tahibacter sp. Taxonomy (GTDB): domain Bacteria; phylum Pseudomonadota; class Gammaproteobacteria; order Xanthomonadales; family Rhodanobacteraceae; genus Tahibacter. The sequence continues at coordinate 23,856 of JBDTLV010000050.1, forward strand.
GCGGCCGCTACGCCACGCGCAAATTGCACATGGGTAGTAATTGCGCCAAACCCGCGCAAGGTGATGTCCTGAACGGTCTCGTGGTCTACCGTGACGGAGACGTCGGCAGAACCTTGCGCCTGACTGATCGCGTCCTCGGCGACCACGCGATGCGAACCGAGCGGAACATCGAACAGACGATAGCGTCCCGCCGTATCCGAACGTGTGCCGCGGCGTGGGTCGGAAGTGCCGCCTTGCGGTGTGACGTCGAGCGAAAGCGAGACGCTCGCATTCACCACCGGCGTACCATCGGCGCTGCGCACGATACCGGAAATGGAGCCCGTTTCTTCGAGTGCGATGTCTGCCACCGCGGTATTGCCGGCGGTCACCGTTGTCGTGGCACGTCCCAGCAGGTCGCGACCCGAGTTGATTGACTGCGGGTGGGACTTCGCGGCGAACAGGAAGTAGTCGCGGGGCGGATTGGCGGTCATGAGATAGCGACCATCGTCGCCGCTCACGTCGTAGTTCATCGGATTCGGCTGTTCGTCGTTGCACAGATTCGGATCATCGAAGCGGCACAGCTTGACGTTCGCACCGGCGACCAATGCAGCGTTGTGTCGTTTTACCGTTCCACGCACATCACCTTTGTTGATAAAAACAAGATCCTGCGTTTCCTGGGTATGTCCCGCGTCGAAGTCGCTTTGGGTCAACGCGGTCGCCGCACCGGAACGCGGATGGCTCGCGCTGAGTTCAAAGGCGTAAACCGGAATCACATAGTTGCCGGCACTGCCATCCAGCGTCGATCGATAGCGGAAGTCGCCAGTCGCGCCGCTGATCAGGAAACGTTCGCGACCGAACAGCACGTGCTTGCTCTTGAAGCGGACGCGTGCGCCGGGAATTGGTGTTACACCGTCGCCCGAATAGACGTGGCCGATCACGATGCCGGCATCCAGATTTGGCAGCGGCGCCAAACCGGATTGTTCCGGCACAGCGAAATTGGCGATAGCGTGGCGCTCGTCGGTGGTCAGGTCATCGATCGCTTCCGGCGGAAGCTGAGCCAGACGCAGTGCGGCCTCGCGTGCGCTGTAGCGATCAAGCTGGTTGAATGCAAAATGCAACAAGGCGACCGATTGTCCCGGCGCGACGCTGACATTGTCCCAGGTGTAAGTGAGACGGCCAGTCTGCCCGATCAGATCGTAGCCGGCACTGGCTACGCCGAATGCCCCGCCTACGCCATCGAACAGATGACCGGTCGCGGCGATCGATCCCGAGGTGAACGGATCCGCGTCGACCTGATCGTCGACGACGACCCAACGGTCCGGAGCCGCCGAATTGAGGACCGAAAGAATCTGATCGCCATCCGACGTATCCACCACGCGCGGATTGGACTGCGACGCGCGGTGGTGCGACTTGACCCGCACTCCAACGCTGATCGCCTGCGCAGTATCGTTGCGCAGGATTTCCAGATAGCGCGTGAAATAACCGGCGCGTGGTGTGTAAACGCGGCGAGTCAGCTTGAGTCCGGACGGCGTGATGTCGTCAACTTCAACCTGCTGACCTTGCTGACTGATGCGACCGATGCTGCCATTTCCATTCGTAAACGGAACCGGCACACCGTTGCTGATCAACTCGATCCGCATCGCACCATTGTCCGGCGCCTGCCCCGCAAAGATGTTGCTGTGCCCGTTGCCGATCGAACCATTACCGGTGATATCAAACGGGAAGCCGTTGGCGTCGTGGAAGGTCTGCGGCATCGTGACCGCACTGTCGATCAGACTCAGATTGAGCGTGACTGCGTCGCCATCGAAGCGCACCTGGCCCAGTCCTTCAGCCCGAAGTGTGCGCCCGACATTCTCGGCGGTGATGGTGAAATTGCCCGGCGGTACGTCCGCCAGAGCATAGGTGCCCAGCGCGGAGGTCGTGGTGTCGTACGAGGTCAAACCGCTACAAGTGACGTTGAATCCATACACCGGGTCCGGATTGGTCAACCGGATTGCGATGCCTGGCATCGGATTGCCCAGCGCATCGGTAACCGTGCCGGTGACCTGGCCCTGGCCTATCAGCTGGATATTTCCCTGCGCGTCGTCGCCGGGCAGCGCCACTGCGATGCCGGTGGCACGTCCGCGAACGCGGTCGCGTTGTGGACATCCCTGCGGATTGTAGAAATTCAGTGCGTCGACATTGTAGGTTCCCGCCTCGACCGGATCGAAGGCATAGGCGCCCTGCGCATCCGTGTGTGTCACGTAGGCATCGGTGTACGGCTCGGGCTGCATACGCACGACCATGCCGGCGCCGACTGGCGTAATCCCGTCGGAGCGGAACACGATGCCATGCACGCGTCCCTGCGCCAACGCAACCATCACGATGTTAACCGCCTGGTCCTGGCCTGACAGCAAGGTGCCGGATGCAGAGCCGCTCAGGCTGCCGATTTGTGCCGCCTTGCTCGCCGAGACGCTGTAGTCACCGGCAAACACTTTCTCAAATACCACGTTCCCTGCTGTATCGGAGATCAACTCCCTGCTGCTCGGGAACGGCCGCTGCGTCGAGACGGTAACTCGCGCACCCGCAACGGGTTGCGCAGCCTGGTCGACTAGATGAACCTGCAACGTACCCTGCCCGACGAGGCGTACATCGATGGTCTTGCTTTCGCCAGCGCTCACCAGCCGGGTCGTAGCCACGCCCTTGTCGCCAGTTGCGATCTCTTCCGCCACCAGCTCGATATCGCCGACCGGAACCAGATCGAATTGATAGCCCTGCCCATTCGGCAGGTCAAGGGAAGCAAACTGTGCACCATTGCGCTTAGCCACAATGCGCACGGCCGTCGAAACAACGGTGCCGTCCTTTTGCAGCACACGACCGTTGACGTCGCCGGTGGCCGCGAGCGTGACGTCGAGGTCAATATGCTGACCATCATTGTCCAGGCGTCCCGTCGCGACACCTGCCAATTGGGTGGTTTCGTTGCGCGCGATCGTCGCGATGTCGCCAGCGAAAATGCCATCCAGCGAGTAATGACCCTGCGCGTCAGTGCGACTGGCTCGGTCGACCGAGAACGCGCCTTGGGTATGCACGGTCACGGCGATATCGACCTGTACATGCCCCGCCGAATCACGCACCGAACCCGAGACCGATCCCTTGGCGAGAAACACGACGCGTGCCTCAAGCGGCTGGCTCGGATTGAGATTGACGACGACGACTTCGCTGCGACCGCGTTCCAGATCCTGCTCGGCCTGGATGAAGTACGAATTGGCGGACGGCACATTGAACCCGAAACGGCCCTGTGCGTCCGTCTGCGTACGCAACACGCCAATTCCGCCGGGCGGCGGTGCGTAAATCGAAGCGTAGCTGTAGTAGCTTCCGAGGCTGCGTGGCGCAAGGTACACCGTCACACCGGCGCCAACCGGCGTCGCGCCATCGCGCTGGAACACGGTCCCGATCAGCGTATTGTCTGCCAGCACTACATCAAGGTTGATCACCGCGCCGTCAGCGTCGACGCTGCCCTGCGCGCGGCCGCTGCGCCCCTGCGGCGTGATGGCGCTGAGTTCAAATGCGCCCACTGGCACTGCGGGCAGCACGAAATGCCCATTCGCGTCGGCCAGCGCATCAAAGTTCAGGCGCAGCCCGACCAAAGACTGCATCGTGACGCGCGAATTTGCGTATATAGTTCCAGAAAGATCTTTTACCACACCTTGCACAGTACCGACCGCACCGAATTGGACGTTGCGCGTCACGGTATCGTTGGGATGACTGATGACGATGCCGGGTACGCGCGCGCGCAGGCGGCCGTCGACGAAGGCGTCGAGTGTGAACGGGCCATCCGAGATCGGCAGCGTGTCGAATGCAAACGCACCGTCGGCCGCAGTGACGCTCTGGCTGAGAATGCCGCGCTCGCGACTCAGAATGCGAACTTGCACGCCCTCGCGCAGGGTTTGTCCGTCGACGTCGTGCACCACGCCTTCAATCTGTCCAATCGGTTGCAGGCGCAGGGTCAATGCCAGCGTCTGATCGACTGCCACACTCGCCACTGCGGTTCCTACCAGACGTGTTGCCGGATCACGCGTCGACACGGTGAACTCGCCGGCCGGAACCGCGATGAAGCTCGCGACACCTTGCGCATTGGTGTCGATACTGCGCGTGTCGCGGTTGGCGCCGAGCGCCGTATAGGTCACGCTTGCGCTAGTGACTGGCGCGTTCGTCGCGTCGATCACACTGACGTCGACCCGACCCTGGCCGGTCAGCCGCAAGGTCACGTCGACGCTCTGTCCTTCGTTCTCGATGCGCGCGGACCCGCTGGCGCGATCGCCCGTGGCAGGATCAATCGCAGAAATCAGGAACGATCCGGCATTGACGTCTTGCATGCTGAAGGTGCCGCTCAAACCGGTGACTGCCGTACCGGCCTGCTCCATCGGTTGCAGACGCAATACGGAAACCTGCGCGCCAGCGACGGTACTGGTTCCATCGGCGCGCACGACCTTGCCGGTCAGGCTGCCGCGCGGCCCCAGGATGTACATGAAGGTTGATGAGACACTGCCTTCCGCGGTGGCGGACACAACCACGCGCGCCGACGATCCCGACGCAAATTGTGGATAAATATGTACGAGTCCGTCTTCGGACACGGTTGCCATCAAATCATTCGAAATCGCGTAGACGGTTCCAGCGCTGCGCGATGTTGCATCGTGCGACGAGCCGTCAGCACCCACGGCCAGCAGGTGCAATTGTGAAGTCTCGCCAGTATTCAGAAAACGCGATGGCGCCGACAGGTTTGCGGCAATCGGCACCGGATCGATATGGCCGAACTGGATCGGCCCTAGATCCACGGTGGCCGCCTGGAACGGGTCGGTAAAGCCGACCGCACTCTGCCCCACAGAACCGTCGGAGCACGTGGCTCGCGCGCGGATCGCACCCAGGTTGCCCGGAATGCCAAACACCGTGTAGGTGCCATCCGGAGCCAGAGGTGCGTTGCGATTGCCCGCGGTCACCACGCATGAGGCACCAACGGGCGGCAGGCTTCCCGACTGCGCCGATGCGGCAATTGCCAACATCGAAAACACCACGCCAGAAAATGCCTGAAGCACCCGTCGTCCTGAACTGATTGTCATTGGCTGTCCTGTGCGGCTCCCCAGCCACAATAATCGCGATGCCGAATCCGCTGTCGCGAGTGGACGACAGGTTGCCGGGATGGGCACTTAGTTTTCGAGTATACCAGCATCGGAAATGCGGAACTTGTCCGATGACATTCTACAGGGCGCAACAGGTGGAAATTTGCCACCGGCCATTGCAGCGGGTGTCAAGTAGCGAATTGACGACGGAAGAGCGATCGCGCGCGCTTATAGATGGCTGGCTGGCAACACCGGGCAGACGGAAAATTCGGCGATAGACACGCGCGTTCAGAAATCGGCGCGCAGGCAACTGCCTGCGCGCCATGGAGCGAAATTCAATTGATGACAGGAGTAACCGCGACCGTGTCGCGCTCGATGGCCTCGAGCAGATCCTTCATCTCGCGATCCGAAGGATCGGACGCGACGAAAGCGCGGATCAGTTCAAGATAGCTGCGTGCATTCGATTTCCAGCAGCGTTGACGCATTTGTTCGTGCGAAACGGTGTGCATGACAGTCTCCGGCTTGGGTGGCTACAGCCTAGCGACTTGTCTTCGATGCGCCTGCACGCTGTGCCTCGGTGGGCGTGTGAACCGCATCACATTTCCAAAAGCCCGCAGGGCGGGCACACACGGATTCACCCGACCATCACGAAACCACCGAAACGATTGCACTTGCGTCGACGCAATAGTCCGCCGTGGGCAAACCCGTCGACTGCTCCGCCAGGATTCGGCCAACGCCGAGCGCGGCCCGATTCGGCGCCGCGAGCCAGCTTCAATCAACCACGACCTTGTAGCAGGGCTTGTATGCGTTTCCGCCGGGGAGTTTCATGCGTTGCTGGACCACGAAACTCTGCAGCAAGGCATCGAGCGCCCGCATGATTTCCGGTTCGCCATGGATCTCGAACAAGCCGCGCTCTTCGATCGCACGGATCCCTTCTTCCTTGACGTTGCCAGCCACGATGCCGGAGAACGCGCGACGAAGATCGGCAGCCAGTCGATGGTTCGGTTGATTGCGCGTCAGGTTGAGCCCCGCCATGTTTTCGTGCGTCGGGCGGAACGGCATCTGGAACTCGTGCTGGATACGCAGCGCCCAGTTGAAGAAGAAGGCATCTTTGCTATCCAATCGATAGTCGCGCACCTTCGCCACACCCTTGACCATCTGGCGCGCCACTTCGGCCGGGTTGTCGACGACGATCGAGTAGCGTTTTGCGGCCTCGTCACCGAGCGCGAGTCGGAGGAACTGATCGATCTGCTCGAAGTACGCTGCCGACTCGCGTGGTCCGGTGAAGATCAGCGGAAACGGAATCGACGCATTGTCCGGATGTAGCAAAATACCAAGCAGGTATAGGATTTCTTCGGCGGTACCGACGCCACCAGGAAACACGATGATGCCGTGCCCGACGCGCACAAACGCTTCCAGGCGTTTCTCGATGTCCGGCATGATGATCAGGTGATTCACCGATGGATTCGGCGACTCCGCTGCAATGATGCCCGGCTCCGTGATGCCAATGTATCGGTTGGATTTGCGACGCTGTTTGGCGTGTCCGATGATCGCACCCTTCATCGGACCCTTCATCGCACCGGGTCCGCAACCCGTGCAGATATCGAATCCGCGCAGCCCGAGCTGGTAGCCAACTTGCTTTGTATATTCGTACTCGTGTCGCGCGATCGAATGGCCACCCCAGCACACGATCAGGTTCGGATCGGCGTGCGGCCGCAGAACGCGGGCATTGCGCAGGATCTCGAAAACCGCGTGTGTGATTCCGGAAGATCCCTCCAGATCGAATCGACCCACTTCCATTTGCGTCGCGACGTAAACGATGTCGCGTACCACCGCAAACAGCAGTTCGTTGATACCACGGATGATTCGCCCGTCGACGAAGGCCTGGGCCGGCGCGTGAACCAGCTCGAGCTTGATGCCGCGATCCTGCTGCAACACTTGGATATCGAAGTCCGGGTAGCGCTCAAGCAGCGCCCTGGCGTCGTCGCTGTCACCTCCCTGGGTCAACACGGCGAGGGCACATCGGCGCAGCAGGGCATGCAGGCCTCGCTGCGTCGCGTCGCGCAGGCGGCTGACCTCGTCGCGCGACAGGATATCAAGTCCGTTGGCGGGTGAGATGCGCGCTGATACCGTAGTGCCGCGCGGATGTTCTTTGTTCGGTGGGTTCATGAATTTCAGGATCTGGCGGACTCACGCGGCAGGAACGCGCGTCGGGTCGACTGGGCGGAAACGGCTATCGCTGCCTGTCGCACATCGTGTGCCCCTGGGGGCGGCGATAGATTCGTGTGGAGCGCCTTGCCCCACGCCCCTCACGGGGCCGATACAGTTCGTCAAGCATTGCGAATGCTGACGCGCAGGTCAAGCCATCTGCCCAGATGACCCGCCGCCGCGCAGAGATGCGCGTGCCGGGGAATACCGGTAATTGCTCACCCGCCTCAACCCCGGTGGCGCCGATTTGTCCGCAGCGCTGCGTCACGCGCCCCACAAAAATGAAAAACGGCCGGTTCGCACCGGCCGTTTGGTTTCACAAACTAAACTTTTTACAATCAGAACGTGTAGCGCAATCCAACCTGGACTGCCCAGCGCGACTCACCAATGTTGTCCTTGGTGACCATGCCGGATGCGTTCGTCGGATAGCGGTAGATGTACTTGCCGGTAGCCGGATCGACGCCAGCGAACTGCGCGACACCAAGACGTTGACCGCCATTGCCATTGAACGGCGCTTCAACGATCTGGCCCCATTTCTTGTTCAGCAGGTTGGTGAAGTTGAGGATATCCAGCCAAACCTCGCCTTTGTTGCCGTCGAAGAAGCCAGGTACTTCCTGCGAGAAACGCAGGTCAACCTGATTCAGCCACTTGCTCTTGGCGCTATTGCGGCTGACAACCTGACCACGATGATCGTTGAGGAACTTGTTGCCTTCGATATAGTTCCAGAAGTTCGTGGCTTGCGTGGCGTCGGTGATGATGACGTCGTTTGCATCCACCGGCACGTAGAACAGATCATTTCCCGCGTTGCCATCACCGTTCGCGTCGTTCGAGAACGTGTAGCTGAACGGACGTCCGGTACGGCCTTCATAGAACGCCGAAGCGGTCGTGTTGTAGTTGCCGAAGAACGCATGGCGCCACGACAGCGACGCGGTGAAGCGCTGCTGGATTTCCGGGGCGGCCGTCGCGGCGGTGTTCTCGTTGACGTTGTAAATCGACAGCGAGTTCCAGTTCGACAATGCAACCGACGAGGAACCGACGTTGGATTCCGACGCGTTGCCGAACGAGTAACCCAGACTGCCGCTCCAGGAGTCCGCAAACGGCTTCTGCAATTGCAGGGTCAGGTTGCTGGCTTTGCCATCGTGCGAGTTGCGCAACAGGATCACGTCACTGAAGGTGCCGTTCGCACCGGAGCGCGCGGTCGTGCCTGCATTGATGTTGCCCCAGTACGCGTCGCGCCCGTCCGGCAAATGACCTTTCACGGGGCCCAGGTTCAGATGGGTGAATTGAACCGAATCGCGAACATCGAGATAAATATACTCGGCCGACGCGATCACGCCCCACCATGGCAACTCGCGATCCACGGCGAGTGAAGCCTTCCAGACCGACGGTGCATGGAAGTTCGGCGACAGCAGCGAAATCTGCTGGCGGGGAACGGCCGCACCGGTTGGCTGATTGAACGGATCCGGGGAAAAGTTGTTACCCGACGCCGCCTGGAACTGGGTGAACAGCAGGCCGGTGTTGGTGTAGGTGTTCGACAGCCAGACGCCCGGATTGCTGCCCTGGAACAAGCCAACGCCACCACGCAACTGAGTCGAACGCTCGGTGTCGAAGGTGTAGTTGAAGCTCGTGCGTGGCTGCCAGACGCGCTTGCCATTGATCGTGTAGTTGTTGCGCAGATTGAACGCCGGAGCGACGGCCGGATTGAGCGCCGGCTCATCCGGTGTCGAAGTCAGGTCGCCGCGCAAACCGTACTGCACCGAGAAGCTCGGCGTGATCTGCCAGGTGTCCTGCACGAACACGCCGTACTGCTTGAGTGACCAGTCCGCCGCCGCATTCGCGGCATCGCCGCCGATCGGACGATTAAGCTGGTAGCCGAACCCGCCGATCAGTCCGCCCGTGAATCCGGCCGGCAGCGAGGCATAGGTGCCGGCTTCGAAATCCGCGATGCTGCGGAACGAATAGTCGCCATAGTAGTCCTGCAGGAACAGGTTGAACGTGTCGTTCTTCTTGTAGTCCGCACCGAACTTGATCGTGTGGTCACCGAGGAACACATCGCCTGCCCAGAACGCGCTGGTCGACTTCGTGTCGAGCTCATTGGCCTGACGCGAACGCTCCGTACCGAGGAAAACCGTGGTATTGGGCGCGCCGTTCAGACCTGCCACCGCGATCGCGATTGCCGGCAGAGTCGAATTGGTCGGCGAGGTGTTCTGATACTTGCTGTACGAAACCGACGCTTCGGACGAGAAATTCTCGTTCCAGTCGTCGTAGAAGTTCAGCACATAGTTTTCAAAATCATAGGTCTTGTTGTACCACCACGACGACAAGGACACCTGGCCACCGGTCAAACGCTCCAAAACCGGCAATGTGGATTCGGTCTTGTTGTAGCGGAAGCTGGCGCGGTGATAGTCGTTGATGTTCCAGTCGA
>JBDTLV010000051.1:0-33466 GCA_039934615.1 Tahibacter sp.
TACGGCAGTGACGAGCAGAAGCGCAGCCTGTTGCCGCGTCTGGCGCGGGGCGAGGAAATCCCCTGTTTTGCATTGACGGGGCCGGAGGCCGGTTCCGATGCGGCAGCCACCCAGTCCGAAGGCATTGTGGAAAAACGGACAATCGATGGCGTCGAAGTACTCGGCATGCGCCTGTCCTGGAAGAAGCGCTACATCACGCTCGCGCCGGTCGCGACCCTGGTCGGACTCGCGTTTCGCTTGCGCGATCCGAACCATTTGATCGGCGAGAATGACGATCTGGGGATTACCTGCGCGCTGATCCCGCGGGAAACCGAGGGCGTGGAAATCGGTCTGCGTCACGACCCGATGGGCGTACCCTTCATGAACGGTCCGACCGTCGGCCACGACGTGTGGGTGGCGCTCGACACAGCCATCATCGGCGGTCGCGCGGGCATAGGCGAAGGCTGGCGCATGCTGATGGAATGTCTCGCCGCCGGCCGTTCGATTTCGCTGCCAGCGCTGAGCGTTGGCGCAGCGCAGATGGCAACCCGGATCTGCGGTGCTTACGCGACCGTTCGCGAGCAGTTCGACACGCCAATCGGCCGCTTCGAAGGCATCGAAGAACCGCTCGCACGCATGGCGGGCCTGACCTACGTGATGACCGCGACGCGGACGTTGACCTGCGGCGCCCTTGATGCCGGGCAAAAGCCCTCGGTGCTGTCAGCAATCGCAAAGGCCTACCTGACCGAAGGCATGCGCAGCGTCGTGATCGATGCGATGGATATCCGTGCCGGCGCGGCGATCCAGCGCGGTCCACGCAATTCGTTGGCGCGCGCGTGGGATGCGGTTCCGATCGGCATCACGGTCGAAGGGGCAAACATCCTGACCCGTTCGATGATCATCTACGGTCAGGGCGCAATACGCTGTCACCCTTTCGTGCAGGCGGAAATCGACAGCATCGCGACTGACAATCTGGCCGCTTTCGACATTGCATTTTTTGGACATGTAAATTTTGTTTTCACTCGCGCCATCCGCACCGCGCTGTGTGCGCTGAGTGGCAGCCGCCTGGTCACCGCACCCAAGGTTGTGGACACGACACGCTACTACCGACATCTGTCGCGTTTTTCCGCCGCGTTCGCGATTGTTTCCGACACCGCGATGGGCACCCTCGGCGGCACCTTGAAACGGCGCGAGAAAATATCCGGGCGGCTAGCGGACGCACTGGCCTACCTGTATCTGGCCAGTGCGGCACTCAAGCGTTACCACGATGAAAGCAAGACCACGGCGCGCTACAACCTCGCCTGCTGGAGCGTCGAGTTGTGCCTGTACCGGATCCAGGAGGCGCTGCTCGGCATCCTCGACAACCTGCCGATGCGACCGGCAGCCTGGTTGCTGCGGGCGCTTATTTTTCCGCTTGGCGCGCGTTTTCGACCGCCCTCGGACAAACTCGGCCAACGCGTCGCGCGAGATCTGCTCGAAGACCGCGAATCGCGCCTGAACCTGAGCGAAGATGTGTTTGTGCCGCCAGCGGACGAACCGGGGCTTGGCACGCTGGAAGCGGCGCTGGATCAGGCCGTGCGGGCGATCCCGATCGAAACCAAGCTGCGCGACGCAGTTCGCGCCGGCCGCCTCGATCGCGCACCGGGATATCTGCTCGACGACCTCGGCCTCGCCGCAGGAGTGATCTCCGGTGCGGAGTATGAGCTGCTCAACGAAGCTCGCGACGCGCGTGACGAAGTCATCCAGGTCGACGCCTTCGATCCTGCGACGTTTCGCAATCTGCATTGAGCCGGCCAGTCGACGCTCGCAGCGGGTGATAGGTCCCGCGGCTCTTTTGCGATTGCTTCATACACGTACAACGGCTGGCAGAGATGTTGCATTGTTCAACTGTGCAGCGTGACGATGCGTCTGTGTCGCCAACCCGAAACACACAACGGAGTTCTCTTCATGCAAAACCGAATCGTTACCGCGCTGGTCGCGGCCGTCCTTCTGTCCATGGGCATGGCTCGCGCATTTGGCGAAGGCGTGGTCGACGCCGCCGACGGTCGCCCCTACGGCAGCACGCCGATGCCGGCGAGCCCACCGACAACGCCGCAGGCCGCCGAGGCAAGCGGACGTACGGACACCGGCGGCACGCCGCTGCCCAACGACCAAGTCATACCGGATGACTTGATTGTGCAGGGCTCGGCGTGTGTCGGACTGGATTGCGTCAACAATGAAAGTTTTGGTTTCGACACGTTGCGCCTCAAGGAAAACAACACGCGCATCAAGTTCGAGGACACGTCCGCGTCGGCAGGATTTGCAAGCGATGATTGGCAGCTCACGGCGAACGATTCGGAGTCGGGTGGCACGAACAAGTTCTCGATCGAAAATATCACCGGCGCAACCGTGCCATTCACGGTGAGCGGCCCCGCACCGACCAATTCGCTGTTCATCGGCACAACGGGAAGAATCGGCCTGCGCACGGCTTCGCCGGCGCTGGATCTGCATATTCAGACCACCGATACGCCGGCGATACGCCTGGATCAGACGAATGCGGGCGGGTTTACCGCACAGACCTGGGACGTGGCAGGGAACGAAGCCAATTTCTTCGTACGCGACGTGACCGGTGGATCTCGTCTGCCGCTGCGCATCCGACCCGGCGCGCCGACCTCGTCGGTGGACGTCGCCGCCAGCGGCAACGTCGGGATGGGCACGGCGAGCCCGGGGTCCTGGCTGGAAATCAGTCACTCGGCACCCGCGTCCGCACGCTCGACCTACGCGCTGCGCGTCATCAACACCAGTCCGGATTTCCCCGCCGGTCAGAGTGACCGCTTTGTCGTCGACAGCAGCGGCAACGTGACCGCCAGAGGCAACATTTATCAATTGTCGAGCCGGACCAGCAAAGAGAATTTTTCGCGCAACAATCACAAGATGATTCTCGCCAAACTGGAGAAGCTGGAAATCCCGAGCTGGAACTACCGCGGCTCGCCGACCGACGATCGCCACTTGGGTCCGGTCGCGGAAGACTTCCACGACAGCTTCGGACTGGGCAAGGACGGCCGTTTTGTGGCAACCGGCGATGTCGCCGGTATCGCACTGTTGTCGGCTCAGGCGTTGCAGGCTGAACTGCGCGAACGGGATACCCGCATCGCCGATCTGGAAGCGCGCCTCGCGGCACTGGAATCGCGCCTGACCCACGCGGCACAATGATTCACCGACGATCATCGCGAGACTGACCTGCACGAGTAGCGTGGTCGACGGCCACGAGCCTGAGCGGGAGCCAACGGTGCGCGCAACCTGGTACTTTGATTTCATTTCCCCTTTTGCGTATTTGCAATTGGGGAAAATACTTTCCCTCAACGAACGGCTGCCGGTTGAACCGGTGCCAATCCTGTTCGCCGGCGTACTGGATGCATTGGGTCAGCGTGGGCCTGCGGAAATTCCGGGCAAGCGATTGTTTACCTATCGTCTGGTGCAATGGCAGGCGGCACAAGCCGGCATACCATTGCGTTTTCCACCAACGCATCCGTTCAATCCATTGCCGGCGCTGCGCTTGTGCATTGCCGCTGGCGGCGCCTGGGATGTGGTGCGGACAATCTTTGCGCACCTGTGGCGGGATGGATGCGCCGGCGACAGCCCCGAGGCGCTGACGCGGCTCGCGGCAAGCCTGATCCCCGGCGATACGACGGTGGCGCTGGCCCAGCAGTCAGTCAAAGACGTGCTGCGACGAAACACCCAGCGGGCGCTCGATGCGCAAGTGTTCGGGGTCCCGACGTTGCAGGTCGACGGCACATTGTTCTGGGGCAACGACGCGAGCGCCATGGCATTGGACTATGTGAACAACACAGCATTATTTACGAGTGAAGATTACCGATATCTCGAACAACTACCGGTTGGCATAGCACGCAATCGTGGCTGACTGAGGACTGTCTGTTGTCAGGCCGCCGCAAGTACGCTGCCCAGGCCCGCAAGAGCGACATCGACCGAGGTTGCATCCACATCCAGGTGAGTGACTGCGCGCACCGTACGCGGCCCCATCTCGCCCATACGTACGCCGAGGCGCAGCAGTTCGCCGCACAATCGCGCGGCATCCAGCCCCTCGTGCAGGATCGTGAAGTACACCAGGTTGGTCTCGACGGAGTGCGGATCGATCTGCAGCCCGGCGATTCCGGCGATGCCCTCGGCGAGGCGTCGCGCGTTCGCATGGTCATCGGCGAGCCGCGTAACGTGGTGGTCGAGGGCGTATTCGCAAGCCGCAGCGATAATCCCGCTCTGACGCATGGCGCCGCCCCAGCGCAGCTTCAGTCGCAGCGCCTCGGCGATGAAATCGACGCTGCCCGCGAGCACCGCGCCGCCGGGGGCGCCGAGCCCCTTGGAAAAATCGATCCACACCGAATCGAAGCCGCGCGCATAGTCCTGCGCGGAAATGCCGGTTGCGACACTGGCGTTGAGCAAGCGTGCGCCATCCAGGTGGGTGGCGAGCCCATGCCCTCTCGCGACATCAGACACTTCTGTCAATGTGGATATCGGCCATATTGCGCCCCCGCCGAGATTCGCGGTCTGCTCTACCTCGAGCAGTCGTTGCCGGGGAGCATAGGGTCGGTCAGGCCGCAAGGCTTCGCGCAATTGTGCCGCGCTGAAAATGCCGCGAGTGCCACGCAAGGGATTGAGCATGACGCCGGCCAATGCCGCGGGGCCGCCGCCTTCGAATCCGAACAAGTGACAACTGGCGTCGCAGATGACTTCGTCACCGGGCCGGCAGTGCACGGCAAGCGCGATCTCGTTGCACATGGTGCCCGAAGGCAGGTACAGCGCTGCGGGCTTGCCCAGCAAGTTCGCACAGCGGGCCACCAGACGATTGACGGTGGGGTCTTCACCGGCGCGCTCGTCGCCAACCTCGGCCTGCGCCATCGCCTGGCGCATCGCAGAACCGGGCCGGGTCTTGGTATCAGAGAAAAAATCATGGTGGATGGCGGACATGCGACGCTCCCTCGCGATGGCCGCACAGCTTTGCTTGACTGGGGGCGCAGCGCAAGAGGCTGATCCTTCCGCGCGCAATGGCGTAATGTTGGCGCATGCGTTGCTTGCCTCTCGCGCTGCTGCCGTGTTTCGTCGTGCTGCCAAGCAGCGAATTCGCGCTGGCTGATACCGGCTACAAGTGCGTGGACGCACAGGGCCAGATCGCGTTTCAGGATCGCCCCTGCCGCGCCGATCAAAACGCGTCCAGCTTTCACTACGAGTCCACGCCGCCCCAGGTCGTGACTGCATCGCCGGATGCATCACCCGACGCAACGCCTGCGCCGCTCACGACACAACCGATATTGGCCCCGGCCGCGGAGTCTCCGCGCGCTGCGATACCGGATCTGTTTATCTGCAGCCGCGGCGACGGTGGCGAGCCCTACTACAGCGACAGTGGCGCAACAGTGCCCTACATCGTGCCGCTTGGCGTACTCGGCTATCCAGCACGCAGCCTCGGTGAGGTCTACGGTGGACGCGATGGCATCGGCGTATCCGCGCCGGAATACGCCCATCCGCCGATACTGCCGCCCGGTGCTGCGAGCGCAATCGCCGGTGCATCCGTGTGGGTACGCGATGACTGTCGCCCGCTGCCGGCGCGCGAGACTTGCCGCGTGCGGAACCGGCAATTGGATGAAGTGCGCAGCAAGCTGCACCGCGCGTTCAAAGACCAACGAGCCATACTGGAGCCGCGCGAGCGAGCGCTCGCGCAACAGGTCGCGGGCTGCTGAACGATCACGTTTTGCGCAAACAGGGAGAAACCGAGCCGCCAGGCGGGCTAGCGCAATCTGTCCACAGGCTGTTGCGACGAGTTGTCCACAGCGCCTGTGGACAAGATCGGGTTCACAGTTCTCTTTATGTCTTATTTATCTTTTGTTGCCAATCACACGACGCCCTGGTCAAAATGTCGGCAAACAGGGCAGCCCCCGCTCTGCAGCTCGCGATGCGGAACTTGCGCACAGGTTTGTCACCAGACTTGTCCACAGGTGCTGTGGACAAACAATCCGGGCCTGAGCAGATCCTGAGCAATGCCTGCCATCGCTATATGCCAGAAGGCCTGCAGCGAACTGTCCACAGGCTGGCACGTATGCCTTTCCACAGCGCCTGTGGATAAATTCCCAACCACGTGACGGGCGCTGCGGTCAGAATCCGAAACGCAAGAAGCCGCCATCCACCGCGATGCACTCTCCGCTCACATAACTCGAAGCCGGGAGGCACAGGAAGGCCACTGCTGCGGCAACTTCTTCGGGTTCGCCGATACGCCGCATCGGCGTGCGCTCGAGCACTTCTTCCAGGTACTCGGTGTCCGCCAATGCGGCTTCCGAACGCTGCGTGCGGATATACCAAGGCGCAACCGCGTTGACCCGGATTCCATCCTCAGCCCATTCGCAGGCGAGGTTGCGCGTCAACTGGTGCAGGGCGGCCTTACTCATCCCATATGGCGCGCCGGTGCGAACATGGGTAAGGCCCGACACGGAACCGATATTGACGATCGCGGCGTTGCCGTGTTCGGCGAGTTGCGCATGGGCCAGCCGGCAAAGCTCAAAGGCACTGATCAGATTGGTGTCGATCAGAAAACGCAGATCGGCCTCCGTGTAGTCGAGCAACGGCTTGCGCACATTCGTGCCGACATTGTTCACCAGAATGCTCAGTGACAAGTCCAGATCGGCAATCCAGTCGAACACTTCGAGGCGCTGTTCACGTTCGGAAAGATCCGCAGCGAAGGCGAGCACTTCGCTTTCGGGAAAGTCCTCGGAAAGGTCGGCGCGCACTTGCTCCAGGTGCAGCTCGTCGCGCGCCACCAGCAGAATATCGGCACCGAGACCTGCGAGTTCCCTGGCACACGCGTAGCCGATACCTTTGCTCGCGCCCGTGATCAGGGCGCAGCGCCCATCGAGGCGCCAACGGGTCGGATCGCTCACGAGACACTCCAAGCTTGTTTACCGCTACGGCGACGGCGCAGACTGTAACTCGTCTCCGACTTCGGGTTCATCCCATGCGCCATCTATCGACAACCGTGGCCGCCTGCCTGCTGCTGGCCGCATGTGGCGGCTCCGACAAATCGGCCAGCACGACCACGGCACCGCCACCGCCGCAGAAGACCGTGATCGACACCCAGCTCAAGGCATTGGAAAAAGCCAAGGCGATGCAGGAGACCGTCAACAAGCAGGCGGAAGACGAAAAAAAGAAAATTGACGACGCCGGCGGATGAATGGCGTGGATGAATTCACGTTTCCACATGTCCGACGTGTAGCGGGAAACAGCCTCGCGCTTACTTGACCTCGCAGAAACAGTACGCGAATACAGCGGGCTTGCCATTGGTGATCCCGCGCAAAAGGCGCAGCGGCCGCTGCAGGTCCACATCATTGATCAGCGTGGACTGCGCGAGACCGAGGTCGAGTTTGCTGAACACGCTGGCCATCGCGTTCTCACTGAAGTCCAGCAACAAACGGTCCAAAGGACCAACCTGTCGTTCGATATAGCGCTGTTGCCAGCTGTCGCCGAGCTTCGCGCGTTCGGCTGCCGCAGCGACCGCGGCACCCAGGCCACCGAGCTTGTCGACCAGGCCGCGATCCAATGCTTGTCGGCCGCTCCAGACACGACCTCGCGCGATTTCATCGATCTGCGCTGGTTGTTTGCCGCGCGCCGCGGCAACCCGACCGATAAAGTCCCGGTATCCCTTGTTGATGACAGCCTGAATAACTTCGCCGACGGCGGGATCCAATGGGCGCCGCACATCAAAGGCCGCCGCAAACGGCGAAGTGCCGACCCCGTCGGTGTGCACGCCGATCTTGGCCAGGGTCTGCGGAATATTGACAAACATTCCAAAAATACCAATTGATCCCGTGATGGTACCCGGCTCGGCCCAGATTTCGTCCGCATTCATGGCAATCCAGTAGCCGCCGGAAGCAGCCACGTCACCCATCGAAACGACGACCGGCTTGCCAGCATTGCGGGTCAATTCGACTTCGCGGCGAATCAATTCCGAAGCGAATACTTCGCCACCCGGCGAGTTGATCCGCAACACCAGGGCACGCACGTTCGCGTCCTCGCGGGCCTGACGTATCAATTGCGACGTGGATTCGCCACCGACCGTGCCGCGCGTCTGTTCTCCGCCGACGATTTCGCCTTCCGCGACAACGATGGCAACGCTGGGTCGCACGTCTGCCATGCCGTCGCGCGCATGCATCGCCAGATAATTGCGCCAGCCGACTTGGCGGAACGTCTGTTCGTCACTGTCCGCCACGCCCTTCGCGATCAGGGCTTGACGCGCTTGGTCGCGCGTCGCGAGCTGGTCGACCAGGTTCCCGGTCAGGGCGAGCTTGGCGAGATCGCCTTGCGCGTCCTTGATCGCTTCCGGGAGGTTCTGGATGCTGTTCTGGATCGCGACCGGTGCGAGCTTGCGGCGCTGCCCTACTTCGGCGAGGTAGGTCTGCCATAGACCGCCCAGCCAGTACAGATCTGCCTCGCGAGCCTCGCTGGACGCGCCGTTCAGGATGTAGGGTTCTGCCGCGGACTTGAATTCTCCAACTCTGAACAAGTGGACTTCTACCGCCAATTTGTCGAGCAGATCCTTGTAGTAGCTGCGATAGCTCGCGAATCCCTGCAACAGCACCGAACCGTCAGGATGCAGCAGGATCTGGTCGGCATACGCGGCCAGGAAGTACTGCATCTGGTTCATGCCGTTGGAAACAGCGACCACATCCTTGCCCGTGCTGCGAAAGCGCTCCAGCGCCGCGCCAAGTTCGGTCAGCGTGGCGAGACCCGCGCCGCTGACCTGATCGGGAATCAGCACGATGCGCTCGATGTTCGGATCCTTGGCGGCCGCGTCAATCACGTGCAGCAGGTCGCGCAGCTGCACTTCCTTGCCCTCGTCCCCGGCGACGCGCGCCAGGGCGCGCGCCATCGCATCGGTCCGGAACTGCTCGACGATTTCACCGCGAGGATCGATGACCAGCGCGGTTCGCGGCAGGAGCACCGGCACCGTGCCGAACATCGCGGTGAAAAAAGCGATCAGTATAAAAATAAAAATCGCGTTGAGCACCAGCCGGCGGGTGAAGTTCAGGGTGTTCCAGATCGCGGTGAAAAAACGGCGGATCAGCCCGGGTTTTGTCTCTGCCATGTGAATTCCAAGCGGGTTGCAGCCGGCGGAAGTCCGGCGTCATTGACCGAGCCTACCCAATTCGCGACCCGCATTCACGCGCCATCGGTCATGCGGCAGGGAGATGCCAGCGTCCGTGCCTGCCGAGACGCCGAAAACGCAGGAATAGCAGAACCGCCGCGCAGGCCAGTCCCGCGATCAGCCCCATCCACATTCCTCGCGCACCGAATCCCGCGGCAAAAGCCAGAAGATAGCCGACCGGCATGCCGATGCCCCAGTAGGCGACTATGGTGATCAGCATGGGCATCCGGGTGTCTTTCAATCCGCGCAATGCGCCGTTCGAGGCAACCTGAATTCCGTCGGGCAACTGGAACAGGCTGGCTAGCCAGAGCAACTGACTGGCGAGCAGGATCACTCCCGCGTCATTTGTATACAGCGATGCGATCCAGGCGGCGCCGAAGGCCATCACGAGCCCGGAGAATGACTGACTCAAGAGGGTCAGACCGATACCGACGAATCCGGCATAGCGCACTCCCCTCACGTCGCCACGACCGGCGGCTGTTCCGACGCGCACGGTGATCGCCAGCGCCAATCCGAGCGGCAGCATGAATGCGAGCGCGGAAACGTTGAGTGCGATCTGGTGACTCGCCACCACAGTTTCGCCGAGTCGACCCAACGCGAGGGCCACCGCCACAAACAGACTGGCTTCCATGAAAATCGCCACCCCCATTGGCAGGCCGATGCGCAGCAATCCGACGATCGCGACGCGCTGCGGCGGCTGCCAGTCGCCTAGCAGATTCAAGATGCGGTACTCCGGCCGCCAGCGCAGCCAACCGAGAAAACCCAGGCACTGCAGCCAGATGACCAGTGCTGTCGCGATGCCGCAGCCGCGGGCACCGAGCGGGGCCAGGCCGAATTTTCCATACATCAATGCCCAGCCCAGTGGCGCGAGCAAGAGCAAACCCAGCGTGCCGAAATACATGGTGGGACGCGTCAAGCCCATGCCTTCACTGACGCCGCGCAAGGCAAAGTAGGTTGCCAGCGCTGGCGTCGCCCAGGCGATCGCATGCAGGAAGGCGGTCGTGTCGTCGCGCAAGGCGGGATCAACCCCGATCACGTCCAGTAGACGCGGTCCGCCATAACGGACGGCAAAGAACAGCAGAATGCCGAGCGCTGCAGCCAGCCAGAGCGCCTGACGAAACAGTGGACCAATTGCGTCGCGGCGCTCGGCGCCAACCAGTTGCGCCACCGACGGCGGCAGCGCCATCATCACGCCAAGTCCGACGACATATGCCAGGGTCCAGATACTCGCGCCGACCGCAACCGCTCCAAGCGTATGTGCATTGACGTGCCCTGCGAGCAAGGCGTCAACCAGGTTCATGCCGACCCCCGACAGCTGACCGACAATCAATGGCAGCGCGAGGCGGACGGTCTCGCCGGCATCGCGCAGCGCCCGCGCGCGGTCGAAAGGCAAAGTCCAGCGCATGGAGTTCCGCGGTGTCGACGTGGTCCGGCAGTCTAGCTGATCGGATCACGCGCCCGGTGCCGGACAGCAAGGTGATACGCGCCGCTTGTGTCGGGATGGGCAAAGTCGGCACGATGCTCATGGGCTGTTGCCAGAGCCGGGGTTGCGATGACACGTGTGCTGCTAACCGGGGCCAGCGGATTTCTCGGTGGCCATATCCTGGGCTTGCTGCGCTCTGAAAATGTGCAGGTTGCGGCATTGTGCCGCAGCGCGCAGGCGGCCGAACGAGCGCGGGCCCTCGGTGCCCAGCCAGTTTCCGGCGAGCTTTCCGATACGGTCGCACTCAGCGCCGCGCTGGCCGAGCCCACCGACGCGATCTTTCACACAGCGGCCGATACATCGCAATGGCGCCTCGGAAACGCCGCCCAGACGCGAACCAATGTCGAAGGTACGCGCAGGCTGCTGTTCGCGGCACGGGCCGCCGGCGTCAGGCGTTTCGTGCACACGTCGTCCGTCGCGGCCTACGGTCGTGTCGAGCACACGGCCCTGTTCGAGGCATTGCCGCGGCTCGGTGTGGAATCGTGGATAAATTACGAACGCAGCAAGGCTCTCGGCGAGAGTCTGGTCCGCGAGGCCGGGCTGCGCGGCGATATCGAGACGGTTATCCTGAATCCGGCGCACATTTTCGGGCCTGGAGACCGGCACAACTGGGCACGCCTGATCCTCATGATTGATCAGAAAAAATTGCCGGGCGCGCCGCCAGGCAGCGGAGCCTTCGCGGACGTCCGGGAAGTAGCGAAGGCGCATGTGAGCGCCTGGCGGACCGGGCGCAGCGGCGACAACTGGTTGCTCGGTGGCGAGCACGCGAGCTTTCTCCACCTCATCCAACGCATCGCTGCGGAGCTGGGCCGTCCCGCGCCACGCCGCGCGATGCCTGCAACGTTGCTGCGCATGTATGCGGCGATTCTGGACATCGTGGGTCGCATCAGCGGTCGCGAACCGAGCCTGACTCCGGAAGCGGTCGCGTTGACGAGCCAACGATTGCGCGTCGACAGTCGCAAAGCGGAGGCAGAACTCGCCTACCGCACGACCCCTTTGGACACGCTGATCCGCGATACTGTGAACTGGCTCCGCAACGAATCGATGCTCCTGCCCCGATGACCGAACCTGTTGAGACGTCCCCTCCACTGCCTCTTTGCGCCAATTGTGGCGCGCCCTTGCACGGCAATTTCTGCTACGCCTGCGGACAACCCGTCAAGGGCCTGATCCGGCATCTGTCCGGAATTGTCGGGGATTTTCTCGACAGCGTCCTGAGTCTGGATTCGCGCACCTTTCGCACGCTCACGCCTTTGTTCTTCCGTCCCGGCTACTTGGCCAACGAATATTTTGCCGGGCGGCGCGTGCGCTACGTGACGCCGTTGCGACTGTTCTTCTTCATGAGCGTGATCGCGTTTTTTTCGGTGCAACTGTATCTTGAGCAAAGTGGACTAAGCGACCATGCCCTGGTCAACGATCACGCCAACGGCGACGATTTCTCTGGCGCCACGACACCCGCGGAGGTGCAGGATCGGCTAGACAAGGCGCTGACTGGCCTGAAGGGGGCGCAGGCCGCGCCGGGACTGCCAGCGTCCGCGGAGAAAGCCATTGGCAAAGCTGAAGCCAAGATGCGCAAGAAGGCCGATGCCCGCATCGCTTATCTGAAGGCGGTGGATGAAGCGCGGGCAAAGAATCTGCCTCCGCCGAAGGAACCTCAGTCCGACTGGGACAGCATTGGTTTCGACGGCGAACCGTGGGATCCCAAGACACATCCGATTCGTATCGAATGGCTGCCAGAATTCGGCAACGCCAAGCTCAATCAGATGGCCGGCAACATGAAGTCAAACATCCTGCGCGCGAAAGATGACCCGAAGCGTCTGCTGGTTGGTCTGTTCGGGGTGCTTCCACAAACGCTGTTCGTGCTGATGCCGTTCTTTGCCGTGTTGCTGAAATTTCTCTACCTGTTCAAGCGCCGCCTGTACATGGAGCATTTGATCGTGGCGCTGCAAAGTCATGCATTTGTATTTTTTGCACTTTTGTTGATTGCATGGTGCGGACTGCTGGGGCTTTCGGTGGACGTTCTCGCGCCCACCACGCGAGTCCTTATGATCCTGATCGCGTGGTGGATACCACTCTACTTGCTGCTGATGCAACGACGCGTGTATCGCCAGAACTGGTTCATGACGATTTTCAAGTACGGTCTGGTCGGCATCTGCTACAGCGTGCTGATCGGCATCGCGATTGCCGTCGCATTCGTATTGAGTCTCACGGCAGGCGCATGATCGTCTACGAAGTGAATATCCGCGTGGCGGCTTCGATTGCCGTTGACTACGCGGCCTGGCTGGCAGCGCACGTAGCGGAGATTCGGCGCCTGCCCGGGTTTGTCGATGCGCGCGTATTTGCGGTGGAGGAAATGCCGCCGCCGGAATCTGACGCCGAGCAGCGACTCTGCGTGCACTATCACCTGCAAGATCGTGCCGCACTGCAGCGCTATCTGCGGGAAGATGCGCCGCGCCTGCGCCGTGACGGCGTTGAGCGCTTTGCCGATCAGGTCCACGTCCATCGCAGGGTGCTCGAACCCCGCGATTGAATGCGACGATCAGTGTGCCGGTGATTCGTCCTGTGCGGCGATCTCCATCAGGCGGCGCGCCCGTGCCTCGGCAGTCATGCCTAGCATCTCGCGCCGGAACGCGTCCTTATGCGGCACGTCGACGAGGCCGCGATCGTGACGCCGATAGGTGCGACGCTGTTCGATAGAAAAACTGCGCAGCATCTCGCGTGTGGGTTCACGTTCGGCCTCGGGCAAGGCATTGAAGTACTGCTCGATGCGCTGGGCACGCCCCTGCGCAAGAGCACCGCTGACGAAAGCGCGCCGCTCAGCCGGCGACATCCGATCGTAGCGCTGGCGCAGCTTCGCTCGCTCTTCCGGCGGCAGCGCGCGAAACTTGCGGAAACTATGCCGGATTCGCTGCTGCTGCTCGGGAGGCAGTCGGCGAAATTCGTCGAATCGAGCGCGCATGCCCTCACGTTGTTCTGGCGTCAGCGCCTTCCAGCGTGCAAAGCGTTCCTGTGCGCCGGCTCGATCCGCCGGTGACATCGCAGCCCAACGTTCGGCGGAATGCCGCAGCCGCTGCTGCTTTTCCACCGTCATCTGCGGCCATTCTGCCCGCACCGATTTGAGCATCTCCTGTTCCGTCGCGCTGAGCTGATCGAAAGCGATCGGCGTGGGCCCGCTCTGCGCGACAGCTGCGAAACCCAGCAACAAACCGAAAAGCAGGCTAACGACGCGCATCGTCCGCTCCGACCGCTTCATCATCGGTGTCTTCAATGGATGGAACTTCATGATTGTTGTCATTTGGAGAACGTGTCGCCACATCTTCGGGATCGGTGAATTCGCCGGCGTCATCCGTGAATTCATCGAGATATTGCAGCAGCTCTGCGGATGGCGGGGCGTCGACCGACGGTATGAGTGACGCAGCCTCCTGCGCTCCGGCGCCCACCGAGAACCACAGGATCAGCCACTGACATCGTCTTCCTCGGTATCGAGCCACGCGTAGAACTCCAGGTCCTGCACAATTTCCAGATTGTCATCCCCAACGACCAAGTCGCTTTCGTCGCTGCTGGCGTTTTGCAAGGCAACCACGGGCGCGCCGGTCGGCACCGCGCTATGGGGAATACTCACCACGACTGCCAACACCACTGCGCACGCGGCGGCGAAACCCGCCCCCCAGAGGCGCGGTCGCGTTTGCCGTCCCGGCACCGACGCCTGCAGCGCGTTTTGTCGAGCGCGGTTCAGTCTGGACAGTGACGCTGCGTCGATATCGCGCGCCGAGGCGTCGAGCAGGTCGCGCGCCTGTTGCAGCCACGACGATTGCTGTTTCATTGGTGTTCCTCAAGAGCAGTTCGCAGCGTATTCATCGCCCGCCACAAATGGGTTTTCACGCTACCGGCACTGCAACGCATCGCGATGGCCGTGTCGGCGACGTCAAGTCCTTCCCAGATGCGCAGCAGAAACGCTTGCCGCTGACGCAAAGGCAGGGCACGCAACGCCGCGTCCAGCGATCGGGTGGCGTTTTCACCGAGCAATCGACTCAGCGGTCCGGGTTCGTGCAAATCCGGGGCCTCAGCAATCGGGTCATCATCATCGTCCTGGCGAGATCCCGAAAACCAATGACTAAGCCAGCGTCCCCGCACCTGCTGCCGGCGATGCCAGTCTGTAATCCGATTGTCGAGCACCCGGTGAAATAGCGCGCCCCACTCCGCCGCGGGCTTGCTGGCATAGTTGCGCGCGAAGGCGAACATCGCGTCCTGCACGAGGTCCAGCGCTTCGTCGCGTTGGCCGGTAGACAGCTCCGCCATGCGCAGGGCACGGCGCTCGATATCGCGCAGAAACGCGTCGAGCGCGAGTGGTTCCTGCCGCGCAGTATCCGCTTTCGCCTGGCCCCATTGCTGCGCATCCATCCGGGCTACTGTCTCCGACATTCGTTGCTCCGATTCTGCCTCAGCCTGCTCAACGTCGCTGCGCGAGGACGGTTGACATCGGGCAAACGTAGCAGCGGTGCGGGGTTCGCAAAATGGAGTGTCCTGTCAAGGGTTGTACACAGCCCGGAATCAATGTCGCGAGTCTGTCACACGCCCGCGAACAAAGCGTTACATGTGCATTTTTTTTGACCCAGTCGATTGTTTTTTATGAGGAAAATTGGTTTGATCAAATCTTCACCAAGGTGAGCGAAGGCCCGCCAGTACAGCGTCGAACGCGCTCTGCGGCAGCTTCGTCCACAGGCTTATCCACAGCGCTTGTGGATAAACAACAAACTCTCCTAGAAACAATATTCTGCACCATATTTCTAAACTGTCATCGAGAAACCTGCCAGGTTTCCCGAATGCGCGCCGCCCGGGTTTGGGCAAGCGCGACTACACTGCGGTCTGATTCATTGCGCAGGTCCGCATGACCGCCATCCTCAGCGTTGCAGTGCCCGTACCGCTGCCGCAGTTGTTTGACTATCTCGCTCCGCCGGATTGCACACCGGAGGTGGGATGCCGAGTTCTGATTCCGTTCGGGCGAGGTCATCGGGTCGGCATCGTTGTCGGCGCATCGAATCACAGCGACGTGCCGCGTGAACGGCTCAAGGCGGTGGTCGATGTGCTGGACTCGACGCCACTGCTGAGCGGAGAGCTGCTGACGACCTTGCAATGGGCTGCACGCTATTACCAGCACCCGCTCGGTGCTGTGCTCGAAGCGGCACTTCCCGTCGTTTTGCGCCAGGCCAAACCGATTCCCCTCGAGGGACCACGTGCTCTTGCGCTGACCGCGGCCGGTGTCGCGTGTGCGGACGCACCGCCAATTCGCCAGGGCAGTCGCATTCGCCAGTTATTCGACTGTCTCGTTGCCAGCGCATGCAGCTACGAACAATTGGACGTCGTACTGCCAGGCTGGCGCGCAAGCGCGGCAAGTCTGCGGCAACGTGGACTCGCGCACACGGTCGCCGTGAATCCGCAAGAAGACGTGGCCGGATCCGAATTGCCGTTGGTACTCGGGGACGAACAGCAATTGGCGGTCGACACCATCGATGCCGTGTTCGGTACATTTACACCTTTCCTGTTGGAAGGAGTCACCGGCAGTGGCAAGACCGAGGTGTACCTGCAAGCGATCCAGCGCACTCTTGCCCGAGGCGATCAGGCGTTGGTGCTGGTGCCCGAGATTGGCCTGACGCCGCAGACGATGCGCCGTTTTCGTGCACGTTTTGGATCATCGGTACGTGCCCTGCACTCGGGCCTGGCCGATGGCGAGCGCACGCGCGCATGGCTCGCGGCAGCGCGGGGCGACGCACGGGTGATCCTCGGGACCCGCTCGGCCATCTTTGCGCCGCTGCCGCGATTGGGCCTGATCGTGGTCGACGAAGAGCACGATGCCTCCTACAAGCAACAGGAAGGATTCCGCTACTCCGCCCGCGATCTTGCGGTGGTGCGTGCGCACGCCTTGAACGTCCCCGTGCTGCTGGGTTCGGCCACGCCTTCGCTGGAGTCGTTGGCCAACGTCAACGCAGGTCGTTATCAACTGTTGCGCCTGTCGGCGCGCGCCGGCAATGCGCGTGCGCCACTCATGCGCGTCGTGGATCAGCGTCGCGCCCGCATGCGCGAGGGCATGAGTCCGGAATTGATCACTGCCCTGCGTTCATGCCTGGGTCGCGGCGAGCAGGCGCTGATCTTTCGCAATCGACGCGGCTATGCCCCGGTTCTGCTCTGTCACGACTGCGGGTGGAACGCACTCTGCGCGCGATGCGACCGCGCGTTGACCTGGCACCGCGGCCGGGCGCGCCTGGTCTGTCACCATTGCGGTGCGGAACGTCCGGTGCCGGCACATTGTCCAGAATGCAACAGTACAGCCTTGCAGCCGCAGGGGCATGGCACTGAACGGCTGGAAGAGGCATTGCTCGAACTTTTTCCGACGACGCCGGTGCTACGCATCGACCGCGAGACGACACGACGACGCGGCTCGCTTGAAGCCCTGTTCGATCGACTCGGTCCCGAGCAGCCCGGGATCTACGTCGGCACGCAAATGCTCGCCAAGGGACACGATTTGCCGAACCTGACCCTGGTGGCAATCCTCGGCGTGGACGAGGGCCTGCACAGTGTGGACTTCCGCGCGGCGGAACGCCTCGGTCAGCTGGTCATTCAGGTGGCCGGACGCGCAGGACGCGCCGCCAAAGCCGGCGAGGTGCTGCTGCAGACGCATCATCCCGATCATGCGCTGCTTGCGAGCCTGCTGCGCGGCGGCTACCGCGCCCTCGCACAGGCGCTGCTGCAGGAACGACGAATCGCCGAGATGCCGCCTTTTTCACATATGGCATTATTGCGCGCAGAAGCGAAATCAGTCGACCATTGCCAGGCATTCCTGGCCGCCGCGTTGGACGTGGCGGAAAAACCCGAGGCTATCGAAATGCTCGGCCCCCTGCCTGCGCCGATGCCTTTGCGCGCCGGCATGCATCGCGCGCAACTACTGGCGAACGCCGCGGAGCGCAGCCGCCTGCAGGCCTTCTTGCCCGCGTGGATCGATCGTCTGCGTGCCCTGCCGGCAGCACGCCGGGTGCGCTGGTCGATCGACGTCGATCCGATCGATTTGTATTGACGCACGCCGCATCACGGCTCTGGCACGTTAAAATTGCAGGCGTGCCCAGGACTATTGTAGTGAACACAGGCGTCCGTCGCTCGCTCTCGTGGGTGATACGCCCGAGTGATTCCTCCGCATCATGGAGCCCGGTTGAATGAGCCTTGCAGCGGTACCCGAGGTGGTGATCGTCGGTGGTGGATTTGCGGGCCTGTGGGCGACGCGGGCACTGGCCAACGCACCCGTGCGCATCACCCTGATCGATCGCTGCAACCATCACCTGTTTCAGCCCCTGTTGTATCAGGTCGCAACTGCTGGCCTGTCGGCCCCGGACATCGCAGCGCCGCTGCGCACGATCCTGCGCGGGCAATCCAATGTCAGCATTCGCCTGGCGCAAGTCGACGCCATCGATCGAAATCTGCAATGTGTGCATCTGCGGGACCGTAATACCCTGCGTTATGACTATCTGCTGGTCGCCACAGGCGCCCGTCACGCCTACTTCGGTCATGACGACTGGGCAGCCCACGCGCCGGGACTGAAGACACTCGAAGACGCGCTGACGATGCGCCGACGCATCCTGAGCGCATTCGAGCACGCCGAATCGGAAACCGATCCCGCGCGGCGCGGCGCCTGGTTGAACTTCGTGGTGATTGGCGGCGGACCTACCGGCGTGGAACTCGCCGGCACCTTGGCGGAGATCGCTCGGCATACCCTGCGCCGCGAATTCCGCCAGATCGATCCCACCCAGGCGCGCGTCCTGCTGATCGAGGCGGGTGAACGCGTGCTGTCGGCATTTCCGCCAGTCCTGTCGGCGAAAGCAACCACGCAACTGCGGCGTCTCGGCGTCGAAGTGCGCTGTGGATCTGCCGTCAGCGCGATCGACGCGGAGGGTTTGAATATCGGCTCGGAACGCATCGAGTCGCGCACCGTGCTATGGGCAGCTGGCGTCGCGGCATCACCGCTGGGCGCGGCCCTCAAGGTTCCGCTGGATCGCGCCGGCCGCGTGCTTGTCGCCGCCGACCTGAGCGTGCCGGGTCAAGCGGACGTGTTCGTCGCAGGCGATCTTGCCGGCTTGCAGCAAGATGGCAAAGGCCTTCCTGGCGTCGCGCCAGTGGCCAAGCAGATGGGTACCTATGTGGCAAAAGCGATTCGTGCACGAATCGAGGGGCGCTCGATCGAGCCCTTCCGCTATCACGATGTTGGCTCGCTTGCCACGATAGGGCGCATGGCGGCGGTCGCCGATCTGGGCTGGATCCGGCTCAGCGGATTCATCGCCTGGTGGTTCTGGCTATTCATCCACATTGTCTTTCTTATCGGATTCCGCAGCCGCTTGATCGTCTTGCTCAATTGGGCGTGGTCGTATTGGACCTATCAGCGTCACGCAAGAATCATCGTCGGGCTGGATGCCGGGGACTCTCCGTCTCCCGATTCGAAACCCTGAAACGACAACGGCCCCGAGCGGGGCCGTTGTGCGATGGAACAATGAATCAGGCTGCGAACAGTGCACGCATCTTTTTCATCGCGTTCGCCTCGATCTGGCGGATACGCTCGGCCGAAACGCCGTATTCGTCGGCCAGTTCCTGCAGCGTGGCTTTTTCGCCTTCCTTCAACCAGCGGCGCGCGATGATGTCGCGGGAACGCTGATCCAGACGTCCAAGACCTTCCTGCAAGGCTTCGAGCTGGTTTTCCTCGTGATCCTCCCGTGCAAGCGATTCGAGCGGGTCGGCGCGATGGTCGATCAGATACGCGACCGGGGCAGGCGGCGCATTGTCGTCGTCTCCGTCAGCAGGTGCGTCGAAACCGACGTCCCGGCCCGACAGACGCGACTCCATCTCAAGCACCGTCGCGACCGGCACGCCCAAGTCCTTGGCAACGGCCTGCACTTCGGCGTGATTCATCCAGCCCAGGCGCTTCTTCGACTTGCGCAGATTGAAGAACAGCTTGCGCTGCGCCTTGGTCGTTGCGACCTTGACGATGCGCCAATTGCGCAGGATGAATTCGTGCATTTCTGCACGTATCCAATGCACGGCAAACGATACCAGGCGCACGCCCATGGTCGGATCAAAGCGCTTCACCGCCTTCATCAGTCCGATGTTGCCTTCCTGGACCAGATCACCCAGCTGCAAACCATAACCCTGATATCCGCGCGCGACATGCACGACAAAACGGAGGTGCGAAAGCACCAGCTGCTTCGCGGCGTCAAGGTCGTTGTCCTCACGCAGGCGCTCGGCGAGTCCTTGTTCCTCGTCCTGGGTCAACATCGGTACGCGATGGACCGCATTGATATAGGCATCGAGACTGCCAAGGGCACTCGGAATCGGCAGGTTGTTGGCGACCAAAGCAGTAGACATTCGTGGACCTCCATACTGGCTGTCAGCTTAGCACTCGCGAAATTGGAGTGCTAAACCGGGTATTGGTTCAATCGACGAGTCGATCGACTGAGCAATAGTGTACCAGACGGTATAGAAAAAGGGTTAAATCCCTTGGAGTTCATTCAGGGAACCTGGATCCCAGTCCACGGGGGCCAGGTTCTGCTCGGCCAAGTATTGGTTTACGTTGGAGAAATGTCCGCATCCCAGGAAACCTCGGTGCGCAGACAGGGGCGAGGGATGGGGAGCTTTGAGCACCCGGTGGCGCCGTGGATCGATCAGCCGCCCCTTCGCCTGGGCATAGGAACCCCACAGGAGGAAGGCAATCCCGGTCCGTTCTTCGCTCAATCGCCGGATAACAGCGTCGGTGAAGCCCTCCCACCCCTTGCCCTGGTGCGATCCGGCCAAGCCTTGTTCGACCGTCAGAACGGCATTAAGCAGAAGCACGCCTCGCTCAGCCCAGCGCAACAGGCAGCCATGCCGCGGACGGGGAATCGCGAGGTCGCGCTCCAGCTCGGCGTAGATATTGCGCAGCGAAGGCGGAATCGCAACACCGGGCAGTACCGAGAAACACAAGCCGTGCGCCTGCCCCGGACCGTGGTAAGGGTCCTGACCGAGTATGACCACCTTGACCTGCTCGAACGGTGTCGCGTCGAGGGCGGCGAAGATATTCCGCGCTGCCGGAAAGATCACCTTTCCGCCTTCACGCTCGGCGCGCAGAAACGCAGCCAGCGCCTGCATCTCGGGGCGGTCGAAATAGTCGCCGACGCGCGCCTTCCAGCTCGCGTCCAGGCGTAGCCGATCGCTCATGCGCTGCCGGCGAGTCCGCTGCGCACTTGCTGGCCCACGCGCAGCTGGAACAACAGCTTGGTGATCAAAAGGCGCTCCTCGATCGGTTTCTCGACCAGATCGTTGGCCCCTGCGCGGATCAGCACGGCTTGATTCCTTGGGTTGTCGTCACCGGTCATCACCAGCACGGGCAATAGTCCCTTACTATACCCATATACATTGCGAATTCGTTCGAGCAAATCACCGCCGGTCAATTCACCCTTGAGGTTGACGTCGGTCAGCACGATGTCGGCGCCGGGGATTCGGCCCTGCGCCTTGGCCGTGTCCATATGCGCAAGCGCATCCTCGACACTGACTACATGCAGCACCTTGAGGCCGTGCTTTTCCATCATGCGTCGCGTGGCGAGTGCGACGACGCGGCTGTCTTCGACGTAAAGCACGTCGCCGGTGATGTCTTTGTCCGGCCGCACGTAGCCACGAATAAAGGCAGCCAGCGCATTGAATCCGAGAGACTTGTCGAAGTAGTCGGTGACCGAGTCGGTCAGCGTGCGCGCGGCGAGACGTTCCTGCACGTCACCGGATACCACAACGATCGGAATGTACGCCTGCGGTGCATGCTCGCGGATATGACGCGCGAGGTCGGTGCCGTCCATGTCAGGCAAGCGTAGTGCGGTTGTGACCAGATCGACGACGCCGGATTCCAGCTGCTGTTTGGCTTCCGCGCCCGTTTCGCAGGCCAATACGGTCACGCCGGGCAAATCCGCCTTCAGCACCTGTTCGATGAGACGGCGCACGACCTTGGAGCCGTCGACCACCATCACGCGCGGTTCTTCGCTGGAGATGTGTCGGGTCAGATGCGCTTCCATGATTCCTCCTGCGAACACGCCCTGCTCAGATACTGCGGCAACGCCTCGCGTTCATTCCGGATGGCCCTCGGCCAGATGTCGTGCTGTCGCAAGCATAGCGCCTAGCCAGCCCAATGCGGCACTGGCAAATGGCATACCGAGCGCAAACTGGGGCGCAAGGCCCCGAAGATCGAAGCGATGATCGTAACTGTCGAGCAATTGCCGCACCGGCGCCGCCAGTAGCGCTTCCACCCCAAACACGATGAGAAGTGCGGCGAAACCGCTGAACAACCCATACCAGAGGCCCGCATAGAGGAAGGGGCGACGCACAAATCCGGTGCTGGCGCCAATCAATTGCATCACGCTGATCTCTTCGCCGCGAGTGGCTATGTCCATGCGGACCGTGTTGCCGACCACGAGCAGCGTCGCCAGAGCGAGCAGTGCTGCGAGCACGGCCACCACTCGCTGCGCAAAACCCAGGATCGCGCCCAGCCGCCGGCGCCACACCGCGTCGTACTGAACCAGGTCGACTCCCGGATTGGCCTGCAAGTCGGCAAGCACGCTCGGATCGCTGGCGCCGGGGGGATCGCGCGGCATCACGATCAACACCTGCGGCAAGGGATTGAACTGCAACACGTCCAGCGCCGCTGCAAATCCGGACATCGCGCGAAATTCCTCGATACCCTGTTCGGGTGTCTTCTGCTTCACGCCGGCGACATCGGCACGCGCGGCAATGCTTGCAGCCAGCGCTTTCGCGCTAGCCGCGTCGCGATCGGGTTTGAGGAATACCGTGATCTCGCGTGCATCCTGCCAGCCGCCGCTCAAACTGCGCGCATTGTCGAGCGCCACCAGAAACAATAGCGGCAACGCGAGCGCCAGGCCCATGACCAGGGCCGTCAGCGCGGTTCCCCAGGGCTTCGCGGCGAGTCGACCGAGACTGGAAAACAAACTGTACAAATGCTGGTCACGCCAGCTCGCCAGACTAAGGCGCGTGCGCGGCGCGCGTTCGCTGACCCGCGGAGCGGGCTGCTTGAGGCGGTTTCCGACCGCCTTGCGCCGCATCATGCCGCGACTCCAGGTCGGAAATCGTCCAGCAGCCGACCGTTGCCGAGCACCAGGACTCGCTTGCCAAGCCGCTTCACCAGCATAAGGTCGTGGCTTGCTACGAGCACCGTTGTACCGACCTGCTGGAATTCCACGAACAATTGCATGATTTCAGCGGACAGCTGCGGATCCAGATTGCCCGTTGGCTCATCGGCGATCAGCACGGCCGGTTTGCCGACGATCGCGCGTGCGATCCCCACGCGCTGCTGTTCGCCGGAGGAAAGGGTGATCGGTGCTGCACGTTCGCGGTCCAGCAGACCGACTTTGTCCAACGCCGCGCGCACGCGCTTGGCAGCATCGTCTCTGGGCACACCCGCAATGATCAGCGGCAATGCCACATTGTCGTACACAGTGCGATCCATCAACAGACGATGATCCTGAAAGACCATGCCGACGCCACGCCGCACCTGGGCAACTGCGCGGCGCCGCATCGCGCCGAGATTCTGCCCGTTCACGGTGACATTGCCCCGCGTCGGCCGCTCGATCAATCCTATCAATTTCAACAATGTACTTTTTCCAGCTCCGGAATGCCCGGTGATGAAGGCCATTTCGCCGGACTCCAGCTCGAAGCTCAACTCGTGCAGCGCCTCGTGCCCGGACGGATAGCGCTTGGTGACTTGATCGAAGCGGATCATGCGGGAAGAGTCGGGAGTCGGGAATCGGGAATTTTCGAGGGTGAAGCGGTCGGTGCGGACCGGATCATGTTGGTCGCAGGACTGCGAAGAAACCGACAGACGCGTCGGCCTTCAGCGCTCGTCGCCCCGACGACTCCCCACTCCCCAGTCACCATTCCCAAATTCATTTCACCATTTCATTCAAATTGAAAATTGGCAAGAGTATAGCGAGCACGATGAACAGCACCATTGCACCGACGAGCAAAATGACGGCGGGGCCGAGGATTGCAGTCATCACCGTCAGCCAACGATCAAGTTCGCGAGCCTGATGGTTGGCCGCTTCGTCGAGCATGCGCTCAAGTTGACCCGAGCGCTCACCGCTGGCGATCAGGCGCAACGCCACCGGCGGAAAATAGCCGCTGTCGGCAAGCGCACGGGAAAATGCGCCGCCTTCCCGCACGCTGTGTGCGGCACGACGCAGCGCCTCGCGCATCGGCAGATTCGGAACAACCTGGGCGGCAATGCTCAGTGACTCCAGCAATGGCACCGCGCTCGCGCTGAGCAGGGCCAGCGTGCGTGCCGCGCGTGCCGTGTTCGAGGCGCGGGTCAAGCGGCCGACCAATGGCAGGCGCAGCAGGATGCGGTGCCATGCGGCACGCGTGGATTCGCGCCGCAGCGCGACACGTGCGCCCACCACGCCGGCTACGAGCAGTCCCGCAATCACCCAGCCCCAGCTCTTGACCAATTCGGACAGGGCGATCAGAAATTGGGTCGGCAACGGCAGCTTCTGATGCAGATTGGAGAACACCCCGACAATCTGCGGCACGACATAGACCAGCAACCCGGTGACCACACACACGGCGACGAGGCTCAACAACAGCGGATAGGCCAGCGCCGTGAGCACTTGTTGACGCAGGGCGTCGCGCGATTCAGCGTAGTCGGCGAGCCGTTCAAGCACCGTGTCCAGCCGGCCGGATTGCTCGCCAGCGGCAATCGAGGCGCGATAGATTTCGGGAAATGTCTCCGGATATTCGGCGAATGCCGCTGCCAAGCCCGCTCCCTCCATGACACGCGAGCGCAGGGCGACGGTCAGCGTTCGGGAGCGTTCGTCCTCACCCTGCTCACCGAGCGCCGCGAGCGCCTCGTCGATCGGCAGGCCCGCGCCAAGCAAGGTAGCAAGCTGCCTGGTGAACAAAGATAATTGTGCGGTCGATAGTCCGCGTCGACCAAGGGCCATGCCGCCGCGGGACTCCGCGACGGGCGTGACGTCGAGCGCGTTCAAGCCGCGCTCACGCAATGCCTGACGCACTGCTCGAGCCGTATCGCCCTGCAGCACGCCGCGCTGCGTCTTGCCGCCCGCGTCCAGTGCCTGGTACGAAAAGGCCGGCATGCCCTCAGTCCGCCTTGCGTCCGCTGCGATGGACGGCGGTCATTGCGCGCTTCCGCGCGCGAGCACGCTGTTGCGGATGCCGTACGCGAAATAGACGACGAGACCGATCAGCATCCAGATGCCGAATCGCCCCCACGTCACGAACGGCAGACCCCAGATCAGAGCCAACGAAAACACGATGCCGAGTGGTGCGACGATCCACACCGCGGGCGTGCGGAATGAACGTTGCAATTCCGGACGCCGTACCCGCAACACCAGTGTCGATGCACAAATGATGATGAATGCGGCAAGCGTGCCGATATTGATCATCTCCGCGACCTGGGCGATCGGAAACAGTCCCGCGACGATCGCGGTCACAACACCGGCGATCAATGTCGGACGGTACGGCGTGCCATAACGCGGATGGACTTTCGCAAACCAGGCCGGTAGCAGGCCGTCGCGCGCCAGCGCGAACCAGATGCGCGCGGTGCCGAGCATGAACGCAAACAGCACTGACATGACGCCGACCACAACCACTGCGGCGATGGTGACCCCGATCCAGGGAAATCCGCGCAGCGCGAAGGCCTCGGACACCGGCGCGGCGCCACCCAGTTGGGCGTACGGCACCATGCCGGTCAGCACCAGCGAAATCGCGATGTACAACACCATCGATATCGCCAGCGAAGCGATCACCGCGCGAGGCAGGTCACGTTGTGGATTTTTTGCTTCTTCCGCGGCGGTAGTCAGGGTGTCGTAACCGAAAACGGCGAAGAACACCACGCTGGCCGCCGTGAGCACGCCGCCCCAACCGAAATGCGATTGCCCATCTGCACCGGTCATGGCCGGCGGAATGAAGGGATGCCAGTTTGCCGGATCGACCAGCGCGATTCCGATGCCGATCACCAGCACCGCACCGATCACCTTGATCGCGACGATAGCGGTATTGAAGCGCGCGCCCCATTCGGTGCGGACGGTGAGCAACACCGCCACCACGAGGGTGATCAGCGCGGCAATCACATTGAACACATGTCCTTCGCCAGTGCCGAGCGCACCTTGCGCCCACAATGGCAAATGAATACCCGCGGACGAGAGCAGTACCTGCACGTAGCCCGACCAGCCGATCGCCACGACTGCCACAACCAGCGCGTATTCCAGCAGCAAGTCCCAGCCGATGACCCATGCGGTCAGCTCGCCGAGCACGGCATAGCCATAGGTATAGGCGCTGCCGGTGACCGGGATCATGCCCGCGAATTCCGCGTAGCAGAGCGCCGCCGCCGCGCTGCCGATTCCCGCGATGATGAAAGCCAGCGCAACGGCCGGCCCTGCGTTGGCCGCGGCCTGCTGTCCGGCCAGCACGAATATGCCGACGCCGATGATGCCGCCAATGCCGATTGCGGTGAGTTGCCACAAGCCCAGCACTCGACGGAAATCGCCGCGCGTGCCGGCCTCCGCCTGCAGTTGCTCGATCGTCTTGTGCCGAGTGAGTTGCGCGAG
This sequence comes from Tahibacter sp., assembly GCA_039934615.1. Lineage (GTDB taxonomy): Bacteria > Pseudomonadota > Gammaproteobacteria > Xanthomonadales > Rhodanobacteraceae > Tahibacter. The sequence goes on from JBDTLV010000051.1 coordinate 26,273, forward strand.
TAGACCCATGCCCGCCTCCAGGAAATCCAGCTCCGATCATAGCGGAGCCGGGCGCGCAGGTGCGGGCCGTCAGTCCTCGCGCGTGACGCGCAGCACTTCGTCGACCGAACTGACCCCGGCGATGCACTTGTCCCAGCCGTCTTCGGCTATCGGTCGCGAGCGCGTGCGCGCATAGCGATCGAGTTCGGCTTCGGCGGCGCCTTCATGGATCAGCCGACGGAATTGCTCGTCGACATTGACCAGCTCGTAGATGCCGGTGCGACCCCGATAACCCGTGCTGCGCCCAACCTGCTGGTCGTCAGGTCGATACAAAGTGACACCGAGCGCATCGGGCCGGCCGAACGCGGCGAGCTCGCGTGGGGTGGCCGCGTAGGCGATCCGGGTGGCGGGATCGAGCACGCGAATCAGCCGCTGCGCGAGCACGCCAATCAAGGAAGACGACAGCAGAAACGGTTCAACGCCCATGTCGCGCAAGCGCGTTACAGCGCCAACTGCAGAATTTGTGTGCAAGGTGGACAATACCAGATGTCCCGTCAGCGAAGCCTGCACTGCGATCTGGGCCGTTTCGAGGTCGCGGATTTCGCCGACCATGACCACATCCGGATCCTGGCGCAGGATGGCGCGCAGGCCGCGCGAAAAGGTCATCTCGACCTTGGTGTTGACCTGGGTCTGGCCGACGCCGTCGATGTAGTACTCGATCGGATCCTCGACCGTCATGATGTTGCGGCTGGCATCGTTGAGCTTCAGCAGCGCCGCGTACAGCGTCGTGGTCTTGCCCGAACCGGTGGGACCGGTAACCAGGAAGATGCCGTGCGGTCGTGACACCACTTGCTCGACGCGGGCGCGGTCCGCGGCTTCCATACCGAGTTGTTGCAGATCCAGGCGCCCAGCCTGTTTGTCGAGCAGACGCAGCACGACGCGCTCGCCGTGCCCAGCCGGAATTGTGGACACGCGGACGTCGACCGGACGCCCCGCAATGCGCAGGCCGATGCGGCCATCCTGCGGCAGGCGCTTTTCCGCGATGTCCAGTTTGGCCATCACCTTGATACGGCTGACGACCGCATTGGCGACCGCCTTCTGCGGCGACAGGATCTCGCGCAGTACGCCATCGATGCGGAAACGCACGACGAGGCGATTTTCATAAGGCTCAATGTGGATATCGGAGGCGCCTTCCTTGACCGCCTCGGTGAGCAAGGCGTTGATCAGGCGAATGATCGGCGCATCGTCATTACTCTCGAGCAAATCCTCTGGCTCGGGTAGCTCGTCGACCAGCGATTTGAGATCAGCCGATTCGTCCATGCCGGATGCAACGCCGCGCGCATCGTCGCCTTGCTCGTAGAGCCGCCGCAGCAGTTGCTCGAACTCGGCTGGCGTATGACGTGTCAGATGCAGTGGCGCTCCGAGATAGCGGCGCAACTCGGCAAGGATCTCCGGCTTTACTCCCTCGCGACACGCGACTTCGGCACCGTCTTCGCGCCAGGTGACGAGCGTCGCGCCGTTACGGCGCGCGAACCCAAAGCTCGGCCGCGCCGGTCGCGCTTGACTCACCGCGTGCCTCCGCCGGCCTTGGCCGGCTTGCCTGCTGGCTTGGCACCAGCACGTGGCGCACTCGCTCCAGGATCGGCAAGAAAATCCGGCATGTCCTGCAGCGCAGGCTGGCGGGACTGCGGCGTCAGGTTCTCGCGGTTCTGGCGCATCTGCATTTGTTCAGTACGCATATAATTATATTTCTCGCTGGAGACCGCCTGCTCGGTCGCCGCGTCACGCAGGATCTTCGGATGGATGAAGACCATCAGATCGCGCTTCGTCACGTTGTTGTTGCGGTAGCGAAACAGGTTGCCGATGAGCGGGATGCTGCCGAGGCCCGGCACTTTCTGGTTGCTGTCCTTGACCGCCTGGTCAATCAGCCCGCCCAGAACCAGAGTGGCGTCATCGGCGATCAGCACACTGGTGTTGAGCTCACGCTTGTTGGTGATCAGGTCCACCGCGCCATCGACGGAAGGTGCTAGCGAAGACACTTCCTGGTGCAAATCCAGCCGCACCGAATCGCCTTCGTTGATGTGTGGCGTGACCTTCAGGGTCAGTCCGACATCCTTGCGCTCAATGGTCTGGAACGGATTGAGCTGGTTCGTACCGGTGCCGGATCCGGTCGTGCCGGAAGCATTGGTGTACTGGCCCGTCTTGAACGGGACCTCCTGCGCGACCTTGATCAGCGCTTCCTGATTATCCAATGTCAAAATGGACGGAGTGGACAAGACGTTAGACTTGCCATCGCCCTGCAGGGCCCGAACCAGCACGCCGAGATTGAGGATTTCCTTGTCGCCGATCTTGACCGTGCCGTCCACATATCCCAACGACAGGCCACTGCCAAGTCCAAGCGGGTTGGCTGCAAGGCCGATCAGATTGGGCTGGCCGTTCGGCCCGCTGAACTGCGACCCGCCGATCACGCCCTGACCGAGCGTTCCGTCGCCGCGTTGTGGAGCGGTGAACCACTGCACGCCGATTTCCCGCGCGGTTTCATCGGCAACTTCGGCAATGATCGCTTCGATCAGCACTTGGGCGCGGCGCACGTCGAGCTGGCGAATGATGCCCTCGATCGAACGGAACACTGCGGGTGATGCACTGATGATCAGCGCATTGGTTTCTTCATGCGCCTGGATCGTGGCGTTGCCGCCGACGGCCGCCGCTTCGCCGGGCTTTGCCGCGGCTGGCGCGGCTTCGTTATTCAGGGTAGCGGCGACGCCAGTCAGGATCGGCACCAGGTCCTTGGCTTTTGCATAATGCAAATACACCACATTGGTACCGCCGTCGTGATTCAGCGGGGTATCCAGGTGGGTGACCAGGGTGCGCAGGCGCAGCCGACCGCTTTTGGCGCCTGCAATGAGGATGGAATTGGTCCGCTCGTCAGCCAGGATGCGCGGGATCTCGCCGTTCGCCTGGGTCGATTTGTCGTCCGAAAGCAGGGTCAGGGTACGCGCCATCTCCGAGGCATTGGCGTGCTGCAGCGGGATGACTTCGACTTCCGCGTCGGACACCGTGTCGATCCGCGCGATGATTCCCGCAACGCGCTGCACGTTGCTGGCGCGATCCGATACCACCAGCGAGTTACTCGATTGGTGCGCGATCAGTTGCGCGCCCTGCGGCAACAGCGGGCGCAGGATCGGCACCAGTTCAGCAGCAGCGACATGGCGCAATGGCACGATCTGGGTGACGATTGCATCGCCGGATTCCGCTGTGGCGACGCTGTTGCCGCCCTCGGCCTGGGCCATCGCCTCCGGTACGATCTTGATCATGCTGCCGGCCGGGACTGCCGCGTAACCGTGCACACGTAGAACCGAGAGGAACACGTCGTAGATCTCGTCCGGCTGCATCGGCCTTGCCGACACCACGGTGACCTTGCCCTGTACGTTTGGCCCGACGATGAAATTCTTGCCGGTGATCTCCGACACCGTCGCGACCAGCGCCTGGATGTCTGCATCCTTGAGGTTCAAGGTGTGCGAATTCGGCGGACCCGAGGCCGCGTTCGGCGGCGGTTGCGCGATCGCACTTGCCAGCATCAGGCAACCGATCAGCAATGTGGACAATGCGGAAAAGCTGGCGGATTTGCGCTCTATTCGCTTCATTGGACATTCACGCTCAGGGTCGTCGGTTTGCCGTCACGGTTGATGGTAACCGTCACGCGGTTGGCATTCTTCATCGTATCGATGACCTGCTGCATGCGCGTCGGCGAATCCAGCGGGATACTGTTGATCGAAGTGACCACGTCAGTTGGCTGCAGGCCGAGTTTGCCGATCAGCGCGGCATCCGGACCGCCAGTGAGGCGCACGCCGGTCATCTTGCCGTTTTCGAACACCGGCAATGCGTTGAACTGACGCGCCAGGGCAGCGGGATCCGCATTGAGCTGTTGTTGAATCTTGGAAAAATCCACCGCGCCGTTGGCCATCTGCGGCGGAATGAAAGTGACTGGCGCATTGCCGGCTGGCAGCGCGGGCGGGGGAACGCGCAGGGGGCTGGCCACGCCACCCGGGCTGGCAACCAATGGCGCCGAAGCAGCCGTCACGGGTGCAGAAGGTTGATCGAACGGCAAGGCGAGAGTCTCCTGCACGCCTTCGTGCAGAATCACCACGCGATCGGGATAAACCGCATCGAGGCGAGCGCCGCCGGGCAGATCCTCACCGACGCGATAGGCACGCTCGCCAGCACCGGCTTCGAAAATTACCGCCATGCCGATCGTCGGGTCCGGCTCCGCCAGAGTGCCGCGCAGGACCATCTGAAGCTGGGTGGCAGGCGCGCGCCGTGCGATGTCGGATAGTCCAATATTGGATGTTCCGAATATGTGCCATTTGGATACTGAAACGGCGACCGGTGCGACGACTGCCGCTGCAGCCGAGGCGGCCGCATTGACCGCGACATCACCGCGCGGCACGGCCAGCCAGAGCAGTTTTACCGCGAGCGAAAGGCACAGCAGTCCGGCCAGCGCGCAGCTGCCGAACGCGCCGTAGCGCGAGGCGCGGTCGATGTCGGTGCTGCTCCAGTTCGACATTCATCCACCTCTCAACAAAGTCGCAAAGGCGCACTCAGCCCGGCTCGGCGCCGACCGGTACCGTTGCCTGCGCAGGTCCGTGTCCACGCCCGCCGTTACCTCCACCGCCACCACTTCCACCGGGTCTGCGTCGCCGCTTGCGCTTCTTGGCTGCATCACTGGCCGGCCCCGCCATCGCTGGCGCGTCGTCGGCTTCGTCGTCCGCATCGACCGGCATCGCCGGGCGATCGCGTTTCGGTGGAATGATCAGCAAGTCCTGACTCACTGCGGCAACCGGAATCTTCTGATCGATGAACCGTTCGATATCCGGCAGACCCTGCGCGTAGAGATCGCAGGCGAAACTGATCGCATCACCCTCGGCGCCAAGGCGCGCGGTGCGTCCGATGCGATGCACGTAATCCTCGGCATCGTGCGGCAGATCGTAATTGAACACATGGCTGACCGCGGGGATGTGCAGACCGCGTGCGGCCACGTCGGTCGCGACCAGGATATCGACGTCTCCGCCCTGGAAACGCTCAAGCAATTTCTGGCGCTTGCGCTGTGGCACATCGCCGGACAAGGCACCGACCCGGAAACCGTGACGCTCCAGACGCGTCGTCACCCGCTCGGCAATCACTTTGGTATTGACGAATACGATGCAGCGTTGTGCCTCGACGCGGGAAATCAGATTCAGCAACAATGGCATTTTTTCTTCGGTGGCCGGGAAATACACCGTCTGGCGCACTCGCGAAGCCGTCACCGACTCGGTTTCCGCCGAGAGTTTTTCCGGATTGTTCATGTGCTCATAGGCCAGCTCGAGCACGCGGTAGGACAAGGTCGCCGAGAACAGCAGACCCAGCCGGCGATCACGCGCCGGCAGACGTCGCATCAGGAAACGCACGTCCTTGATGAAGCCCAGATCGAACATGCGATCCGCTTCGTCGATGACCATGACCTCGATTGCGCGGAACGACACGACGTGCTGCTTGTGGTAGTCGATCAGTCGGCCGGGCGTGGCAATCACGATATCAATACCGCCGCGCAACATTTCGCGTTGCTTGTCGTAGTCGACGCCGCCGTAGATCAGCGCAGACTTCAGCCCGGTATGCCGCCCCAGAGCCTTGAAGTCCTTGTCGATCTGGATCGCCAGCTCGCGCGTCGGCGCGAGAATCAAGCAACGCGGGTCGGCTTCTTTGCGTTCGATCAGCGCAGGCTGGGTCAGCAGCCGCTGCATCGCGGCAACCAGGAAGGCGCCGGTCTTGCCGGTGCCGGTCTGCGCCTGGCCGGCGACGTCGCGCCCGGCCAGCGCGACCGGCAGGGTCAGCGCCTGGATCGGTGTGCAGCGAGTGAAGCCAGATTCGTGCAATCCCGCCAGAAGAGCCGGGTGCAGCTCGAAGTTATCGAAGAAAACGTCGGTAAGAACTTGTTCGGACATTAAATGGTGTGCCTATTGGCGCGGGGCCTGACGCGGCGAGGACTGCCGCGGGAACGGCCCGCTTGAAGTTGCCGGCCGACGGCCCAACTTGAATCGTCTGGATGAATCGGCTGAAATGCCATCCAATCCTTCCCCGGGCGGTGCCTGTATGCTGCCGCATCGTGCGGCGCGCCAGAGTGTAGCCTAAAGCCGGCCGGTCCCGCCGCCAAGTCCATTTACGACATTAAATTACGACACTATTTGGAGAATTCACGTGAGCCAGCAGATCGCCCACGCCAGCGACGATTCCTTTGACCTCGACGTGCTCAAGTCGGGCGAGCCTGTGCTCGTGGACTTTTGGGCCGAGTGGTGCGGCCCCTGCAAGATGATCGCGCCGATGCTCGACGAGCTCGCGACCAGCTATGCCGGCCGCATGAAGATCGTCAAGGTCAACATCGACCAGAACCAGAAAACCCCGCGCAATTACAACGTTCGCGGCATTCCGACCTTGATGATCTTCAAGAACGGCAAGGTCGAGGCGACCCAGATCGGGGCGGTCAGCAAGACTCAACTCACCCAGTTAATCGACCGCACGATCTGATTCTGCAGTCGGGTCCGCGGCAGCCAGTGCCGCCGGCCCGGCCAGCAGTGGCGGTTGGCGCCGTTACAAGCGCCTGTACCGCAATGAAAATTGTCGCAAGCCCGGGTTGGCACCGGCTTGTCTGAATTGCAGTCGCGGCCGATGCTTTACGCCCGCATGGCGTAGTGCTAGTTTATGCGCAGCATCTGGGGCTCTAGCCCCGTTCCTTGGCTGATCACCCCCCCTGTCTCCAATCCGCTAGCCAACGGCGCCCCCGCGAGGATTGTCCGTGTCCGATACCGAGAATAAAGAAACCGGCTCAGCCGCTACGGCCGATGTCCGTGCCGAAACTACGCCTGCCGAGAAAGCGGCGCGACGCCAGGAAATGGCGGCTGCGCGAGCCGAAGCCCAGGCAGCCCGCGCGGCGAGCCGCAGCGAAGCACAAACCGCACGAGCCGAGGCCCAGGCCAGCCGCGCGGAGGCGCAAGCGAGCCGAGCCGAAAACCCGGCGCCGCGAGCAGAGCGCGAACGAACGCCGCGCCAGGATCCACCAGCGCCGCGCGCCGAGCGCGAATCGTCGACGCGCCAAGACCCGCCGGCACCCCGCGCCGAGCGCGAGCCGGCGCAGCGCAGCGATGCGCAGCCGCAGCGCGAGGAGTCCTCGCAACAGGGTCCCGA
>JBDTLV010000052.1:0-31881 GCA_039934615.1 Tahibacter sp.
CGCACGAAGCCGTGATACGGCATCCACGGGTGCTTGCCGCGGAAGTGCGCCTCGACGGCAAGGTCACGCCAGTCGTCGAGTTCGTCGATCAGGGCCTGACGAGTGGCACGCGGCTGCAGACCGAGGGAATTTCCGCACAAGTATACCTGTTCTCCGGTGCCATGGGGGGGAATCAGGAATTCGTCGCGAAATCGGGCCAGCGGATCCAGCGCATCGCGCGACAGCGCAACAGAGTCTTCGTTTGCATCCATTGCTTGCAGAGTGCTCATCGAGATTGCGGTTCCGTCAATGCGACAGCGAAGCGGCGATCTGTTCGCAACCTTGATCGAATGCGCTGACCCAACTCTGGGTTGTGCCTTTCAGAACGGGGTGCACGCAACGCAGCTGGATACCGATTCCATTCTGGTAATAATAGCTTTCGCGATACAGGTATTTGGTCTTTGCATTCATGCCCGAATAGCGCAGGTTGGCGCTGTCGCCGCCGGCTGCTTCGGCGTAGCTTGGCGTTTGGCGTGCCTTGTCCATCGAGGTGCCGACAAAATCCTGGAACGCCTTGGCGTCTTCCAGTTTGCGCGTGGTCACGCTGACGCGCGACGCTTCGCCGCTGCCGGTATCGGCAGGATCCTTGACCTGGAAGGCAATGACCTGGCGGCTGCCTTCAGTCATCTGCATGATGACCGACCATTCGGTCGGCGCGGAAAAATGCACGCTGCCCTCGTTGAGGGTGAAATTACCGGCCTGTTGCGCGATGACACTGCCCGCAAGCAGAACGCCTAGCAGCACAAAACGCGGACGTGGATTCATGGAAGCCTCCGAAATGCGGCGAGTCGGGAATCAGGAAAAGCGTGCAGCGGACAGGCCCAGCCAGTCCAGCGCGGTGCCATGGAACAGGCGTGCCCGATGCGCGTCCTCGAGCTGCAGTGCGTCAATGCCGCTGCCTGGCGATTGTTCGCCGAGTGGGAACGGGTAGTCGGTGCCGAGCATCACGCGATCGTTGCCGACCACGTCGATCAGATAGCGCAGCGCCTGCGGATCGTGCACGCAGGAGTCGAAGAAAAGGCGCGGAAAATACTCGCGCGGATTCTTCGCGTTGTCGGTGGCGACCAGGTCTGGGCGCATGCGGAAACCGTGCTCGATGCGGCCAATTGTGTAAGGGAACGAACCCCCGCCATGTGCGAGGCAGACGCGCAGATCAGGAAGGCGCTCGAGCACGCCGCCAAAAATCAGGCTGCAGGCGGCGCGCGATTGCTCGGCGGGCATGCCGACCAGCCACGGCAGCCAATATTTTGGCATGGTTTCGCGGCCCATCATGTCCCAGGGATGGACCAGGATCGCTGCGCCGAGGTCGGCGGCGGCTTCAAAAAACGGGAAAAGTTCTTCCGCGTCCAGATTCCAGTTCTCGATATGTGAACCGATTTGCACGCCCGACAATCCCAACTGTTCGACGCAGCGCTGCATTTCCTGGATGGCCAGCGTTGGCGCCTGCAGCGGCACAGTGCCGATGCCGGCGTAGTGGCGCGGGTGGGCTCGGCATAGCGATGCAGTGTGGTCGTTGAGATGACGGTGCAGTTCGAGGGCCTGGTGCGGTTTTGCCCAGTACGAAAACATCACCGGCACGGTGGAAATCACCTGGGTCTGCACGCCGAATTTAGCGTAGTCCGCGATGCGCACCTGCGCATCCCAGGTGTTCGGCCAGATTTCGCGGAAGAACTTGCCGTCCTTGTAGATCCGATGCCGGTCGTCGGTGTGGACAATGATCGGAAAGCGGTCGTCGCCATACTTCTCGGCGAGGTTCGGCCAGTCCTGCGGCAGGATATGTGCGTGCGTATCGATCTTGAGCATAGACGCAAGTGTAAGGCAGTCGCGCGGTTTGCTGCAGGCCCGCGTGATCGGCGCCGGCCTGCGTCGTCCATTTCGGGCGCCACAATCACCGATGGGCGGGCGTTGTTGCGCCGCCGATCATTCGCTGGCGTCTACCGCGGCGCCGCTCAGACGGCGCCGCGGTAGCGGGGCATCAGTGGGAGCCCGATTTGTCTGCAGCGATTTCGACCCGCACTTCGTCGCGGTCGACGTCGTCGGATTTCACCACGACCGCTTCCACCGTGACGGCTTTGTCGCCGCTCACGCCGATGCTGCAGCTGGTGCTGGCGTGGGCGTGGGCGCGACCGTCTTCGGCATGCAGGCGGGCCCGCGCGTCGGAGCAGACCTTGCCGTCGACGCGGATTTCCCCGACGAACCAGCGTCCGCGCGAATGCGCTTCTTCGCTGCTCTTCACCAGCACGTCACTGCCAAAGTCGGCGCGCACGCGCAAGACGCCAGCGGTACCGTCGGCTTGCAGGACGAGCTTGGCGGAGCCGTCGCCGCTCGCGGTCAGGCCCCAGCCGTGTCCGGCCGATTGTGCATGGGCGGAGCCAGCGACGAGCAGCAGCCCGCTGATCAGGCAAATCTTCAACATGTGGTTTCCCCTGTGGTGCGTGGCGAGTGATGACGCGGGGGCACAGTAGGACGCAAATGGCGAATCTGCGCTGAATCGGCATCGGCGGACAGGTGTTCGGTTTCGCGGTGTGTCACGTTGTCGGCGGCGCTGGCCGGCAAGTTGCCGGCGGTGAATCAGGCGTCAGTGCCGGATGCGCCGACGCGTAAGCGCGCACTCTGCAATTGGCTGATGCGCCGAGCGACAGGACAGATGCGGGGAGCGGGTGCGGAATTGCTCGCGCCGATCACGCCGTGTTCGAACCGAATTCCGGCTGCGCACGTTTCGGCATGGCAGCGAAGCGTCCGGAAGTCATGTTGCAATAGCACACTCCGCACGAACGCTGGCAGCTCGCGGTAATCCGGTTATGCGGACCGCGACGGAACAGCCTGCACGAGGCCGCATTGCACGCAGGTGCGCGCAGACTCCGAGGCATAGTAGCGCTGGAAAACCGCAGGGAAGTCCTTCTCGATATTCTCAAGTACAAAAAATTCTTCGTACAGTTTGTGGTTGCAATGCTCGCAAAACCACATCAGCGCGTCGCGTTCGCCGGCGATGCGGCGGCGTTCGATCACCAGACCGATCGACTCGGGCATGCGTTGCGGTGAGTGCGGGATGCGCGACGGCAGATAGAACAGTTCGCCGGCCCGGATCGGGATGTCGCGTCGCGCGCCGTCCTCCTGGACGCGCAGGAGCATCTCGCCTTCGATCTGGTAGAAGAACTCGGGACCTTCATCGAGGTGATAGTCGGTGCGCGAATTGGGGCCGCCGACGATCATCACGATGAAGTCACCGTCGACAATGCATTTGTTCCCGACCGGAGGACGCAGCAAGTGACGATGTTCGTCGATCCAGCGCTGCAGATTGAGGGGATTGGCGAGCATCGGCAGGAATCCTTCAGTCGCCCAACTGCGCGACGCATTTGAGTTCGATCGCGATCGGCGTTGGCAATGCGACGATGCCGAGCGTGGTGCGGCATGGCTGCGCCGTGGTGAAATATTCGGCATACAGGCGGTTGTACGTGGCGAAGTCCCGCGCCATGTCGGTCAGGTAGACCGTGACGTCGACCAGATCTTCCCATCGCGCACCCGAGGCGTCCAATACGGCGCGGACGTTGGCGAAGACCTGACGGCATTGTGCTTCGATGTCATAGCCGACCAGGCTGCCCTGCGCATCGTATACATTGCCAGGAATGGCATTGGTCTCGGGCGTGCGCGGACCGACGCCCGACAGGAACAAGAGATTGCCGACCCGTCGCGCATGCGGATAGGCACCCACCGGCGCTGGCGCTCGACCCGTGCTGATGATTCCCGCGCTCATGGCGAATTGCTCGCGGAGACAGTGATGTTCTGGCTGGTAAGCGCGTGATTTTCGCTGTTCACGCCGCGCACGCGATAGCGACCCGGCCGCAGGTAGAGTTCGCCGCGCAGTCGCGACGCGGAGACGAATTTGTGTTCGTCTTCGCTGGCATGAGGATCGGCAAGGCCGAGTACGGTGCGGTCAGCGGGGATCGCGTCGTCGTCTTCGTCGGGATAGCGTGCCTCGATCAGGCATGGCAATTCGCCGCGGCAGATTTCGCCGCCGATCGCATAGGATTTGCGCAAGCCGCCCAGCGACAGCCAGGCTGGCCGGTTCTTCGGATCGTGCGGACTGGCAGGGAACAGCACGCTCACGTCATAGCCGGCCGGCCGCAGCGACCATGGCTTGCCCATCTTGTCGATGAAAACCGTCGGCACCGACGGATTGTGGCTGGCCACGACCGCGCGGTAGATCGGATGGTCCTGATTCGGTTGCGGGTGCTCGATGAGCATGGTCTGCTCGATCGTCAGCGGATCAATGTCGCTGAGCTTGCGGAAGTGCTGCGCCATGCTCGCGCCGCCCAGGTATTTTCCACTTTCAACAATGTGCGCATAACCGGCATTGACCACAAGGCGTGCCTGCGGATCGGTCTTGAAGACGCGCTCGTAGAGGTTGCGCGCCTGTTCGCGTTCCCGTCCGTCCCCCGTAGCATCGGACATCGCCTCGTAGGAAACCACCTTGAAGCCGAGTTTCAGGGCGCTGCGGATCATGTCGGCGTAAACCGGCTCCTGGGTGTAGAAGCCACTTTTGTCGATCGGGTAGCCGCGCTTGGTCAGCGCGGTATCCGTTTCGTAGAGGGTTTCGGCGGCAAACCAAGTGTAGCCGTCCTCGCGCAATTTACCGAGCATCTGCACCGTCAGGCTGCGCGTGATCGCGGCATTGTGCGCCTCGTTGAAAAAAATCGCGCGCCGCCCGTGCGCCAGTTTCGCGATTGCATCGACGGCTGGTTGCGCACTGTACTGACCGCCTTCCAGTGGCGACGGGGCATCTTGCTTGTCCGCCTCCTGCTTGATCGAAAAGGATTCGACGGCCTCGTCGTACAGTCCGACATAGGTTTGGTGCCAGCTCAGGTACTGGCCGAATATCAGCCGGAACGCTTTGCTCTCGTCCGCCTTGTAGGCGGCCAGCATCAGTTGATACTGTCCGAGCAGGCCGCGGACGCGGTCGGCCTGCTTGAGTATCCCTTCGGATTTTTCCGCGGCGACCCTTTGTTGCTTTTTCCACGATTCGGAGGCGCTGCTCTCAGCCGCGCCGGCGACGCCCACCAGTTGTACGTTGAACAAGGCGAACAGCAGCAAGCCGCGCGCGGAAGCAAGTCGATTCATGGAATACGTCCGGATTGTTTCACCGCAAGGTTGTAGGCAGGCTGCAGCCCGTCGCGCGTGGTAATGGTCATGCCGAGGTTGCGGATCCGGCCGTCCAGGAGGCTGTAGCACCAGCCGTGCACGCTGAGCGTCTGACCGCGTGCCCAGGCATCCTCGACGATGGTCGTCTGGCATACGTTGACGACCTGTTCGACCACGTTCAATTCGCAGAGGCGCGCGTGGCGCAACGATTCCAGTTCGATCGCCGCGAGCTGGTCGGCGTGCTTCGCGGCGACGTCCCCCACATGCCGCAGCCAGTTGTCCGCCAGCCCGACGCGCATGCCGGTCATGCTCGCGTGTACGCCGCTGCAGCCGTAGTGACCGACCACGATGATGTGCTCGACCTTGAGCAGATCGACGGCGAACTGAATCGTACTGAGGCAGTTGAGGTCCGTGTGCACGACGATGTTCGCGATGTTCCGGTGCACGAAGACTTCGCCGGGCTGCATGTCGGTGATCTGATTCGCGGGTACGCGCGAATCGGAGCAGCCTATCCATAGGTACTTGGGCGCCTGCTGTTGCGAAAGTCGCTTGAAGAATCCGGGGTCCTGTGCGCGGACGGAGTCGGCCCAGGCACGGTTGCGTTGCAGCAGCTCTGACAAATCGGGCATGGTCAGTCCGTCGTATCGGGATGCGCGAAGGATACCTGCAGATCGCGCTCGCCGAGCAGCGCCCCGTTTGCATTGCTCGCCCGAAGCCGATAGTCGCCGGGTGGCAAGTAGAGCAAAGCCCTGAGCGGACCGCTGCGTTGGGTCCAGCGATCGGAGGGGATCGCGATGGTGGGTTCGCCAGCCCGTCGCGCTTCGATAAGGCAGGGCAACGCGCCAGCGCACAATCCACTCGGTATTACGCTGGCCGTGCGTGCGCCATCAAGGTTCAGCCAGTCCGGTCGACCCTGTTCCAGCCGACCTTGCGGCAGGATCACGCTCACGTCGTAATAGTCCGGCTCGAGACTCCACAACTGCCGAGTTTTTCGCTCGCGCAGCACGCTCGGTACGCGGGGGGTGTATTCATCGACCAGCAGCGGATACGCGCCGTATTGGTGTCCCGGAGCAGCGGGGCGCAGCACGCTCTGGTCGATGCTCAGCGCGGCGCTGCCGATGCGTTCGCCGAGTTGCTGGGCCATGGGTTTGATGTTCCACAAATAGCCAGTTTTCTTGTGCGCATGCGCGTAGCCTGCGTGCACAAACAGTCGCGCAGCCGGATTGTGCGCAAAAACGGCATTGTACAAGTTGTCCGTCTGATCCGCTTCGCGCTGCTCCGGGCTGGCGTCGCGACGATCGGACTCGTAGGCGACGACCTGGAAACCGAGTTGCAGCGCGCGCCTGACCATTTCGCCGTAGAGCGGTTCGCGCACGTAGTAGCCGCTTGCATGAACCGGATAGCCTCGCGCGGCGAGCTTTCGATCGCGGGGATCGAGCGATTCCGCCGCGAAGTGGGTGTAGCCGAGTGCACGCAATTGTGGCAGCAATTCCAGGCTCAACCAGCGTGATTCGCCGACGTGATGCGCTTCGTTGACCACGACCAGTCGGCGATCGCGCGCCAACTCGGCGATGGCTGCAGCAGCCGGTTCGCAAACGTAGTTGTCCCCATCGGGATAGGCAGAGGGTGTACCACGCGTCTGCGGCGCAGCAGACGGGTGATCGGTCAGCGCTTCCTGGTACAAGCCCAGTTCGCTGTCCGCCGTCGCGATGGCCTGCGCGATGAAGAAACGCAGCTGGCCGTCGCTTTGCTGCCAGGCGTCGCGGTAAACACCCAACGCTGCGAGGGGTCCCGGCGCGTTTTCCGCCCTGCGGCGCAGGTTGTTGAGTGATGCAAACGCAAGAGTCACGTTGCTTGCGCCGCCGGCAGGGATCGCTGGCGAATTCTCGGCACCGACTGCGCCGATCGCGACAATCGAGAGAACGGCGAGCCAGACGAGTCGCGAGCGATGCATCCGTCAATCCAGCGCAATGCAGACATTCTTGGCGTCGGTGAAAAAGCGCAGTGCTTCGACCCCGCCTTCGCGACCGACTCCGGAATTCTTGACCCCACCGAACGGCGTACGCAAGTCGCGCAACATCCAGCAGTTGATCCAGACGATGCCCGATTCCAGACCTTCGGCGACCCGATGCGCCCGGCTCAGATTCTGCGTCCAAACCGACGCGGCGAGGCCATAGCCGGTCGAGTTGGCAATCGCCAGGGCCTCGGCTTCGTCATCGAACGGGATCAGGCTGACCACGGGACCAAAAATTTCTTCCTGGTTGCTGCGGCTTTCGGAGCCGAGTCCTTCAATGACAGTCGGTGCGATAAACCAGCCTTCCGCACAGCGGCCGTCGAGATGCATCGCTACGCCACCGCAGAGGATCTGGCCGCCTTCGGTCAAGGCCAGTTCGATGCATGACTGGATTTTTTCAAAATGAACTTTGGAAACAATTGCGCCAAGCTGGCTGGACGCATCACATGGATCGCCGACGCACAACGCTTGGGCGCGCGCCACGAAGCGCTCACGGAATTTCGCGTAGATCGAACGTTGCACCAGCAGGCGCGAACCGCACAGGCAGATCTGCCCCTGGTTGGAAAATGCCGAGCGCACCAGGGTATCGAGCGCCGCTTCGCTGTCGTCCCAGTCCTCGAATACCACGCTTGGATTCTTTCCCCCAAGTTCCAGCGACAGCTTCTTGAATTTGGGTGCCGCCCTGGCGGCGATTGCGCTGCCGACGCGCGTCGAGCCGGTGAAGGAGATCGCCTTGACCTGCGCATGATCGACGATCGCCTGTCCGCAGCGCGGACCGTCACCGTGCAGGATATTCAGCACGCCGGGTGGGAAGCCCGCCTGCTGGACGAGCTGCGCCAGCATCCACGCCGTCATCGGCGTCACTTCGGACGGCTTGGCGACCACGGCATTTCCCGTAGCGAGTGCCGGTGCAATCTTCCAGGTGAACAGATACAGCGGCAGGTTCCAGGGACTGATGCAGCCAACTACGCCCAGCGGTTGCCGCAATGTGTAATTGATTGCGCCACCCATCGAGTGACTCTCGCTGCTCCAGGCCTGCACGGCGGCAGCGAAGAAACGCAGATTGCTCACGGCGCGCGGAATATCCACCGCGCGAGCCAGGCTCAGTGGCTTGCCGCTGTCGCGCGACTCGGCGGCAACAAATTCGTCCAGGCGCGCCTCGATCAAGTCCGCGAGGCGATTCATGCATGCAGCTCGCTCCACCGGACTCGTTGCCGCCCACGCGGGCGCCGCGCGTTGCGCCGCATTGACCGCATCGGCGACATCGTCCAGGTCGGAATCCGGGCATCGGGCATACACGGCACCAGTCGCCGGTTCGAAGACTTCCAGATAGCGGCCAGCGCGCGGAGCACGGAGCTCGCCGTTGATCAGGTTGGTCAGTGTGATCAGTTCACTCATGGCGCAAGCTTAGCGGTTGGCGGTGGCGGGCGGGAGGACGAATTGACGAGTCAGGGTTTGCGGCAACCTCGCGGCGGGAACAAGCAACGCCGGGTAAATGCCGGAGCAAGCTGCACTTCGCCCCTATTGCATCTTTCTGGATCGACATTCTTCACAAGACGGGGTGCGAACGCGAAATTGGAGCCGAAGTCCGGCACCTCACAGCGCGGAAAGTCGACGTTCTTGCTTTTTCCCGATTTGACGATCTACAGCGACAGGGTTCGACCGCCATCAACCGGCACGTTGACCCCATTCACGTACGCGGCGGCAGGACTGGCCAGGAACGCGATCACATTGGCGATTTCCTGCGCCGAGGCGAAACGCGCGGCCGGTACGCTGGCGAGCATGGCCTGCTCGATGTCGCTTGCGCTCTTGCCGGTGGCGGCGACTCGGTCGTTGACGATCTGTTCCAGACGTTGGGTGCGGGTGTATCCGGGCAGCACATTGTTGACCGTGATCCCGAATGCGCCGAGTTCACTGGCCAAGGTTTTTGACCAGCTTGCTACCGCGCCGCGAATCGTGTTGGAAACCCCAAGATTCCGGATCGGTTCCTTGACCGAGGTTGATATGACATTGATCACGCGGCCGTAGCCCGCGGCGCGCATGCCCGGCAAGACCGCCTGCAGCAAGGTCTGGCCGGCGATCAGGTGTTGCTGGAAGGCTGCGAGAAAAGCTTCGGCGGCCGCCGTCTGCGCCAGGCCTCCCGGTGGGCCACCGGTGTTGTTGATGAGAATATGTACCGGATTGGCATTAGACACACTCTCCACTTTTACACGCAACGCTGTCGCATCATTGACATCGACTGCGATGTATCCGTGACTCTGGCCGTGTTCCCGCGGCAAGGTCGCCAGCGCGGCCTGCAGTCCGTCGACGGAGCGGGCGAGCAGGGTGACTGCCGCGCCGAGGTGTGCGAGCTCCAGAGCGCTGGCGAGACCGATGCCTTGTGAACCGCCACCGATGAGGGCATGTTTGCCGCGCAGATCGAGATTCATCGTGGATCCTGTGTGGGGAAAAGCCAGAAGTCCGGTTCGACGATCACGGCGATCATGGGGTTCGCCGGATCGGAACGTAACGGTCTATTTGGGCGGATTGGATTGCTCCCGCATCAGTCGGATCGGCTCGTAGAACACCGTGATCAGAGCAGCGTCTGCCAACCCTATCGTCCAGAATACCCAAGTGGGAATTGCCGCTTCGTACACCCCAGCGACGAACATGGCCGCGACGGAAAAGACCTGCGCAAGGACTGGAATCTGCGGCCTGCGTGGCAACTCTGGCTGGGCTCGGTTGCGAGCGTTCGCGAACGCGGTAATGCCGTTGTGCAGATCCAGCAGCACGGCGAGCCCCAGCAGGATTACGACGATCAACCACGCAGTCATGACCTACCCTCGATGCGAATGTCAGTTCAGGCCGCGGGCGATCTTCTGAACCATCAGGCGCACCAGCTCCTCGTCGCTGTTGGCGCGAGGCGGCTCCATCATGTCGAGATCGAAACCCATCACTGCTGCGTCGTCTTCATCCAGACCGTCAAATTCACGGAAATCGGCATCCAGCAAGGCCATGCGCGCAGCGCTGTCATCGTCGTAGCGCAGGATTTCGCCGGTTGCGCCGAATACCTCCGCGACGCCACTCGCGAGCAGATCCAGACGCGCCCAGATCAGCGTATTGCCAAATCCGGCGCACCACCAGGTAGATGACTCGTGAACTTCCTCGTCGGGAATGGGCAGGTCCTCATCATCATTCATAGCGCCACTCCGCTGACACGTGCAAGAAACAGGACTGCGGCCGCCGCGCCGCCGATCACGATTCCCCATGCGCCGATCGTTGCCGGCAATCCGAGAAAATTCAGACTGCTGTCGTGGGCCTGACGATAACCGCGGCGCAGCAGCCAGAAAAAACCTGCCGGCGAAAACGGCGTATCACCGACCTGGGCGCGAAGGTCGGTGTGGCGATCGCGCAACTGGGTGGCGACCAGTGGCCAGCTCATCATGTAGGCGGTGAGCCCGGCGATCGCCAGGCCGAGTGCGAGCAGCAGCAGAAACAGCATGGACTCAATACTCCGCGTGGCCGGGGACGCGCGGATACGGGATCGCGTCGCGGATATTCGCCAGGCCACACACGTATACAACGAGGCGTTCGAAGCCCAGTCCGAATCCGGCGTGCGGTACCGTGCCGTAGCGACGCAGGTCGCGATACCACTGATAGTGGGCCGCGTCGATATTCATCTTCTGCATGCGTGCGTCGAGCAGATCCAGTCGTTCCTCGCGCTGCGACCCGCCGACAATCTCGCCGATGCCCGGCGCCAGGATGTCCATCGCAGCGACCGTCTTGCCGTCGTCGTTCATGCGCATGTAAAACGCCTTGATCGCTTCCGGATAGTTCATTACTACGGCGGGCCTGCCGACGTGTTGTTCAACCAGGTAGCGCTCGTGTTCGGTCTGCAGATCCACGCCCCATTCGACCGGAAAATCGAACTTCTTGCCGGAATTCTGCAGGATCTTCACCGCTTCGCTGTAGTCGATGCGGGCGAACGGTTCATTGACGAAGGTCTCAAGGCGCGAGATCGCGGTCTTCTCGACGCGATCCACGAAGAACGCCATATCGTCCGCGCGTTCGCTCAGCACCGCGCGGAACACATATTTCAGCAAGGCTTCGGCAAGGTCTGCATCGGCGGCGAGATCAGCGAAAGCAATCTCCGGTTCGATCATCCAGAACTCGGCAAGGTGCCGGGTGGTGTTGGAATTCTCGGCGCGGAATGTTGGGCCAAACGTATACACTTTGCTCAACGCCATGCAGAAGGCTTCGACGTTGAGCTGGCCGGACACCGTCAGGAACGTATCCTTGCCGAAAAAGTCCTTGCTGTGGTCAACGGCGCCCGTGTCGGTGCGCGGCAGATTCGCCAGATCCAGAGTCGACACGCGAAACATCTGGCCGGCGCCTTCTGCATCGCTGGTCGTGATGATCGGTGTATTGATCCAATAGTAGCCATTTTCATGGAAGAAGCGATGTACCGCCTGGGCCAGACAATGGCGCACGCGTGTGACTGCACCGAAGATGTTCGTGCGCGGGCGCAGATGCGCGACCTCGCGCAGGAACTCCATCGAGTGCGGCTTGGGCTGGATCGGATAGGTTTCCGGATCGTCGACGAAACCGGTGACTTCAATGCTCGACGCCTGCAACTCGAAGCTCTGACCTTTGCCCTGTGAGGCGACCAGGACACCGGTCGCGATCAGGCCGCAGCCGGCGGACAGACGCAGCACGTCGGATTCGTAGTTGCTCAGGGTGTTCGGAGCAACGATCTGGATCGTGTCGAAGCAGGAACCGTCGCTGAGATTGACGAAAGACAGGCCCGCCTTGGAGTCGCGCCGCGTCCTTACCCATCCGCGCACCGTGGTTGCTTCGCCCGCTGCTACAGCGCCAGATAGCGCCTGCTTGATACTGACTACCGCCATTGCCTTGAAACTCCTGAGGAGAAGGGCCATTTAAGGCCCGAACAGGTGGGCGATAATAGCGGATTGCCCGCAAGCCGGGCATTGCCGGTGCCCGCGCGCTACAATTGACGCGACACTCAGGAATTCGATTCGCCATGACCATCCAGCTCACTGAACCCGCCCGCCAGCGCATGTGCGAGTTTCTCGCCAAGGACACGCAGGCCGTCGGGGTGCGCTTCGGCGTCAAGCGGACCGGTTGCTCGGGCTATGGCTATGTGGTCGATCTGGCCGCCGCCATTGATGCCGGCGACACCGTGCTCGACCAGGATGGAATACGCCTTGTGATCGACGCCAAGAGTCTTCCGCTGATCGACGGTACGACGATCGATTTTCGCCGCACGGGTCTCAATGCAACGTTCGTCTTCGAAAATCCGAACATGACTGGCGAATGCGGTTGCGGCGAGAGCTTCACCGTCGCCTGATCGGTTTTCTGGAAATATCGCAAGGTATAAAGCGCGTCAGATACGCACTTCTTACTCAGTGCCTGGGTGCGTTTCCGTCGCCGGAGTTGCACTTCCGGGATCGCCGGGTGTTCTTCAAGTCCGCGATTCGCCAGCATGAATATGCTGCCACAGAAAGTAGTCCCGCAGGTGGCTGACTGGAACGGGGGTCGATCTGGCACGCACCTCTGCTCCCCGTCCGGGCCGGTTTCGCGAATGTTTGAGAATCTGCAATCTTGGTGAATTCCGGGCCGTATCGCTTCGTGCGTAAGGCCGCGCCGCGAACCTATTCTGCCCTGAGCGCCTTCGCCCCCCGAAAATGACGATGCTAGACTGCAGCCATCTCAACGACGCGCAGGACGCATCCATGTCGGGCAAGGCCGATTCGATCAAGACCATTTTCTTCGCGCTAGGCGCGAATTTCGCGATTTTCCTGGCGAAGTTCGGCGCCGCGATCGTTACCGGTTCGGGTTCGATGATCGCCGAGGCCGTGCATTCCCTGGCGGATTGCGGCAATCAGGGTTTGTTGCTGCTCGGGTTGAAGCGCGCACGCAAGCCGCCTTCGCCGGATTTTCCACTTGGCTTTGGCAAGGCGATCTATTTCTGGTCGTTTCTCGTCGCGCTGCTGTTGTTCAGTGTTGGTGGGGTGTTCTCCGTTTATGAAGGTTTGCACAAGTTGCACAATCCGGAGCCACTCAAGTGGCCGTGGCTCGCGATCGGGGTGCTGACGTTTGGCTTCGTCGCCGAAAGTTTTTCCATGTGGGGCTGCCTGCGCGAAGTGAACAAGGTGCGCGGTTCGCACGGTCTGTGGCACTGGTTTCGCGAAAGTCGGCAAAGCGAACTCATCGTGGTGTTTGGCGAAGATCTCGCCGCTTTGCTGGGTCTCGCGGTTGCGCTGGCGGCTGTCGTGTTGACCATGGTGACCGGCAATCCGGTCTACGACGCTGGCGGGTCGATCGCGATCGGCGTACTGCTGGTGGTCGTTGCGGTGTTCGTCGCGATCGAGATCAAGGCCTTGCTGATCGGCCAGAGCGTTGATCCGCAGGTCAAGGAACAGATGCTCAAATTTCTCGGCGAGCGTCCCGAGGTCAAACGCGTATTCAACCTGATCACGCTGCAGCTGGGCCCCGACGTGATGGTCGCGGTCAAGGCCGAGATGAGCCGCTATCTCTCACCGAAAGATCTGATCGATGACATCAACCGGGTCGAGGCTGCGCTCAAGGTGCAGTTTCCCGACGTGCGCTGGAGTTTTTTCGAGCCCGACAGCAGCGATTGATCCGATCGAAGGAAGCGTTCCTCAGTGGATGCCGATCCCGACGCCGATGCCAAAATGCCATTGCGGCTGATCGAATTGGAATCCTGATGGCCACAAGTGCACATGTTCTGCGCGAACCAGCGGATAGACGTAGTCGTGTTCCTGGACCTGACCGACGCGCGTGCCGTCGAGGCGACCGTTGAGTGTCACGAACAGGCCATCCGGGTAGTCATGACTTTCGACGTAGCCGGGCAGGACAGCGATGAAGCGCCCCTGCGTCGGAGCGCGCGGTTGCGGCCGTTGTGCGGCGTCGAGGGGATAGGCCAGCACAGTGACTTCGGTTGTATCGGCGAGATTGCGCACGCCGAGAATCATGCCGCCCCAGAGCACCTCGCGATTGGTGTATTGCTCCGGCGCTGCGGCGACGTCATGCGGCTGGTCGGCGATTGTCGCGGTCGCTGCGAGAATCACCGGCTGGGTGGTGCAGGCTGTCATTGCGGCGGCCAAGAACAGTCCGACCAGCAGCGGCGCGAAAGCGTAGCGGAGCATGCAAGATTCTCGGATCGATGGACAGGCGCTTATCTTGCGGCAAGTGCAGCGTATGGGACGTGAATGACTGCTCGGTTTTGCTGGCGGGCGGCCGCAGCGACGGAGACGATCGGCCGACTTACCCGCCAACCAGCCACTCCAAACGTTGCTGGCCGAATCGCCCCTGTGCCAGATGCTGGGTCAGCACCGGCAGCAATTCTTCCAGCTGACGATCGAACTTCCACGGCGCGTTGACGATCACCATGCCGCAGCCGTTGAGCCGCAGCGCCGAGTTGTCCGGATGCAGCAACAGCTCTGCGAGCAGGATCTTTTTCAAGCCGCTGCCTTTCAGCCAGCGATGGAAAGGCAGCACGTTCTGACGCAGCTTGATCGGGTACCAGATTGCATAGATGCCCAGCGGCCAGCGCGCTTTCGCCGCGCTCAGTGCCGTTTCGATGTGACGGAATTCGGTCTCCTGCGCTTCGAACGGCGGGTCGATCAGGACGATGCCGCGTTTTTCCTTGGGCGGTGTGAGCGCTTTCAAGGCGGCGTAGCCGTCGCGCTCGTGGACCACGACGCGAGGATCTCCGCGCAACAGCTCGCGCAAGCGGGTTGCCTCGTCGGGCTGAAGTTCGCACAAGGTGATGCGGTCGCACTCGCGCAGCAACAGATTGGCCAGCAGCGGTGAGCCTGGGTAGACGGCCAGATCGTGCGCCGCGCGGCTGCCGTTCAGTGCGCGCACCAGATTCAGGTAGACGTGCAGGGCATTCGGGAGGCGTGTGGCGTCCAGCAGGCGCATTACACCGTCGCTGTGCTCATTGGTCTTGCGCGATTCCTCACTGTGCAGGTCGTAGCGACCACTGCCCGCGTGAGTGTCGATGTAGCAGAAGGGCGACTGCTTCTGCTTGAGCGACTCGATCAGCCCGACCAGAACGCTGTGCTTGAGCACATCGGCAAAATTGCCGGCGTGGAACGCATGGCGGTAATTCATCGCGGCATCCTGTGCGAACCGGTCCTGTTCCCGGGGGCCAGTATACGTAAGCGGCGGGCACGCAAAGCGCAAAGTGGGCTCCGGCGCGGTCACTCCGGTAACGAGCATGACTTCCGGCCACTGGCGCTATGCTCCGGCATGCGCCATTGTCGCCTTTTTAGACCTCGGGGATAGGCATGAGATTCTTGCTGAAGTGGTTGTTGCGTCTGCTGTTGTTGCTGGTGGTGCTGGCTGGCGCGTTCTTCGTCCACATCTGGTATTTCAAGCCAGCCAAGATCGACTGGTTCTACGGCCGCGTATTCGCCAAGTTCGCTGTTCAGAGCCCCGAGATGCTGTCCAGCATGCGCATCCTGCCATCCTGGGCGGATTTCTACAGCGACGATTTCGACGACGCCTCGCCCAAATCTGAGCAGGAAGGATTCGAACTCGTGCGCGACAGCCACGACACCCTGTTGAGCTATGACCGCAGCAAGCTGGATGCTGAGGGTCAATTGTCCTACGACGTGCTGGAATATTTCCTGCGCATCCAGGTCGAGGGCGATGCGTTCCGCGGCTACGGCTTCCCGGTCAACCAGATGTTTGGCGTGCAGAGCGCCTTGCCGAGCTTCATGACCGACCAGCACCCGGTGACCAACGAAACCGAAGCGAAAGACTACATTGCGCGTCTGGACAAGTTTCCGCAAAAGTTCGACCAGGTCATCGAGACCCTCAACCTGCATGAAGGGCAGGGTGTGATTCCGCCACAATTCACCGTGGAAAAGGTCATCACCCAGATGGAGGGTTTTGTCGGACCTCCGCCGAAAGAAAATACGTTGTACAAGAGCTTCAAGGAAAAGCTCGACAAGATTTCGCCGGAAAAGATGGATCAGCCGACTCGTGAGCGCCTGCTGGCGGCGGTGGAAAAATCCATTTCAATGAATGTGTACAATGCTTACCGCAAGCTGATCGACCATTTCGTCGCTCTCAAGCCCAAAGCACAGGGCAATTTCGGTGCCTGGCATATGCCCAAGGGCGATGCCTACTACGCCTGGTGCATTCGCCAGCACACCACCACCGAGATGACCGCGGATCAGATCCATGCGATCGGCCTGAGCGAAGTCGCGCGCATCACGACCGACATGGATGCGATCCTGCGCGAGCACGGTTTGGCCGATGGCAGCATTGGCGACCGCGTCCGTCAGCTCAGCAAAGAGCCGGCGCAACTGTTCGCGAATACGCCGGAAGGCAAGGCGGAACTGATCAAGCGCTTCCAGGAAATCCTGGACGAAGTCAACAAGGGGCTGGGCAGCGCGTTCGACGTGCGACCGAAGCTGGGCGTGGAAGTGCAGCCGGTGCCGGAATTCTCCCAGGCGACCGCGCCAGGTGCTTATTACAATCCGGGCTCGTTTGACGGATCCCGTCCGGGCATCTTCTACGCCAACTTGCGCAGTGTCGGCGAAATTCCAAAGTTCACGATGCGCACGCTGGCCTATCACGAGGGCATTCCGGGTCACCACTTCCAGATCGCCATCGCGCAGGAACTTACCGGAGTGCCATTCTTCCGCAAGGTGCTGCCGTTCACTGCCTACGCCGAAGGCTGGGCTTTGTATGCCGAGCGTCTGGCCTGGGAACTTGGATTCGAAAAGGATCCGCTGGATAACCTGGGCCGCCTGCGCGACGAAATGATGCGCGCAGTGCGACTCGTCGTGGACACCGGCATCCATGCCAAGCAGTGGACTCGCGAGCAGGCCATCAGCTACATGATGGAAAACACCGGCATGATCGAAACCGATGTCACAGCCGAGATCGAACGCTACTTCGTTGCTCCTGGTCAGGCCTTGGGCTACAAGGTCGGTATGCTGAAAATTCTCGAATTGCGCGAAAAGGCGAAAACCGCCTTGGGCGCAAAATTCGATATCCGCCAATTCCACAACCAAGTGCTGACCCATGGCGCACTGCCGATGGTGCTGCTGGAGCGTGTGATCGACGATTGGATTGCCAAGACCAAGGGCGCCTGATTCAGGCTACTCCGGATGCAGGGCGACCTGCATCCGGAGTCTGTTCTGGCTGGAACCTTCAACCCATCCAGCGCACGCCGGGTACCAGCCAGATCGATACGCTGCCCAGGCCGCAGCCGAGCGCACTTGCGGCGAGGACATCACTGGGAAAATGCAAGCCCAGTACGACACGCGACATCGCCACCAGCAGGCTGAATCCAAGCAGAAGCGGCAGCAATGCCGGGAAGTACGCGATGGCTACCAAGCTGAAACTGATCGCGTGCAGAGTGTGTCCCGATGGAAAACTGTATTCATCCAAGGGTGGAATATGCGCCACGATTCCGCGATGCACGCGGAATGGACGCGGGCGCCGCGTGTGGTGTTTCAGCCAGCGGTAGAGGCTCAGTGCGACCAGGCCGGTTGCGGCCATGTGCAAGGCCGCCTGCGCGCCACGAGCACCTCCCGTGGTCGCCAGGACCGCCATCAGTCCATACCAGAATATTCCGTCGCCGAGGCGGCTGATCGCTCCGAAGAACGCCAGTATGGTGCGCTGGGCGCCCCACCGATTGGCGACGAGGCAGATACGCCATTCGCCGCTGCGCACTTCCAGCCGGTTCCAGCGTTCCACTGCATTCATGGCCGGCACCCCGGTTGCAGCGACGCCAGGATTTGTGCGAAATGTTCCGTGACCGATGTCGGACTCAATGCCAGCACTGCGTTGCGAGCGGCAAGGCCCATGTCCCGCCGCTGTTCGACGCCCCGGGCGAGTTGCAGCGCGGCCTCCACGAATTCTTCGGGCCTGTCATGGCTGATGCGCCGGCCGCTGAGTCCGTCGACGATGTGCTCGCGCGCGGCACCGTAGTCGAACGCTACCGTGGCGACGCCGCTGGCCATGGCTTCGAGCGTCACGTTGCCAAACGTTTCGCTGAGGCTTGAAAAAAGGAACAAATCGGCACACGCGAAATGTGTCGCGAGCGCTTCTCCGCGCAGGCTTCCACAGAAGATGAAATCGGGGTTTGCGGTCTGCAAGGCGCGACGTGTCGGTCCGTCGCCCACAAAAACATAGCGTGCACGCGGCATTTCGTCCTGCATGCGGCGGAATGCACGAATGGACAATGCCAGGTTTTTCTCAGGCGCGATCCGGCCGACATAGATCACCGCCAGATCATCAGCTGCCAGGCCCCAACTGCTGCGCAATGCCGCATCCCGACGGCACGGATCGAACAATTGTGTGTCCACGGCCCGTGGCAGGCGTCGGATTTCACCGAATCCTTGCCCGCGCAGGAATGTAGCTAACTCTTCGGTGGGCACAAGTGTGGCGGCGCCGCGCCGATGAAAGTGACGTAGCCAAGCGAAGATCAGCGGGGTCAGGAAGCCCACGCCGTAGTGCCGCGCAAAATCGTCGAAGCGGGTGTGGAATCCGGTGCTCGCCGGAATACCCAGACGCTGCGCGGCACGCAAGGCCGAGAGCCCGAGGGGACCTTCGGTCGCCACATAGATCGCATCGGGGCGCCGTGCGCGCCAGAGTGCCTGCAGGCGGCGGCGCGCGGGAAGGCCAAAGCGCAGCCCGGGATAGCGGGGAATCGCAGCGCCTCTCACCTTGATGTCGCTGTCGAGGGAGGCTTCGGTGGAGTCGACCGATTGACGTGGTCGGACCAATTGTACGCAGTGGCCGCGCGCGGCGAGGCCGACGGCCAACGCTTGGACCGTCAAGGCCACTCCGTTGATTTCCGGCGGATAAGTTTCAGTCACGATGGCGACGTGCATGGGCGACGCTCCGGTTTGACCTACGGTGCCCTTGCGGCGTTGCGTCGCGATGGCGTAGGCATGACCGGCGCGTGACAACGGAGGCTCGCTGTAATATCGCTGTCACAATGACTGCCTAGCTTTCCCGGATGCCGGCCGACCTACACGCCACTGCTGACTTTCCCTTGTCGATCCGTCGCGATGCGATCCTGCGCGGCCGGTTGCGGCGTGAACGATGGGTGGCGCGGGCGGTTGCGGCCGCGGCCGCTTTGGTGTTGTTGGCGGTGATCGGCATGCCGGCGTTTCTGGTCCTGAATGCCGCTGGCAGCATTGATAATTTATCCACTTTATTACCCTTGCTGGTCGGCAGCCTGCGTGCCTCGATGTATGCATTGCTGTTTGGATTTCCGCTGGCAGTGCTGGCTGCAATTTGGTGCGCGCGTTTTGCGAGTGCCAGATTGCGCGCGCTGATCAAGCCGCTGCTGGAGGTTTTTGAAGCCGTACCGAGCGTCGTGCTCGGCCTCGTAGCCGCGCTCAGCCTCGCGCCGTGGCTCGCGCATCACGTGGTGACGGTCTTGCTGTTTCTGATTCTCGCGCCCCTGCTGCTCGCGTTCTGCGGAGCGATGAGCGAGCGCTATCCTTCAGTGGCGCGTCGTCTCGCGCGATCGCATTGGCAGCTTTGCGCGGCAACGCTGGCGCTGCTTGCCACAGCGTTCCTGTGCAACGGGTTGGCAGGCATGCTTGGCAATTCGATTGCTTCCGCGTTTTGGGAGCCGGCGACTCCCTGGAACGCCTTGCTGATTGGACTCGTGCTCGGCGTCGCGATTGTGCCCACCGTATTTTCGATCGCCGAAGACGCACTTTTCGGCGTGCCCGCCAGTCTCGCCGACGGCGCGCACGCGCTGGGTGCGACCCGCTGGCAGACCATCTGGCGATTACTTTTGCCGGCCGCCAGCCCTGGTTTGCTCGCCGCACTGTTGCTGGGGTTCGGGCGGGCGCTGGGCGAAACCATGATCGTGCTGATGGCCAGTGGAAATACGCCGGTGCTGGATTTGGGACTCGCGTCCGGTCTGCGAACCATCGCGGCCAATCTGGCCCTCGAGGCGCCGATTGCGATACCCGGTTCCGCGCAGTATCGGTTGCTGCTGTTGTCGGCCATAGCGCTTTTTAGCCTTTGCCTGATCGTGAACGCGATGGCGGAAATGGTGCGCGGCTGGTTGCGTCGCCGGTATGCGCGTCTGTGATCGCGCTGATGTCTGAGCGCGCACGTCCCGTGCATGCAATCGACGGCGCGGGGCGTTGGCTGTCGGCAGGTGCAGTCGGTCTGTGCCTGCTGTTGTTGGCGGGGCTGCTCGCGCTGCTTGTGCAGCAGGCCAGCTCAGCCTTTGCGGTATTGCCGGTCGAAGTGTTGAGCCTGCGCGGTGACCCAGGCGATAGCCTGTTGGGTGAACTGGTTGAGGTGGCCGGCGATCGGCTGGTCATTCGAGGCAGCGAATGGCGGCGTCAGGGCGACGCTTATCGGCGCATCGCCGTGGCGGATCTGACGACGCGCGATCGACCGCAGGATATCCTGTTGATTCGACTGCGCGACGGTCGACATTGGTTCGTTCGGGAGGCGGTTTATCGATCCGTTGAGCGTGACGAGCCAATCGTATGGTCAGGAATGCCTGCCGGTATAGTTTTGCATCATTCCGATATTGCAGAAGTAATCGCACCCAACCGGCTTGACTGGGTTGAGCGCTGCCGCACCCTGTTGAGCCGTGCCTGGCTGTTTCTGCAAGGCGGCCGGGCGCAGGCGGTTGCGGGAGGCGATGGTTTGCTCGCGGCGCTGATCGGGTCGGCCCTGCTGGTGATCCTGATGAGCATACTGGTCATGCCGCTTGGTGTACTCACGGCATTGTGGATGCACGAATACGCAGGGTCAGGCTGGCGCGCGCGCCTGATCCGCGCGTCCGTGAGCAATCTCGCTGCCGTTCCGAGTGTGATCTACGGGCTATTCGGATTGGCTCTCTTTGTACATACGCTGGGTGGATCTCTGGATCGTTGGTTCTATGCCGAGCGGTTGCCGGCACCGACATTCGGCGCGGGCGGCTTGTTATGGTCCGCACTGACGCTGGCGCTATTGACCCTGCCGGTGGTGATCGTGGCGACCGAGGAAGGTTTGTCCCGGGTGCCGCGAAGTTTGCGCATGGGCGCCCTTGCGTTGGGTGCCACGCGCTCGGAAATGCTCTGGAATGTTGTATTGCCGGTCGCGCGTCCGGCCCTGCTGACTGGATTGATTCTCGCTGTTTCGCGAGCCGCCGGAGAAGTGGCGCCACTGATGCTGGTGGGCGTCGTCAAGCTCGCCGCCGCGCTGCCGGTTGACGCCGAATTCCCTTGGTTGCACCCATCGCGCGCGTTCATGCACCTGGGGCATGTCGTCTACGATCAGGCCCTTAGTGGCAATGACGCCGTGCGGGCGGGCGGCCGTGCCTATGCAGCTGCCCTGCTTTTGCTGGCGCTGGTCGTGATACTGAATGCGATCGCCATTCTGGTGCGCAACCGCCTGCGCGAACGCTCGCGGCAATTTCAGGATGATTGAATCGGTGCACAAGTCTGTTTTGCAAGAAAGTCCGACCACCCCGGCAGGCTTGCTCGATGGCATGAGCATCGCGCTGGAGGCGCGCGACATCGTGCTGGACTACGGCAGTGATCGCGCCCTGAACGGCGTACACCTGCAAGTACCGAGTGCCCGCGTCACCGCGCTGGTCGGACCATCCGGTTGTGGCAAGTCCAGCTTGCTCCGCTGTTTCAACCGCCTCAACGACGAGATACCGGATTGTCGCGTGCGCGGTGTCGTGCAGGTGCAGGGACGTGACGTGCACGGCGACGATGTCGCGCTGCCCGAACTGCGCCGGCGGGTGGGAATGGTGTTTCAGCGCCCCAACCCGTTTCCGCTTTCCGTCTACGAAAATGTCGCCTTCGGCCTGCGCCTCAGTGGTCTGCGCAAACGGCGCCTGCTTGACGAACGGGTCGAAACGGCACTGCGCGCAGCAGCGCTGTGGGATGAAGTGCGTGACCGGCTGGAACGCAGCGCACTGTCTCTGTCGGCCGGGCAGCAGCAACGCCTCGTGATGGCGCGGGCTCTCGCGGTCGAACCGGAAATCCTGCTGATGGATGAGCCAGCATCGATGCTGGATCCCATTTCCACGCTCAAGTTCGAGGAGCTGGTCGTTTCGCTGGCCCAGCGCTACAGCGTTCTGTTGGTCACGCACAATATGCAACAGGCCGCGCGAGTCGCGGATTTCACGGCCTTCATGCATTCCGGGCGCGTCCTCGAATTCGACGCGACCGACGCGATGTTCACCAACCCACGATTGCGCCAGACCGAAGATTACATCACGGGCAAGCTACGCTGATTCGCGATGCGTTCGGTAGCGCGCTATTCTCCACAAACCACGATCATTGATTTTTCCGCATTGGAATCGAATGGACCGCCTTCATCTGGACCAGCATATTTCGCAACAGTTCAACAGCGAGCTGGCGGCGTTGACGCGGCAGGTACTCGCCATGGGTGGCCTGGTTGAACAGCAACTCTCGACCGCCCTGCAAGCGCACGCGGAACAGGACGCGCGACGCACCGATGAAGTGGTCGCGCGCGAGTCCGAAGTGAACGCCGCCGAACTCGATATCGATGCGCGCTGCACACAGATTCTTGCGCGCCGTCAGCCGGCTGCGTCCGACTTGCGCCTCGTGCTCGCGGTCGTGCGCATGGTCACGGACCTGGAGCGCATTGGCGACGAAGCTGAGCGCATCGCGAAGAAGGCCGACAAACTGGCCGGCGCGGAGGTTGCGGAACGATACGGGATGCGGCTGGCGCAGATGGGCATGCTGGTGCGTGATCAATTGCGTGGCGCGCTGGACACGTTCGCGCGAATGGACGACATCGGTGCCCTGGAGCGACTGCGCCGGGATCGCGAAGTCGACGTCCTGTACAAGGAACTGGCTGGCATGCTGGTGGAATTGATGCAGCAGGATGCGGCACGCGTGCCGGCGGCTCTGGAACTGCTGTGGTGCGCTCGATCGCTGGAGCGCATCGGTGATCGTTGCAAGAATCTTTGCGAGCAGGTGATTTATCTTGTGCGTGGCAAAGACGTGCGTCACACCGGGCTGGCGCGCAGCCTGCCTCCTGAAACGCACGTTGAAGGTTAGGGCGCCACCGGCTGACTCGGCGGCGGCCGTCTTGGGCGAGTTAGTCTCGTCCAAGACGCGGATATTCTCTCATTTGACGACTGTCGACGGGGTCGGCCTTGCCGATCGTGCGACACCGGTTCGTCCCGAATGTGGCCTCAGTTGCGCGTAGGGTTGGTCGCAGTAGCGGATCGCGCAACGTAGGGCGCGTGTCGATCGAAATTGGCTACATGGGTAAATTGCGATTGGCCCCGACTGATGCGAGATAAGCGGTCAGGTTGCGTGTCTCGGTCTCGGCAAACACCTCGTCTCGCGTCGTGCAGCGCGCAATTCGGTCCAATCGGAAATTGCGAAAATCCACTCGCAGGCGACACCATGCGCCGAGAGTCCAGCTGCCGCCCCAGAAGGCGAGGCAGAGTGGCTCGATCTCGCGTTGCGAGGCGATGGCTTTTTCGTTGGCGTAATCGAGTACGAGTACCCGATGCTGGATGATCGCGGAATGAATGTCGTCGATATGCGCCTTGATCGGGGCGTGTTGGCCGAAATCCGGTGCAAAAACGCGTGAGCGCTCGCTGCGTTCGCGCAGTTCGATCGGCAGCACCGCGTTGATTTTCAACAATGCCGCATCTGCCGCTTTGCTCAGCCGTGCGCCGGCAAACGCCTGCACGAATCGCGATCCGACCACCAGCGCTTCCAGTTCGTCGGGCTGGAACATCAGCGGAGGGATGTCGCCGCCCTTGCGCAGGACATACCCAATGCCGGCCTCGCCTTCGATCGGCACTCCGGATCGTTGCAGGTCGGCCACATCGCGATATACCGTGCGCAGTGATACATGCAGTGTGTCCGCCAGGCTTCGCGCGGGCAGGGCAGTGCGCCGGCCTCGCAGGGCATGGATGATCAGGAAGAGTCGGTCGGCGCGTCGCATCCGCCGAGCATGCCGCGGACTCGCGATTGTCGCCAGTCCGCAGCATCGTTGGACTGCGTCAGTCGCTGACGACACAATCCGTCATCGCGCGATCAGACCGGTGACCAGAGTCCGACGCGATTGCCTTCGCTGTCGCGGAACTGCGCGAAGCAACCCATGTCCCCTGGCAGCGCCGTGCGCGGCACGATCGTGTCGCCGCCGCGTTCAGTGGCGCGTTGGAGCACCGGGACAAGATTTTCGACGCTCAAGTACACAATGCTGCCTTGAATGGCAGGTTGGCATTCCGGATGGCGAATCAGGGCGCCACTCGCATTCGGCTTGCCGCCATACGGGAATACGGCGAGCTCGATGTCCTTGCCCATCGGTTCGCGCTTCAGGGTCACGCCGAGGATACCCTCATAAAACGACTGGGCGCGATCCAGATCGACCGTGGGAATTTCGAACCAGGCGGGTACGTTGGAATTCAACATGGCGAAGCTCCGTTGCGATTTGCGTGCTGATTGCACATCGCCATGGTGCGCCCCCCCTACTGACAGCGTGGTGTCAGCAGGCTCGCGTCGCGGACATGAAATTCCGGGTCGGGCAGGCGAGAAGCTTGGTCGGATTTTCCTTGCACCACATCAAAGGTGCTTGGGAAGTCACTGGCCGCGCCTTCCCGACGCCGTCGGCCGAACCGGCATCGTGGAACGGCGTCAACGATCGCCGTTGGCCACCGCGCCGCCGTGGTGATGACCCGTCACTCTGCTGAGGGGGCCACCAGCTGTGCGCAGGGTTTTCTTTTTCCGGGCGCCGACGTGGTCGGCACCCGGGTCAACGAACGCTCAGCGTCCGAAAGGATTGCGCAAGCGTGAAAGCATTCCGCCCTTGGTTGCATCAGCAGGGTCTGCGGGTTTGGCAATGTCATTGTCCACAAAACCAATCGAGTCGTAGGCATTGACGAAGTCAATCACGTCCGCCAGCGTCGCGCCGCTGCCATCGACGATCTCCGGCAGCGTTGACAGCTGCTTGAGCATGAACGTCGCGATCCGGAAATGCTTGGCGAATTCGCGCTCGATCTGCGGCCATTTGTTCAATTTGTAGCGCGCGTTGGCGTCGAGTCCCGGCAGCATCTGTCCGTTGGAAACTGCCAGTGTGTAGAACCACAGGAGTCGACTGTACGGTTGAGCTGGCGCAACCGCTTTGGCGTGATCCAGTTCGGCCTTGGACATTTCCTGCCAGTCGGCCTTGCGCACCAGTCGCTGACAGTGTGGCGTCAGGGCACGCAGGCCGGCACCCGCCGCGTGGTAGCTCTGTGTGGCCGGATCGAGGACCAGATCCGGAGCACCAGCCGTCTGCAGGCGTGCAGGAAGGAGCAGCGATGCGCCCGTGAGGAAGTCGATCAACGTGCTGTCACGCGTCGGTGGCGGCGCAGCCATGACGGGTTCTGGCGCAGCGACGGGCGTGGGTGTCGGTGGACTGACGGCGGGTGGGCGTACTGGAACGGCCCTCGGCGGTGCCGGTGTTGGGATGACGCGCGGTGGCGGAGCGGCCGCAACGGGCTCGGTGGGCGGCTCGAAATGCCGTTCCGGCATGTCTTGACCATATCGCGTTAGCAATTCGGCGATGGCGTCTGCCGACAGCGGCCGTTGCAGGACCAAGTCCGATTCCCGCGCAGTTACGCGATCGGTGAGGGCGGCGGTTCGTTTGCCGGCGCCGTGTGCTTTGAGCCAGGCCATGTGGCCAAAGATCGAGTCGACGTCGACTACGACCAAGTCCGCGTCCGGTTCCGCAACGAGTTCCCAGCGTTGTTTCAGGCGTGCCGCGGCCGGCCCAAGCAGGCTGCGAAACTCACCTTCTTCTGCCTGGCTCGCGCCAACCAGAGCGATTTTATTGGTCATGCCGTGCTCCCCCTGAGCGATCACCCGGTTGGGTGACTATGGCGTTGAAGTTGCACCCATTGTCGCGAAGGAAGACAGGGCGTCAACTGTCGGCAGTCACGAGTGCTTCAGATCGGGGCTCCTCAGCGCCGCTTTCTCGCTGCTGCAGGTTCCACAAGTTGGCGTAACGGCCGCCTGCCAGCAGCAGTTGTGCGTGACTACCGCGCTCGACGATGGCTCCCTGGTCCATGACCAGAATCTGGTCGGCATCGACGATCGTCGACAGCCGGTGCGCGATGACCAGCGTGGTGCGCTGGCGAGCAATCTCGGATAACTCCGCCTGGATGGTTTTCTCGGTGCGTGTGTCCAGCGCGCTGGTGGCTTCGTCGAAGATCAGGATTGCCGGATCCTTGAGCAGGGTGCGGGCGATCGCCACACGTTGTTTCTCACCACCCGAAAGCTTGAGTCCGCGCTCGCCAACCGTGGTCTCATAGCCGGCTGGCAACGAAAGGATGAATTCATGGATGTGCGCCGAACGCGCCGCCGCGACCACTTCGGCCTGACTGGCGCCGGATCGACCATAGGCAATGTTGTAGTAGATCGTGTCGTTGAACAGCACAGTATCCTGCGGCACGATCCCGATTGCGCGGCGTAGCGACTCCTGGGTGATGGCCCGGATGTCCTGCCCATCGATGCGGATGCTTCCGGCGCTGACGTCGTAGAACCGATAGAGCAGGCGCGCGAGCGTCGATTTGCCGGCGCCGGTCGTTCCGACCACGGCGACCGTTTCTCCGGGGCGTATGACAAAATCCACATCGCCAAGAATGCGGCGCTCCGGATCGTAGTGGAACGCCACACCGGAAAAGCGGACTTCCGCGCCGCGAATCTGCAGGGCAGTGGCATCGGGAGCATCCTGTACCTCACGGCGCTCATCGAGCAGCGCGTACATGCGCTGAATGTTCGACAGCGCCTGTTTTACTTCGCGATAGACCATGCCGAGGTAGTTCAGGGGGATCGACAACTGGATAAGAAAAGCGTTGACCAGCACCAGGTCGCCCATTGCCATGCGGCCTTCGGCAACACCTGCGGCTGCGCGCCAGAGCAATAGAGTCAGGCCGATGGCGACGATCCCGGACTGCCCGATATTCAAAACCGCGAGAGTCTTCATGCTCTTGACGGTGGCGTTTTCCAGTTTGACCAGACTGCCATCAAATCGGGCGTGCTCGTGGCGCTCGTTGTTGAAGTACTTGACCGTTTCGTAGTTCAGCAGGGAATCGACGTTGCGGGCGTTCGCTTCCGTGTCTGCTTCGTTGGCGGCGCGGTAGTAACGCATGCGCCATTCGGTTATCGAGAACGTAAAGGCGATATAGACGACCAAGGTACCCAGTGTGATCAGCGCGAAGCTGCCGTCATAGCGGACGATCAGGATCGAACTGACCACGACGACTTCGAACAAGGTTGGAAGAATCGTATACAAAGTCCAGTCCAGCAGATCCGACACCGCGCCCATGCCGCGTTCGAGGTCACGAGCGACCCCGCCGGTGCGCCGGTCCAGGTGAAAGCGCAGAGAGAGTGCATGCAGATGATCAAATACGCGCAATGCGATCAGGCGCGAGGTGCGAGCCATCACGCGCGCGAAAACGATCTGGCGCAATTCCTGGAAAAAGGAAGATGCGAGGCGCAATGCTCCGTATGCGAGCAAAGGAACCAGCGGCAGCAACAACAAGTCGGGCTTGACGTCGAGTCCGTCGATCAATTGCTTCAGTGCGAGCGGCACACCGATGGTGGCAAGTTTTGCGGCCACCAGAAAGGTGAGCGCCAGGCCCACGCGCAATCGGTACTGCCAGATCAGCGGCAGCAGCAGCCGGGCGATGGCGTAGACGGAACGTTCTGCCGGGACGGCGGGCTTGCTTGGCACGGGTGGGGTCATCGTCGAATCACGTCGTCGGACTGTGTCAAGCGGCCCACATGGGGGCGCTGCGTCATGCCTGCAAGGCGATGCCGCGCCTCGCTGCCGGCGTATCATGCGCCGTCGTCAATGCGAGGAGTGCTTTATGAAACGCATACTGGTTGCCGCATTTGTGTTGTTCGCCGGTTCCGCCGCCTTCGCTGAGGATGCCGCCAAACCGTCCGGATTGCCGCGTACAAAAGCCCCGCCAGGCGTCGAGCTCTATTTCATTTCGCCGGTTGATGGAGCGACGGTTGGCAAGGAACTGACGGTTCGATTCGGTTTGAAAGGTATGGGCGTCGCGCCTGCCGGAACGATCAAGGAAGGAACGGGCCATCATCACCTGCTGATCGACGTGACTTCCTTGCCCGCGATGGACCAGCCTTTGCCGAATGATGCGCAACACAAGCATTTTGGTGCGGGTCAGACTGAATCCAACATCAGCCTGACACCCGGCGATCACACGCTTCAGCTGGTCCTCGGCGACGCGGCGCACATACCTTTCGATCCTCCGATCGTGTCGCCGAAGATCACGGTTCACGTCAAATGAGCTGGCACCCGGCGGCGTAGGAACACCGCCGGCCCGATTGGATATCGGCCGCGTTTGCTACCATACGCGGCCATCCCCAGTTGCCACTTCGCAATGACCGTACGTACCCGCTTCGCGCCAAGTCCCACTGGCTACCTGCATATCGGCGGCGCGCGTACCGCGCTGTATTGCTGGCTGGAATCGCAGCATCGCGGCGGCGAGTTCATTCTGCGCATCGAAGACACCGATCGCGAGCGATCTACCGAAGCTGCCGTTCAGGCCATTCTGGACGGCATGAAGTGGCTGGATCTGGCGCACGACGAGGGCCCGTACTACCAGACCTTGCGCATGCAGCGCTATCGCCAGGTCGCTGAAGATCTGATTCGCGCCGGTAAAGCGTACTACGCCTATGAGACTCGTGAAGAGCTCGACGCGATGCGCGCACAACAAATGGAAGCCGGTATCAAGCCGCGCTACAACGGCGCCTATCGCGAGCGCTCCGAACCTGCTCGGGAAGATCCAAACCGGGTTATCCGGTTCAAGAATCCGGCGACCGGATCGGTCGTGTTCCAGGACAAGGTCAAGGGACGCATCGAGTGGAGCAACGAAGAACTCGATGATCTGGTGATTTTCCGTTCCGACGGTTATCCGACCTACAATTTTGCCGTGGTTGTCGATGACATCGACATGAAGATCACCGATGTGATCCGTGGCGATGACCACGTGAACAATACGCCGCGCCAGATCAATATCTACAATGCGCTTGGTGTGATGGCGCCGCAATTTGCACATTTGCCAATGATTCTGGGGTCGGACGGGCAAAAGCTCAGCAAGCGCCATGGCGCTGTGAGCGTCATGCAGTACCGCGATGACGGGTATCTACCGCATGCCGTCCTGAATTATCTGGTGCGGCTCGGTTGGTCGCATGGCGACCAGGAAATTTTTTCCCGCGCGCAGATGATCGAACTGTTCGACGTGGCCGATGTCAATCACTCGGCAGCGCGTTTCGATCTGGAGAAGCTTGGCTGGATCAACCAACAGTATCTGAAGAGCGACGATCCGATGGCATTGGCAGGGCATCTGGAATGGCAGCTGCGTGAGGCGGGATTCGACCTTGCCAGCGGGCCGGCGTGCACGGATGTGATTGTAGCTCTGCGTGATCGAGCCCGTACCTTGAAGGAAATGGCCGAAAAGGCCGCGATCTGGTACGCACCCATTGCCCACTGGGACGATGCCGCCGTAGCCAAGCATCTGAAGGCTGCAACCGCAGTTCCCGCCCTCACGGCGGTCCACGCGCAACTGGCGGGAATGACGGAATGGAAAGTGGAACTCGTGCACAAAGCAATTGAAGACGCTGCGGCGGCGATCGGCGAGGGGATGGGCAAGGTTGCGCAACCCCTGCGCGTTGCGATGACCGGAACGCAGGTTTCGCCATCCATCGATCACACGGTTTACCTGGTCGGGCAGAAGCGCGCGTTGCAACGCATTTCAGATGCGCTCAAGCGCGCTGGCGCCTGATCGCGTGGACGAACTACTGACCCGCGCGCTCGAGGGAATCGATCCAGCCGATCCGAACGCGACGTGGCTGGTTTTCCTGCGACTGATGGGGATGGTCGACTGGTGGATGATGGTCTGGCTGACGGTGCTGTTCACCGCTGTCGGCGGGCTGATCGGTTGGTGGCGGGGGCATTTCTGGCGGGATCTGGGTTTGGGAGCCGCACTCGGACCCATAGGATGGATAATCTCGCTGTTCTGGCGCGAACGTCCGGCACCCCGTCGATGCTTGTCCTGTGGCCATCACCCGGCTGCGAGCGACACATTCTGTGCCCGTTGTGGTGTTGCTCTGCCACCGCCGATGGCAGTTGCGCGCTGACGGCCCGGTGTCGGCGCGAGGGGCTATAATTTGGGCCAGGCGCCCCCAACTGGATTTGCATGAGCAGCAGCGCAATCAAGCACAAGCATGGCAGCCACCAGCATCGGCATGATGCGAAGGGCTTCGTGCGGGCGGTCGCGCAAGCCTGCGAAGAGCGCAGTCTGCGCCTTACTCCGCTGCGCCTGCGCGTGCTCGAACTCGTCGCGGCGATCGACAAACCCGTCAAGGCCTACGAACTGCTGGATCAACTCAAAGACGAGCGGGCCGGCGCGGCCCCGCCGACTGTGTACCGCGCACTGGATTTTCTGCTTGAGAATGGATTTATCCACAAACTCGAATCGATCAACGCATTCGTGTCCTGTCACCATCCCAGTCAGGCACACCAGGTGCCATTCTTGATTTGCGATGTCTGCGCCGGCGCTGTTGAAGTGTGCGACGAAGGCGTTGCGCGCATGCTTGTCGAACAGGCGCAGGCGCATGGATTCAAGCCACGCGCGCAGATTCTCGAGATGCACGGGACGTGTGCGGATTGTCTGAAAGCGTGATCCGCGCCGCCCCGGGAGCACGGGTTTCGCTCGGGGGGATTGGGCGGTACCGGGCTCTCGTCCTCACCAGCACCTGACTGGACAGCAGAGCGCTGATCTGGATGCAGGTCAGCAACGCGTAATTTGCATGCGGGAGACTGCCGCAACTCGATTGACTCAAAGCTGGCCTGCGAACCCTGTCGCCCGATCCCCTCTTCGCTGCTGCGCTTCCCAGTCGACATATGTTATAGTATATCAATACAGCTCGACGCGCTTTGCCGACGGCTTGTTTACAACCGAGCGGCACGCGCCGCGATGACGATGTCGACGACCCATCATCAGTGAACACGTTTTCCAGACCACCACCGCCAATTGCCGCAAGCCATCCTCTGATGCGGCGCTTGAGTGCGATCGCTGACCGTTTCGGCGCGACGGCATCGTTCCTTTGCGCGGTGCATTGTGCGTTGCTGCCTTTCGTGATCGCGATATTGCCGGCCTTGGGTCTGGGCTTTCTGGCGGACCACGGGATCGAACGCGGATTTGTGCTGTTCGCCTGCTCCCTGGCATTGACCACGATTGGTCTCGGCTATCGGCGGCATCGCAGCCGACGGGCGCTCGCTTTTCTGTTGCCGGGAATTTTTCTCCTGCTGGCTGGCGTCCTGGTCGATTTCGAACGCTGGACCAGCCTGCACGCCTGGCTGGTCAGTTGCGGTGGCAGCCTGGTTGCGTTTGCTCATTTCATCAATTTACGATTGGAACATATTCACAATGAGGCATGTCGGCATTGAGTGCCTTACGCAACTTCGGGCCGAAACGAAGCGCCCGGCCTGCGCCATGCGGTGATTGTGTAACTGGGCGCCGCGTGACTAGCATGCGCCGGCGGACTGTTCTGTCCGCGTCAGCACTCTTCGCATGAGCCATTCTCATACTCCAACGCATAAGCACACCGCGGAACCCGGCGATCGGGCCACTGCGAGCTCGCATACGGGTCCGCACGACCACG
>JBDTLV010000053.1:0-31551 GCA_039934615.1 Tahibacter sp.
CGCCGGCACGCGCGCTGATGATGCAATGGCACATGCTGCTGGGCCTGCTGCTGCTGTTCTGGGTGATGCCGCGGATCACGCTGTGGCTGACCCATCCAGCGCCAACCATCGTCCCTGCGCCGACGCGCATCGTCGAGAGGTTGGCGAAACTGTCACATGTGGTCTTGTACATTTTCATGATCGTCCAGCCGCTGCTTGGGGTGTTGCTGACCCAGGCCGGCGAGCGCGCCATCGTCCTGCCCTTCACCGACATTGCCTTGCCGGTCCTGTTCGGCCCCGACAAGGCTCTGCATGAGCAGGCCGAAGACCTGCACGTATGGCTGGGCAAGGCATTCTATTTCGTGATTGGCGCGCATATCGCCGCCGCCCTGTGGCACCACTGGTTGCGCAAGGACTCGACGCTGCGCCGCATGCTCTGAGCGCGATTCAGGCGCCGCGGTCGGTGCGCAATGCCCGCGTCGCGCGCTCGTTGCCGGCCGCGTCGGCGGCAACCACCAGGCTCATCGCGACGATGCCCACGATAACCACCAGCGCGCCAGCGGCGGCCCAACCCTGCGGCCAGTGTTCGCCGAGAAACAGCGCGCCGAGCACGCTCGCGAAAAGGATTTCCGCCGCCTGCATCGCTTCGACCGCGCCGAGCGCTGTGGCGTCGTTGCGCACCAGGCCGGTCGCGTGGAAAAACAGGATCGTTGCGACCACGCCCGCACTCAGTGCGACGCCGGCGGCCAAGCCGACCTGGCCGATGCCTGGGACGCCGGCTTGTGTATAAGCATAAAGTGCAACAAGTATCCAGAACGGCTGACTCGCGAGCGTCATGCCGAACACGCGCTGGGTCGCATCGAGCGATTCGCCGCTGCGTTCCAGGTGCAGCAGGATCTTGCGGTTGCCGAGGGGATACAGGAACGCGGCAAGCGTCACGCTGGCCAACGCCGCCCACGCCGCGCTATCCAGATGGCCGTCGAAATGGCCAAACTGCAGCAGCAGCACGCCGAGCACGATCAGGCTGCCGAGGGCCAGCGCGCGCCGCGGCAATCGCGCGCGCGCGTCGCTGTAGATCAATGGCGCAAGCAGCATGCCGGCGATCACAGTGAGCTGAAAGGTTCCGGCGACCAGCCATGCCGGACCGCTTGCGGCGGCCCAGGTCAGGCACGCGCAGAACAGGGTGAAACCGATTCCGCTCCACAGCAGCCATGGCCACGGATGCGCACGCAGCGCACGCCACACCGGCGCAAATCCGCCGCGCACGTGCAATACGATCGCGAGCATCGGCAGGGTCAGCAGATAGCGCAGCGACGCGGTCCAGGCCCAATGGCCGCCATCGATCGCCATCGCCCGGTTGAGCACGTACGTCGCGGTGAAAAACAGAGCGGAGCACAAGGCGATCGCGATCGCTAGCAGAGACGAGTGGCGTGTCATGCGTGCATGGTAAGCCATGCGCATAGTCACCCGTGCTAATGGCCCATGCCGACATGCGATGCTTGCGGGTACTCTGCAACCGTGCGCGTCGCATCGATGCGCGAAAGGGGAATAGTCCATGACGGCTCCGACATTGGACGTCGAATCGGTCAGCTATCGTTATCGTCGTGGGCGCGTCGCCGTCGCGGATTTGAGTCTGTCGCTACGCCCGGGAATTCTTGGTCTGCTGGGCCCGAACGGCGCCGGAAAGTCCACGCTGATGCGCATGTTCGCAACCCTGACGCGGCCCAGTCAGGGTCGAATCCTGTGGAGGGGTACGGATATTGCGCGCTCTCCTGACGCGTTGCGTAGGGAACTGGGGTATCTGCCGCAAGACTTCGGCGTCTATGCGGCGCTGAGCGCACGGGAATTCCTCGCCTACCTCGCGGCGGTCAAGAGCCTGCCGAGCGCGCGAATCGCGTTGCGCGTCGAGGAATGCCTGGCACTGGTCGGCCTCGCCGATGCCGCCGATCGCCGCCTCGCCGATTTCTCCGGTGGCATGCGTCAGCGCGTCGGCATCGCGCAGGCTTTGTTGAATGATCCCAAATTGTTGGTTGTGGACGAACCGACCGTCGGCCTCGACCCCGAGGAACGCCTGCGCTTTCGCCATCTGCTGACCGACCTCGCGGGAGATCGCCTGGTAGTGCTCTCGACGCACATCGTGTCGGACATCGAAGCCAGCGCCACGGGTCTGGCGATCATGGCCGGTGGACGCCTGCATTTCGACGGAACTCCGGACGCCTTGCTCGCCGCCGCGGCTGGACACGTCTGGACCTGGACCGTGGCGCCGGAACGACTGGCCGAAATTCGTGCACAATTTCACATCAGCAGTTCGCTGCGCAAGGCGGATGGTGTGTTGCTGCGCGTCGTCGGCGCCACGCCGCCATCCGTCGATGCCGAGCCCGCACGCGCCGATCTCGAAGACGCCTACCTGTGGCTGCTGAATCGCGGTGCCGCCTGATGGATGCGCTGCGACGACTCGCCGCGGTACTGCGCGCCGACCTGCGTGAACGCACGCGCAGCACACGCTTCTGGGTCGTGCTCAGCATCGTCGCCCTGGCGACGTGGTGGTGCTTCCCGGCGATCGACGCCGGCTATCTGACCGTATCGCTGGGCGGTTCGCGGCGTGGCGCGTATTCGAGTGCCTGGGTCGGCATGGCGCTGGCTCTGGAATGTTCCACCATGCTGGCATTGGTCGGTTTCTATCTGGTGCGCGGCACCCTGGTGCGCGACTTCGATACGCGCGTCTGGCAATTGCTGGTCGCAACACCGATGACGCGTACCAGCTATCTGCTCGCGAAGTGGCTCAGTCACATGGTGGTGTTCGGACTGATCGTGCTGGTCGGGCTCGGAGTGGCGCTGCTTGCACAGTTGCTGCGCGGCGAAGATCGCGCG
The DNA here is from genome assembly GCA_039934615.1 of Tahibacter sp. Lineage (GTDB taxonomy): Bacteria > Pseudomonadota > Gammaproteobacteria > Xanthomonadales > Rhodanobacteraceae > Tahibacter. The sequence continues at coordinate 2,851 of JBDTLV010000053.1, forward strand.
ATCCACTTGGTGGAACTGGTCAAGCCAGTACTGGTCCTCTCATTGCCGGCGTTGGCGATGAGCGCGACGTTCGCCGTGTGGTTCGACATGGTGCCCTGGCTGCGCCGCACCGCGGGCAACATAATCTACTTTTTCGTATGGACGCTTTTTCTCGGACTGTCGGTCGCCGTGCTCGGTGGCGATTCGGACCGGATGAACCTGGACAGTGCGCTCAGCGACCCGGGCGGCTTGATTGTGGCGATGCGCGATTTCACGCGCGAACTGGCGCCCCGCCTCGGCGCGGATACGCCGATGGGGCTCACCGTCGGGGTGAACATGCTGCACTCGGCGCCAAAAATCTTCAGCTGGACCAGTTGGTCCCTGCGCGCGGCCGATCTGCTCGGCCGTTTCGCGTGGCTCATTATCGCCGTGCTCGGCACCATGGCAGCGGCGCCGTTTCTGGATCGCGCTGCGGCACATGCATCGGCGCAATCGCGCACGCGCAGCGATCGCGCGGGACTGAGCCTGCGTTGGCTCGATTTCATCCTGCGACCGCTGCAGCGCGGCGCCTTTGGAAATCTCGTCGCTGCAGAATTGCGCCTTGGACTGCGCCAGCGCGGCTGGTTCTGGTGGCTGCTTTTGCTCTCTGCCGGCATCGTGCAAGTCGTCACGCCGGTGCCCATTGCGGCAATCGCCGTGATAGCCGCGTGGATGCTGGCGTTGGACCTGTACGCCCGAGCGGGCTTGCGCGAGCGCGATCACGGTACCGCGGCCCTGGTTTTCATCAATCCGGGTTCGCCCTGGCGACTACCGGGCGCTCGTCTGATTGCACTGACGGGACTCGCGTGGGCGACCACGCTGCCCGCGCTGCTGCGCTTCAGCACCAGCATGCCCGCTGCGACGGTCGCCATCCTGCTGATCGGGGCGTCCCTGGCACTCTGGGGCATGGCGCTCGGTGCGCTGTGCCGCAATCCGCGTGTGCTGGAATTGCTCGTCGTCGCGATGGCCTGGGTCAGCGTGCAAGGCGCGCCGCTGTTGAACGTTGCGGTGTCGCCAGGGCCGACCGGCGCATGGCACGCGGCGCTGCTGCCGCTTGCCGCAGCGTGTTTTTTCTTCACATGGCCGCGTTTGCGACAAGTTAGCTAAGTCGATGTGTTGAACGTATCGCAGGGTGCATCGCCGGGAACGGCGCGAATGCGGCGACCCAGCCGAGCGGCGAGGTTGATCCGCGCATGCGTGGCAACACATCGACCCCACCGAGTCAGGATGAAGGACTGCGCACGCGACGCCGCAGCTGGTCCACCGGAAAGCTCGCGATTTCACCTCCGCCACTGCGCCGCGGTTGCCCCGGCGGCGGTGCGAACGCGTGCGCGTAGAGCACCTCGTAGCTGGCCGGCAGTCGGCCGTCGCGGCGGAACGGTTCATACGCGGCACCAACCGCCGCGACGCGCGCACGCCCCGTCAGCCCACGCCGGCGTTGCGCATCCGCATTGGTGGCACCGATCCCCTTGAGGTCGCGCATCAGCGCGGTAGCATCCGCGTAGGTCAGGGTGAACAGGTCGCTATCGAGCACCGGATCGCGAAAGCCCGCCGCAAGCATCGCATCGCCAACGCGCTGAATGTCCGCAAAGCCACTCACGTGCGGCGCGCGATCGACTTCCGCCCAGGCGCTGCGCAATTCGTGCAGGGTCATCGGGCCAAAGGTGGACAAGGCCATAAATCCACCCGGCCGCAGCACGCGCCGGAATTCATCAAACAACGCCGGCACATCCTCTATCCACTGGATGCACAGATTCGAGAACAGCAGGTCGATGCTCGCGTCGGCCAATGGCAGCCGTCGCGCGTCGGCGCAGACCCGCGGCAACGGCGTGAACCAGCCGCCGGCACGTCGCGCCTCGCGCAGCATCGGCAGGGCAAGGTCCATCGCAATCAGCTGCGCATGCTTGTAGCGACGGCGCAGCACCCCGGACGCGCGTCCGGGTCCGCAACCCAGATCGAGGATGCACGTCGGAGGCTCCGCGAGAAACTCGAGACGTTCCAGCAGCCGATCTTCGACTTCCCGTTGCAGCACTGCGTGTTTGGCGTAGTCGCGCGCGGCACGCCCGAACGCGCGGCGCACCTGCGATGCATCGAACGGAGGGCTCATGGCAGCACCGTCGCATGGTGGAAATGGTCAATGGCATCGGCGATCGCGGCCGCATGTCCGATGAACGGCGCGTGCCCGGCGGAAAAATCCAGATAGCGCCCGGAACGTGCCGCGTGCGCTGCCCATTGCATCGCGCTGGCCGGCACCAGACGATCACGCCGGCCGGCCATCCACAGACTCGGCACCGCCAGCTGCGCGAGTTGCAGACGCAGGTCTTCGCCGGCGAGCAGGTCCAGGCCACTGCACATGGCCTGCAGATCCGGTTCGCCGCGATCGAACACATGCGCTTTCAATTCACGCAGCTCGGCCAGCGCGTGTTCGGAACCGTGCGCTTCGAGAGCGAGGAAACGTTCGATGGTACGCCGGTAGTCGCGGTGCAGCCCGGTCGCAAAATCGCTGAACACCGATTGTGCTACGCCATGCGGCCAGTTCTCGCCAATCACGAAACGCGGGTTGGTCGCGATCAGGGCGAGCGCGGCGACACTGGCCTGCCCCTGCAGGGCCGCGTGCAGGCAAACCAGACCGCCCAGCGACCAGCCTATCCAAAGCGCCCGGGGAACGCGTTCGGCAATACGCCGCGCACAGTCGGCAAGGTCCAGCGTTGCTGGTCGCTCCGGACTCGCGCCATGACCGGGTAGATCGACCAGATGCAGTCGGTATCGATCGGCCAGCGCGCGGGTCAACGGCGCAAAGATGCCGCTGTGCATCGCCCAGCCGTGGACCAGCACCAGATCGGGGCCGTCGCCTTTTGTCTCAATATGCATGAGTGTAATAGATCACTAGTTATCCATTTGTCGCGGCGCGTGCCCGATCGATCAGCGGCAACAATTGTTGCCAGTAGTGGCGGGGAATCGCACGGGAGATTTTCGCGCGCAGCCAGCGCGGGCGCCGACAGCGTTTGAGGATTTCCTGTTCCAGCCACACCAGGTCAAATCCGTCCCAGACACCCGTGGGAGCCAGCAGATTCCAATGCAGGACCGCATGCACTTCGTCGAACAGGATGGTCTGCAGCTGCTCGGTCGCATAGTCGGTTTCGGCGAGCAGCTGTGCGATGTGTGGCAGACTCGATGCGACATCGGTATCGAGATACAACTCCGACAGCACGCTCCACACGGGTCGTCGCTGCGCCAGATCCGCCTCGGCGGGCCTCATGACACGGACGCGAGGGCGTCAAGCAGATACTCCACGTCCGCTTCGCTGTGCAGCGCAGACAGCGTGATGCGCAGGCGCGCCTGGCCGGAAGGAACGGTCGGTGGACGCACTGCTGGCACGAAGTAGCCCAACGTCTCAAGATCGCGCGAGCACTGCAGAGCACGCGCGCTGTCGCCGATCAGCAACGGCTGGATCGGTGTTCGCGATGGCAACAACGACAGCTTGCGCAATTCCGCACCGTGCCGGAAATGCGCGATCAGGGTATTCAGGCGTTCGCGGCGCCACGACTCGAATCGCGCTATCTCGACTGCAGCGCGCGTGGCGGCCGCAATCGCTGGCGGCAACGCGGTTGTATAGATAAATGTTCTGGAAAATTGCAACAAACCGTCGATCACCGCGCTGCTGCCCGCGACGAACGCACCGCAGACGCCGATCGCCTTTCCCAGTGTGCCCATCAGCAATGGCACGTCGTCCTGGCGCAGGCCGGCCTCGGCGACGCTGCCCGCGCCGTCGGCGCCGAGTACACCCAGACCGTGCGCATCGTCGACGTACAGCAAGGCACCCGATTCGCGGCACAGTCCGCTCAGTTCGCGCAGTGGAGCCACGTCGCCGTCCATGCTGAACACGCCATCGGTCGCAAGCAGCGTGGCGGCGTCGCCGTGTGCATCAAGATGCCGTCGTGCGCTGGCGACGTCGGCGTGCACATAGCGCAGCAACTGCGCGGCGGAGAGTCGTGCGCCGTCGAGCAGACTCGCGTGATTGAGTTTGTCCTGCAGACACACGTCGCCCTTCGCCAAAAGCGCGCCGAGTACGCCGAGGTTGGCCATGTAACCGGTGGTGTAAAGCAGCGCACGGTCGCGGCCAGTCCACTGGGCGAGCGCGATTTCCAATTGTTCATGTTCTGCACTGTGTCCACCGAGCAGATGCGCCGCGCCCGCGCCGACTCCCCAGCGCCGCGTCGCAGCGACCAGTGCTTCACGCACGCGCGCATGCCCGGCGAGGCCCAGATAGTCGTTGCTGGCGAAATTCAGCAGACGCGCGCCGCCGATGATCCGGTATCGGCCGTCGATGTCGTCGACGCGCCGCAAGCGGCGCAGCAGATCGGCATCGGCCCGCGCCGCCTGCGCGTGCGCGAGGCGGGTGAGCAGGTCGGGACGATTCGTAGCCATGGGCGACGCCTGGCGGTCGTTCGCGCTAGGCCGCGATTTCAGACTCGCTGGCTGACAGCGCCGGCTCCCGGGTATCGCAGATTGGCATATTCTCCACAATGTCCGCATGTACGGTAGTGGATTCGGTCTGCACTTCGAGCGGATGGATACCCAGGCGTTCGAACAGGGCGCGATCGGCTGCCACGTCCGGATTGCCGGTGGTGAGGAGTTTCTCGCCGTAGAAAATCGAGTTCGCACCGGCAAGAAAGCACAACGCCTGCAGTTCGTCGCTCATCTCCGCCCGACCCGCTGACAGGCGCACCATCGAAGCCGGCATCAGCAGTCGCGCGACGGCAATCGTGCGCACGAACTCGAACGGATCCAGTAATGCCGTGCCGGCCAGCGGCGTGCCTTCGACCTGCACCAGGCGATTGATCGGCACCGACTGCGGATGCTCGGGCAGGTTGGCCAGGGTCTGCAGCAGACCGGCACGCTGTGCGCGCGATTCGCCCATGCCGACGATACCGCCGCAGCAGGTTTTCATGCCCACCTTGCGCACTTGCGCCAGGGTATCCAGGCGATCCTGGAATTCGCGCGTGTGGATCACTTCGCCATAGTATTCCGGCGCGGTGTCGAGGTTGTGGTTGTAGTAGTCGAGGCCGGCGTCCTTGAGGCGCTGCGCCTGTTCGCCGCTGAGCATGCCCAGGGTCGCGCAGGTTTCCATGCCGAGCTCGCGCACACCGTTGATCATCGCAGCGACTTTTTCCACATCGCGGTCTTTGGGAGAACGCCAGGCCGCTCCCATGCAGAAGCGCGTGGCTCCGGCGTCGCGCGCCTGGCGCGCCTTGGCCAGCACGGCGTCGAGCGGCATCAGTTTCTCGGCCTGCACTCCGGTCGAATAGCGCGCGGCCTGTGGGCAATAGGCACAGTCTTCGGGGCATCCGCCGGTCTTGATCGACAGCAGGGTCGAAACCTGGACGGCGTTCGCATCGTGATGGGCACGATGGGACTCCTGCGCGCGCGCAATCAGATCATTGAACGGCAGCGCAAACAGGCGCTCGACTTCGTCGCGCGACCAATCGTGGCGTAGGGAAGGGTGGCTCATGGACGCGCCCGCGTGGTTTAGAGTGGCGCGAGTGTGGTCAGCGCCCCGGAGACTGTCAACTTGAACGCCCGTTTGAAAGTTGACGCGTGGCGACGACGACTCGGCTTTGCCCTGCTGCCGCCCACCTGCCTGCTCTGCGGCGGTGCCGGGGCTCAGCAGCGCGACCTGTGCGATGGCTGCAGTACCGACCTGGTGCCGAACCCGCGCGCCTGCGAGCGCTGCGCATTGCCGCTGACGACGTCCGACGCGCTGTGCGGCCGCTGTCTGAAGCGAGCGCCCGCGTTTGACGCGGCATGGGCACCGTACCTTTACGAGTCCCCGCTGGATCTGCTCCTGACACGCTTCAAATTCGGCGCGGACCTTGCGTGCGGACGCGTGTTGAGCGAACTGGCCGTGGCGCGCTACGCACAAGCGCAACGTCCGCCGGCCGATGCGCTCGTGCCGGTGCCCTTGCATCACACGCGTCTGCGCGAGCGCGGTTGCAATCAGGCGCTGGAGCTTGCGCGGCTGATCGCGGCGTCCTTGCATATTCCACTACTTGGCAATGTACTGAATCGTGTGCGCGCCACCAGTCCGCAAACCGGCCTCGGTGCACTGGCGCGACGACGCAATCTTCGCGGCGCATTCGCAACGAACCCAGGCGCGGCAATTCCCCGCCGCATCATCCTGATTGACGACGTGATGACCACCGGAACCACCCTGGGCGAATGCGCACGCGTACTCAAGCGCGCCGGTGCGGAACACGTGCAGGTCTGGGCCATCGCGCGAGCGCCGCGCCGTCGCGGGTGAACGATATTCGCTGGGCATGCCGGTACGCCCGGTGGCACCGGGCAGGATGCTCGCGCATTGAATCACCGAGCGGCGCGAGGCATGCTCACGATTCCATGCAGCGTCGGATCGGTCATGCGCATCCTGATCACCGGAACATCAGGCCATCTCGGCGAAGCGCTGGCGCGCACACTGCGCGACGGCCGGCACGACGTCGTCGGCGTGGATCTGCTCGCGTCGCCCTATACCGATCGCATCGGCGATATCGCCGATCGTGAATTCGTACGCGACGCGATGCGTGGTGTCGAAGCGGTCCTGCACGCGGCTACCCTGCACAAGCCGCAGGTTGCGACACACACGCGCCAGGCGTTTGTCGACACCAACATCAGCGGCACCCTGAATCTACTCGAAGAGTCGGTAGCACAGGGCGTCGCAGCGTTTGTCTTCACCAGCACGACCAGCGCTTTCGGTCACGCATTGACCCCGGCGCCGAGTCAGCCGGCGGCCTGGATCGACGAAGAGGTCGCCTGCATACCGAAGAACATCTACGGGATCAGCAAGCTTGCGGCGGAGCACCTGTGCGAGCTGTTTCAGCGCAAATTCGCGCTGCCGTGCATCGTGTTGCGCACCTCGCGCTTCTTTCCGGAAGCCGACGACAATCGCGCGACCCGCGAAACCTATGCCGACGCAAATACCAAAGTGAACGAATTGCTTTATCGCCGGGCCGATATCGCCGACATCGTCGACGCGCATCTGCTGGCGCTGCAGAAAGCCGCGTCGCTCGGCTTCGCCCGCTACATCGTCAGCGCAACGACGCCATTCCAGCGTGGCGATCTCGCCGAATTGCGCAGCAACGCGCCTGCGGTGCTGCAACGTTATGCTCCAGACTACCGTGACGCCTATGCCGAGCGTGGCTGGCGCATGTTTCCCGGCATCGATCGGGTCTACGACAGTCGTCGCGCACGCGATGGACTTGGCTGGGCGCCTCGCTGGAACTTTGCCGCGGCGCTCGAAGCGCTGCGTCATGGCCGCGAGTACCGAAGTCCGCTGGCCCGTTCGATCGGATCCAAGGGCTACCACGCCGAGACGTTTGAAGACGGCCCGTTTCCGGTCGACTGAGTCAGTGCTCGACCGACGAGAAAAAGGCGCCTGTCTGTGCCGATCGCAGCAACCACAAGGATGCGGGCACGCAAGTGCGGTTGAACGAACTGGCCCGTTTCAACGTCATTCGCGAGCGATGAAATCGTGCGTGAGTCTGTACTCGCCGGGCCAGCGGACACCATCAATTTGCCGGATACCTATGTGGACCAAGTTGCCATGTGCAGAAACATAAAAACCCTGTTCAATTTCGATCCGCCGGCCAGCGAAACGGAGATCCGCGACGCTTCGCTGCAATTCGTGCGCAAGCTCAGCGGATTCAACGCGCCGTCCAAGGTGAATGAGGCGGCCTTCCAGCGTGCGGTGGAAGAGGTCGCCGTCGCGGCGCGCAGTCTGATGCGGTCCCTCACCACGAATGCCTTGCCGCGCAATCGTGAAGAAGAACTCGCGCGAGCGAAGGCGCGCTCGCAGTTGCGATTCGGCAGCCGCTGAGCGACGCCGCCGGCGATGATCCGCACCACGACGTGAGCCTTGCCGTAGTGACTTTTTGCGTGGCGTGCGCTGCGGAGACGCATGGACGGCATCAATGGTTATGCGATAGTCGTGGCGGCGCTGGCGTCGTTCCTGCTCGGCGGCCCCTGGTATTCGCAAGCAATGTTCGGCGCGATCTGGCACCGCGAAGCGGCGGATGGTGGTCCTGCGCAGTCCCACCATCCCGCGCGGGTCTTCGCGGTGAGTTTCCTGTTTGCGCTGATCGCTGCCACGGCATTTGCCTGCTGGCTCGGCCCGCGTCCGCCGCTGAATTTTACGCTCGGACGTGGGCTGCTCGCGGGCGCAGGCATGGTTGCATCGAGTTTCGGCATCAATTGCCAGTTTGCCAACCGCAGCACGCTGATGTGGCTGGTCGACGGCGGTTACCCCACCGTACAATTTGCGTTGTTCGGACTGGTCCTCGGGCTGTGGCACCAGACCCCAGGCTGAGCTGTCGACGTCATTTGATTCGGCGGAAATAGAATACCCAGCGGCATTTGCGCGCCTGTGACACGCGCCGAATCGCAGCATCTGCGATTCGTGCGCAGCACTGTCGGCATCCGCAGCGCGGTGTTGGACCGCGCGCTTCGTCGCAATCGGATCCCAGGAACTTGACCCGCATCATGACCGAACGTCGAACCATCAAGGGTCGCGGTACCGCGACGGATATGCCGGGCCGTTTCGAATCGACGGTGCGGGTTGCGGAAGATGACGGCTGGTTTCCCGAGGACGCCGACGTGCGCGCACCGCAGACCCTCATCACCGAGGAGCGCGCGCGGTCCATCCTCAGTCGCAACACCTCGCCCGATGTGCCGTTCAGTGTGTCGTTGAATCCGTATCGTGGTTGTGAGCATGGCTGCTCGTACTGTTTCGCGCGGCCGACGCATTCCTATCTCAATCTTTCTCCCGGACTGGATTTTGAGACAAAGCTATTCGCCAAGACGAACGCCGCCGACGTGCTGCGCAGCGAACTCGCCAAGCCCGGCTATCGCTGCGCTGCGGTCACGATCGGCACCAACACGGATCCTTACCAGCCAATCGAGCGACGCTATCGAATCACGCGCCAGGTACTGGAGGTCTTCGCGGAAACGCGCCACCCGGTGGCGATCATCACCAAGAATGCCTTGGTCGAACGCGATGTCGATCTGCTCGCGAAGCTCGCTGCGGACAATCTGGTCCGCGTATACCTGTCCATTACGACGCTCGACAACCGTCTGTCGAGCCGCCTCGAGCCGCGTGCCACGGCGCCGCATCGACGCGTTGCCGCGGTTCGCCGTTTGAGCGAGGCGGGCATTCCTGTCGGTGTGCTGGTCGCGCCGCTGATTCCCAGCGTGACGGATCAATTCCTCGAGCAGATCCTCGAGCAGGCGAGGGCGGCCGGTGCGGTTGCCGCGGGCTATGTGATGCTGCGCCTGCCACACGAGGTCAAGGAAATTTTCCGCGACTGGCTGGCGGCACACCTGCCAGAGCGCGCCGGTCACGTGATGAGTCTGGTTCGCCAGATGCGCGGCGGACGCGACTATGACGCTAGCTTCGGTACACGCATGCGCGGCGAAGGCGTATTCGCGGACCTGATCAAGCAACGCTTCGAGCTGACCACGCGTCGCCTCGGGTTTCCAGAACGCCGCCATGTGGAGTTGAATACAACGCTGTTCCGACCACCGCGACCGCCGTCGCCGCAGTCGGACTTTGGCTTCGGCTGATCGCCGCTCTACCTTGTCAATCAAGTTGCGTGTCGATCACGCGCCTGCCTCGGCATCGGACCAGACCGCCAGTTCGTTGCCTGACGGGTCGGTGAAGTGAAAGCGACGGCCACCGGGAAAACTGAAAATGTCCCGCGTCAGCGTACCCTGCGCGGCCATGACCCGGCTGCGCGCCGCTTCGAGATCGGTGGTGTAGATCACCGGTAGCGGATGCGCCGGTTGATGCGACGGATCGGCGTTGATGCCGCTGCCGATTCCACTGTCTTGCGTATCCGAATAGTCATCGCCCCAGGCCTTGTAGTTCCAGCCGAACACCGCTTGGAAGAACGCTGCTGCTTTCTGCAGCTCGGTCACGCTGCCGGCGGGGAACTCGATGAAATCGAATTGCTGATCGCGTCGCTGGTTCGGCATGCTGGGCTCTCGGCGGGAAATTGGAAGGGCTGTGCGGACGCACGCATGCATCGTTTGCCATGAGACAAGCATAGGATAACTGGATGCGCCGCGGGTGCCCCCGCGCGGATGTGAACGCTGGAGCGGCGGCAGGCATGAGCCGTGATGCACGCCGTGGTCCGCCGCCGATGCCGCTGGCATACTGCGACCGTCTATTTGGGAATACTGCATGCCATCGACCAGATCCCTCCATCGAGAGGCAGGCGCCTCGATCGTACGCATTCTGGGGGCGGTGCTGCTGATCGTCGCCCTGTTCGCCTGGACCATGTACCACGCCAATTTCGTGCTCGGCCGTTCGATGTTGCTGGCCTTTCCGGGCGATGACACGACGTATCGCGGTGGCTGGCCGAGCGTCACCGGCACCGTGAGCGCCACGGATATCGTCTTTCCCGAAGCCGAGGGCAGCAACCTCAAGCCGTTCCATTTCGACAAGCTGCGCGTCGAAGTTCCATTTTGGCAATATGTAAGCAGTGGATTTTCGAGCAAGCGTGGTGCCTTGCTCAATGCGATCCGCGAAGTGCGTATCGAGTTGTCGGGCGGCAGCGGGCAGTATGGATTGCCATTCACCAACGAACTCAGCGTCTTCGGTGCCGCCAGCGCTGCACCGTTCGAGACTGCAGGCTGTGCGCATGACGATTTTTGGGGTTCGGACGCTTTCGCCGCGATGGGGCTGTCGCCAGGTCCGACTCAACTGGTGGTGAGCTACCAGCGTGAGCGCGGCGAACTCAAGCTGGAGCAGTCGCTGGAGACACCGGGCCTGGCCAAGGTCAGCTACAGCGGCAACCACCAGATGAACGACAATTTCTCCCTGTTCAGCCTGCTCGATGGCGGAAACAACGGCATCGTTTCCGACGAGTGGCACCTGCAGGACCTGGGATTCAATGCGGCGCGCAATCGCTACTGTGCAAAGAAAGATAAAATAACAGAAGTACAGTTCGTCGATCGACACGTCGCGGTGGTCAAGCGCGGTCTTGCGGCGCTCGGGCTGGCGGTGAATCCCGCCACCGAAGCCGCCTATCGCGACTACGCGCTGCATGGCGGTGCGCTGGATGTCAGCGTGAAATACGAGCCCGCGCTCGCCGCCGAGATGCTGGACAACGAGAATCTCGGCAGTTGGGTGCCGTCCATGCACGGGCAGCTCAGCATCAATGGCAAGCCACTCGCGTTGGGGCTTGAGTCGACACCGGTGCGCGCGCTGCCGGACGCTGGCGACGACGGGCAGCCGATGAACGTACTGGCGGTTCTGCAGCGCGAAGGCGCCGATCCGCTGACCGCGCCACTCGCAGCGGAGGTGCCGGCCGCGATGCCGGATCCTTTCGGCGCCGCGATGCCGGTGGGTTCGACTCCGGCGTCTGCCGGCGTGGCTGCAACGCCGCCCGTCGTTGCCAGTGCGGTATCCGCGACAGCACCTGCGATGTCGACCGCTGCTCCCGTCACTGCGACGCCCAGGACAGCCGCAGGCGCTGCACCCAAGGCGCCACCGTCCGGGGCCGACCTGGCCTTTGAGCGCATGTCCGCCGCTGCGCCGGTGACGCCACGAAGCGCTGCCGCGACGCCTGCTGGCTCTGCCGTAGCATCCAGCCTTGCCGCGCCGGTCAGTGCGACCCGCGCCGCGGTCAATCCCGCAGCGAGCCCGAGTCCGGCGGCCGAACAGACCCAGCTCGTGTATTCGCGAGCTTCGCACGCCGACGACGGTCACCTGCCGTATACCGAACTCGGCAACAACATCGGCCGTCGTTTTCGTGTTTACCTTCGCGAGCGCGCCCCGGTCGTGGTCGAGGTGTCGCGAGTGGAAAAAGGTATTGTGTACGTCAGTCGCCGTGTCGCCGGTGGCTCAGCATCGTATCCGCTGGACAAGGCGAGTTTCGACTATGCGGAACTGATCGACTGACGCCATGCGTGCGACGCTCGTCGAGGCGACGCGCGCCTGGTGTGCGCGAACCTTCGCTTCGGCGCCCCTCGTGAAGGCTCAGCGCAATGCCACCGCCAGGCAGATGCCAACCCACAGGGTCAGACCGAGCCACTGATTGTTGCGGAACGCGGCAAAGCAATGCTCACGGCTGCGGTCGCGCAGAATCCATTGCTGCCAGGCAAACAGTCCCGCGGCAATCGCGACAGAAAAATAGTAGACAAAGTGCAGTTGCGCGCGAGTTCCGACCATCACCATCGTGATCAGGAAGGTCACCATCAGCAGGCCGATGATCGCCAGATCCGCATCGCCGAACAGGATCGCGGTGGATTTTGCACCGGCCTCGATGTCTTCGTCGCGATCGACCATCGCGTACTCGGTGTCATACAGCGTCGCCCAGACGACATTGGCGAGGAACAGCAACCAGCATAGCGGTGGCAGCGCATGCCGCCAATCCGCGCCGTCGTTACCGTTCACCGCGGCGAACGCCATCGGTATTGCCCAGCCAAACGCAGCGCCGAGCACCACCTGCGGCAAGTGCGTGTAGCGTTTGGTAAACGGATACAAGGTCGCAAGGCCCGCGCCGACCAGGGAAAGCTTGACCGTCATCGCATTGGTGAGCAATACGAGTCCGAAGGCCAACAGCATCAGCACGCAGAACAGCAGCAATGCCTGCCAGGTACTGACCCGACCGGCGGCAAGTGGCCGCGCACGCGTGCGTTCGACCTTCGGATCCAGCCAGCGGTCCGCGTAGTCGTTGATCACGCAGCCCGCGGAGCGCATCAGGAACACGCCGATGGTGAAGATCACGAGGGTACCGATCGGCGGAAAATCGCGCCGCGCCAGCCACAGTGCCCAGCAGGTCGGCCAGAGCAGCAGCAGTGCACCGACCGGTCGATCCAGGCGCATCAGTACGAGCAGATCGCGCGCGCGCGGCCGCCAGGCAGCCGGCAGCAAATACAGCAGCGTATCGAGCACGCGCGTCGATCGCGATGACGCGTCGGCTGGATGCGCGGGAAGCGTCGCCGCCGCGGCACGCGGCGCCTCGACGGTGCTGGCGGTGCGACTCGGCGGGCGCGGCGGAGGGGGTGATTTGGTCATCGGACCAGTCTACTCGCGCCGGCGTTCCGGGTCACGGTGCAACATTGTGTGCATAGTTCATATATGTTTTTGTTTATACATAAATAACGTAAATCAATGGTCGAGCGCAATGCGGTAGGTCGCGGTGCCATCGCCGTTGTCGCGGTCCTGGCGGATATCGCCAATCTTCTCCGCCCGTGCGATGTCGATCATGCCGGCACGACCGCGGAAGACGACCGGACCTTGCGTCCTCAGCCTTGCGAAGCGCCAGGGCCGCGCCTCGATGTCGCTGCGCGATAACGCTGGGTGAGCGCGCATCCAGTCGATCACCACGTCACGATTGGTACGCTCGGCAGACATCACGATATTGCTGCCGTCCAGGCCGGCGATACCGCCGGTGCCGCTGGCGCGGTAGTTATTGGTTGCGACGATGAAGTCCTGCGCGGCGGCAACGCGCTTGCCGCGGTAGCGCAGGTCGCTGATGCGCGCGCCGACCGGCTGGCTCACGTCGATCACATAGCTGACGCCGCCCTGGATCAGATCGAAGGTGTACGTCGGGACATGCGTGTTGATCAACTCCTGCTCGGCGCTGGCGGCGGGATCGATGCGATTGAACAGTTCGGCGGATTTCTCCAGCCAGACCTTCAGGGTTGCGCCGTTGATCTGCACCGCCGCGATCGTATTCGGATAGAGGTACAAATCCGCGGCGTTGCGCACCGTCAATGGGCCGGCGGGCACGTCGGTATAGTCCTCGGGGCCGGCAAATCCCGCCTTGAACGGGGCGGCAGCGGACAACACCGGGATCCGCGCCAGGTCCGGGCGTTCCTCACGCAGCCAGCGTTGGGTGTAGTCGCGCTGTGCGGCATTGATCGCACCGAGCGCGGTGCTGTTGCCGACATTCGCGAAATAGGTCGAGAGGCGCACCGTGCTACGCCCGATCGGCGTGTCCACCCAGGCAACGGTTGCCGCATGTTCCGCGGCGACGATCCCGGCGATTTCCGGATCCGCCGCAACGCAGTCCTTGCCCGAGGTGCAGATCGCGCGTACTTCGCTGCGGCTCGCGTCGCGCTGCACCTGCCAGCGGCCATCCTTGCGCATCAGCGCCAGCTTGATCAGGCCGAGATCCTTGCCCCAGTACCCGCCCATGACCGCCGGTACACCACGTACCAAACCACGCTCATTATCCACTTCTTGCATCGTATTGAAACGCGACTTCGGATCGCTGGCGTGCGGAAACACATCGTGCGAGTGGCCCATCAGGATGGCGTCGATGCCCGCGACGCCGGCCAGATGCCAGTTCGCATTCTCCATGTCCGTCGTGTAGGCCTCCGTATTCAGCCCGCCGTGCGATATCGCGACCACGACATCGACACCCTTTGATTGGAGTTCGGGCAGATAGCGCCGCGCCGCTTCGACCACGCCGAGCACGCTCACCTTGCCCTCGAGGTTGCGCTTGTCCCAACGCAGGATCGGCGGCGGGGTAAAGCCCAGGATGCCCACGCGCAGGGGCAATTGCAGCGCGCTTCCGTCGGGCGAATAGGCGGTGATGGATTTTTCGATCACCGCATACGGCGCGTACAGCGGTGCGCCGTCGCGCGCCGAGAACACATTTGACAGCACCAGCGGATAGGCCGGGCCCTGACACGCCGTGGCGCTCACTCCATCCACGTTCAACGGATGCCCGGTGACCTGCGACAGAAAGTCCAGACCATAGTTGAACTCGTGGTTGCCGATCGTGCCGCCGTCGTAGCCGAGCGCATCCATCGCTTTGTAGATCGCGAGCTTCTCGGTGCAGTGCAGACGATTTGCGAGCGCCTGATAGTCCGCCAGCGAGGTGCCCTGGATCGTGTCGCCATCATCGAACAACAAGGTATTGCCGAATTCCTTGCGCGCCGCGCGGATCAGCGTCGCCACGCGTTCGAAGCCGATCGTCGGATCCGCCGCACCCTTGAAGTAATCGTGACTCAGGACGTTGGCATGCAGGTCCGTGGTCTCCAACAGGACCAGATCCGCGCGCGCGCCATCGGCATTGTTGATCGCGGCAACGTGAGTCCGCGGCGCCTGAGCGCAGGCGGCAACGAGCAGGCTCAGGGCAACACAAAGGGGGGTGCGTGGCATGGCGACGGTACCGGACGGCGAGACGCGAACAGTAGCAAAACTGCCACCGCGCCGGCAGCTGCGTGCGCGCTTGGTTGCACTCATGCCGAACTGTCACAATCCGGACTTACCGTAAGTCGATTTCCCTGAGGAGCGCGCCGTGATTCCGCATCGCCCAAGCCTGCTGACCATTGCCCTGACCCTGACGGCCTGTGCACACCAGGCGCCGGCTCCCTCGGCGACAGCGGTCGCGGACAGCGGGGTGCCGGCGATCGCGCGACCCCAGGGTGAAACCTCGGACTGGTGGTTCAGCGCCGGTGCGGCGAGCGCTCACGCGAACGTCGGTAAAACAGTACCGAAAGCAAAGAATGTCATTGTATTCCTCGGTGATGGCATGAGTATTCCGACCATCGCGGCAGCGCATATCCTCGCCGGGCAGCGTGCCGGTGGCGATGGTGAAAGCCACCGGCTATCGTTTGAGACATTTCCGTACAGCGCCCTGTCGCGCACTTACGAAACCGATTCTCAGACGCCGGATTCCGCCGGCACCATGAGTGCGATCATGACCGGTGCGAAAACACGCGCCGGATTCATCGGCATCGGCCAGGCGGCAAAGCGCGGCGATTGCGCGTCCAGCAAGGGAGAGGAATTGGTCACCGCGCTGGAACTCGCAGAAGCCTCAGGCCAATCGACGGGCAGCGTCACCACCACCCGCATCACCCATGCCACGCCCGCAGCGACGTACGGACATCTGCCGGAGCGCGATTGGGAAGTCGACGTGGAAATTCCCGCCGCGCAGCAGCAGGCCGGCTGTGTCGATTTTGCGCGCCAGCTCGTGGAGTTTCCGATCGGCGACGGGTTGGAAGTCGCCCTCGGCGGCGGACGCACCGAATTCCTGCCGCCGTCCGAGCGCGATCCGGAATATCCGAAACTCCCCGGCCAGCGACTCGACGGCCGCGACCTGGTCCAGCAGTGGAGCGCGCGACCCGGTGCCGCGTACGCGTGGAACGCGCAGCAATTTGCCGCCATCGACGTGGCCACCACCAGTCACCTGCTGGGATTGTTCGAACCGTCGCACATGCAGTGGGAAAACGATCGGCCGCGCGACGTGGCCGGCGAACCAAGCCTGGCCGAAATGACCCGCAAGGCATTGGGGATTTTGAAGAAAAATCCGAAAGGCTACTTTTTGATGGTCGAGGGTGGGCGCATCGATCATGCGCACCACGCGGGCAATGCGTATCGTGCCCTGACCGACACGATCGCCTTCGCCGACGCGGTGCAGGCGGCAATGGACCTGACCAGCGCCACCGATACGCTGATCGTCGTCACTGCCGATCACTCGCACACGATGACGTTCGCCGGCTACCCGATGCGCGGCAACCCCATTCTTGGCCTGGTGCACGGCGGTTCGGATTTCGAAGGCGCGACCACCGACCTGGCGCGGGATCAGCTCGGCATGCCTTACACGACGCTCGGCTACGCGAATGGCCCCGGCTACTTCGGCGCGACCGATCGGCAAGCCGAGGGCCCGAAGAAATTTCCGCACCAGTACAGCAGTGCCAAGAGCACTACCCAGCCGCGGCCGGATCTGACTCACGTCGACACCGAGGCGCCGGACTACATGCAGGAAGCACCCATTCCGTTCAAGTCCGAAAGTCATGGCGGCGAAGACGTCGCGATTTTCGCCCGCGGACCCGGCGCAGCGGCGTTCCACGGCGAGCTTGAGCAGAATGTCATTTTTCATCTTATTGCACAAAGCAGTCCAGTGCTGAGCGCCGAGCTGTGCAAGCTCGGCGATTGCAACGCCGCGGGTGTGCCGGTGAAGCGACCGACGATGAAGCAGTTGCTACCTGCCGCCAAACGCTGAGCGGTCGCCATCGAAACACATGCGTTGCGCGTCGATCGAGGCGTGACGCCTAATGTGCAGCATCGGCGTGCACACGCGGTGCTGCGCCGGACATGTAACGAAAGTGGCCGGTGATCGGATACGCGAGCAGCGCGTCCTCCTCGGCGGTGCCGGCCCCGACATTGTGTATCACCAAGGGATGCCCGCCGCTGTGGCGCGACGATACGATGCCGATATGTGGAAGGTTTCCCGGCAGCAGCCAGGTTACGATATCGCCGGCCGCATAGTTGACCGGGTCGGTGGGCAGGATCGGCAGTGACCGCCCCTGACGGGTGAAAAACACGGCAAGGTTCGGTACACGCCGATGATCGATATTCGGGTCGGTCACCTTGAGTCCCCAGGATTTCGGGTAGCTCCCCCAGTGCGCCTGCATGTCTTCGTGCACCCGCTGTTGCAGATCGATACCGAGCTTGCGGTAGGCGCGAATCAGCACATCGGTGCAGACCCCCCGATCGATCGGCACGTCGCCGAGCGGATAGGCGATGCGCGAATAGGTCGGGTCGTAGCGTACCGTGACCCCGATCTGGCTGCGCGCCGCGGCGAGCAACTGGGCGGTAGCGTCTTGCGCGCGCACACCCAGGCTGGCGATGGCGAGCAGGCACACGGCACCGGTTCGTTTCAGACGGCTCATCAGGGTTCCCAAGCGGGCAAGGGCAGCGGATAAAAGTGAGTGCGTCGCCACAACGTCACTGCGGCAGCCGCGACAGGCTGTGTAATAGTAGCCGCGAATCGACGTTCGACCCTGCGCTCAACTGTACGATCCGATCGCCCGCGTCGATAATCGACTCGTTGAAGCGCTGCATCGGGAGCTATCGCATGCTGGCACATGGCTTGACCCCCATCCTCAACGTATCCGATCTGGCGCAGAGCTTTTTGTGGTTCGAAAAGCTCGGCTGGAAACGCGGCTGGGACTGGGGCTCGCCGCCGACCTTTGGCGGCGTGTGCTCCGGCGTGTGCGAAATTTTCCTGTGCCAGGACGGGCAGGGCGGTCGTGGTCACAGCGGCTATCGCGAAACCTTTGGTCCGGGATCCAATGAAGCCGCCGAGAAAGGCGTCTGGATGTCGGTCTGGGTAGACGATGTCGACGCGGTCCATCGACGCTGCATCGAGCAGGGCATCGAGGTAACGTGGCCCCCAACGGACATGCCATGGAACGTGCGCGAAATGCACGTGCGCCATCCGGACGGACACGTTTTCCGCATCGGCCGCGGCCTTGAAAAAATCACAGCCAGCGCATAGGTCGCCACTCCATCAGGACGCCGCCGCATGCCATTCAACGTCGCTGTCGTGTCAGGGTCGATCGCGACACTCTCGCCGATCAGCACCGCCGCCGCGTTCCGGCTGAACTCCCGGAAAGTCTTGCGTGCGCCAGTCAGCGCCGTCCACGCAGCCACGTCGAGCGACCCGGCATGAATTCGAACGTCGAGCGGGCCTCTTGAAAACGCACAAGCCCCGTACACTGGCACTCTTTCTTGGCATTGTTGCAACGTATACGCTGTTGCTGTTGCCGGGTCTGTGGTCAAGCTTCTACCGCGATTCGGTGGGCGGCCCTCTCGTGCTTGCACCGTACCTGACGATTTTGGGGCTCCACGCCGTTGGCGTTCCCGGGCTTCTTGAACGCAACGGCTTGTGCGACGGCGGCTGGTGCTCGCCAACCGTGCCTGGCTGGACGCTTGCGGGCGTGGTTTGGCTGGCCATCACCTGGGTCATCGCCGCGCTCATCGATCGATTGACGAGGCCGCGCGCGCCTTGCCGGGTAACGGTGCGTCAGGCGCACTAGAAACGCGCCAGTGGCGTTGGCCAAATCAATTCCAGAGGAGCATGAGCCGTGATTGCACGCGTTTGGCACGGAACCACGATCAGCGCAAAAGCGGATGCGTATCTTGCCTTCCTGCAGGAGCGCGCGCTGCCGGACTATCGCGGCACGCCCGGCAATATCGCGGCCTACATACTGCGTCGCCGCGAAGGCGACATTACCCATTTCTCCACTTTAACCTATTGGGATACGCTGGCGTCGATCGAGGCATTTGCCGGCGCAGACATTTCCCGCGCCAAATACTACCCCGAGGATCGCGAGTTCCTGCTTGAGTTCGAGCCCACCGTGCAACACAGTGAGCTCTACTCCTGAGACGTCGCGTGACGCGCGCGATGGATACGAAACTCGACGACGTCAGCACGTGGCGGCGATCTGCGCCGCCCGCCATTCACTCAGCCAAGCGCCGATCAGGAACGATTCGCCCGGTTCGCGCGCAGCATCGGCACGCGATGTGTCCGACGCCGCGTGCATTGCATACCCTGCTCATTGGAAGCCGTTGGCAAACAGTGAGTCGGAACCCAGGTAGAGGTGTCCCAAGGCCGGACGTCGCGCGTCGCCCAGCGCGAGTCCCGCCTGCGTTCCCTGACCGACCAGGATGCTGGTTGAACTCACGACGCTGCCCGAGGCCGACGTGTCGAGCCCATAGGTGTTCTGCCAGGTCGGCCATGACATGTTCATCGCCGATCCGCCGCACTCTCCGTCACGCAGCGCCAGCGCGGCCGTGGACTCGATGCGATTGCGTGTGGCGCGGAATTGCGTCGAAAACAACGGTGGTACGGTATTCAGGCACGACCACCACAAATACGGCGCGACACTGCCACTGCTCAGGATATTTGCGCTCACGCGAATTCCGAAGCTGTCCGGGTTGAAGGCACCCCAGCGCAACAGGACGCCACCGTTGACCATGGTGTTGTTGTGGACGTCCTGGTCGCGAATGTAGCAACCCTCGGTCAGGCATTGCCCGCCGATGCCGACGCCACTGTTGATGAACAAATTGTGGTGGATGTGTACTTTGTCCGCATTGTACTGCCCCGAAATGCGGATCCCGGTGAAGTTTGCATTGGCGAGGGTGGATTCGATGTAGTTCTCGCGATACGTATTGCGCAGCGAGTTGTCCTTGTCGTGGAAACCACCGGCGGTACCGATCCGCACCTGATTGTTTTCGATCAGCGAATCGCCGGCATCGAACAGCGTCGTGGCGTACGCGGCGGTACCCTGCACTTCCTGATAGGGGCCGAAGTCGCAATCCTGGATCAACAATCGATGCCGGGTGATCTCGCCACCCCAGCCGTGAATGAACCCCGGATTTTCGCTCGGCGTCGCGCCTTCGCGACCGTCGAGAAAACGCGCGTGTCGAATCACCAGTCCGGGCAATGAAGGATCGCTCACGAATCCGTACTGCTGCACGCGGGTGTGATCGAAACCCTCGAAGCGCGCGGATGGCGCGGTCGTGATGCGCACCGAGATGTCGCCCGAATAGTTGTGATCGAGCAATACGACTTCGTCCGGATACGCCATGAACTGTCTGGCATGTGTGTCGCCGATGATCAGTCCGCTCATCGCGTACGTTCCCTTGCGCAACACGATCACCTGATCCGGGGTGCTCTGCGCGAGCGCGTAGGCCGGTGTGTGGAACGGCAGCGCCAGCGAGCCCCGTCCCGGACTATCCTGGCCGCCGGATGCGACAAAGAGAAAAGGCGACAGCGCACTCTGGATCGTGAACGTGCGTACCAGCACCGCCTGCGTCGCCGCGCTGTCGCGAATTTCGACCGTCAGCGCATACGTGCCCGTCGACGCCGGGGTAAAACGCACCGTGCCGCGGCGAAAGTCCAGGCTGACGGAACTCGCCGGCAGCGGTGTGCCATTCAGCGTGATCGCGTTGAGCCGGAACTCGTACGGAAAAATGCCCCCGAGCACGCCGGGGCGGCTTTCGTAAGGAATTCCCGGATACGCACTCGGGCGTAGTGCGGAATCCCCCAGCATCACGCTGAGCGGGTCCTGCGGCAGCGTGGTCGGCATCGTGACCCTTACGCCCGGATCGGATCGGCAGCGCACGAACACCGGCGCGGAGTCCGGCGCAACCGTTGCCGGTGCAAGCTCGGACACCGCACACGTTTGCCCCAGCGGCTGCACGGAGACCTGCAGATCCAGCGCGGTTCCGGTGCTGCCCATTTCGGGAAATGTGTACGGATCATTGGCGCTGGCGGTGATCGTGCTGCTGCCGCGGTGTAACTGCAGCGAGCTGCCCAGGCCGAGACCTTCAACGCGAACCACGACCGGAACCAGCGCGGCGGGCCCGGTCCGCTGCGCTGTACCGTTTGTCATCGACCCCGCCCAGGCATTGGCGATCAGCATGGCCGACGAAAGCAACAGCAGCCCGAAAACCTGCGCGATCCGTTCCATCCGAATCCTTGCACCCATGTCACTGCCTCCTGGCATGGCAAATGTCGATAACCGAAAATGTGGAAGCGAAAAGCGTGACGCCGGTCTCGCTCTCGGCCGGGCCAACCTTGGTTGCGCGTACTCGCGGCGGGCAGCGGACCGCATCGATCCCCATCGAAGCGCTTGCAGTGTAGCGCCAGCGCGCGCGTACGGTACTGAGACTGCGCCGCAACGTATAGAGCGACCTTGGTCATGGTCGTCAGCTTGAAATGCGGCGACTTGCTGTGCTTGCACGAGCTGGCTGCAACCGATGCTTTACGCCAGCTCTCGTC
Organism: Tahibacter sp.; assembly: GCA_039934615.1. Taxonomy (GTDB): domain Bacteria; phylum Pseudomonadota; class Gammaproteobacteria; order Xanthomonadales; family Rhodanobacteraceae; genus Tahibacter. The sequence goes on from JBDTLV010000053.1 coordinate 24,453, forward strand.
GCTGCGACGGGAGGACAATGGGACTAAGACACAGGTATACCCGATATCAAAGCGCAGATTGGAATAAGCGCGGGTCGGTACGCTTCCCGGTAAGCCATGATCGTCGTGAGAACGACGACCGGGCGATTCGGCCGAAATCCGGTCACAACAAGTTCATTGAAAGAGAGTCATGCTGCCAATGAAAATCGGCTATCCCGCGAGGGTTCTCGCAGGCAATCGCATTCGCCTCGAAATTGCATTATCGACATCGGCGACGAACTGCGCGGCACGGCGCGCGGTGGTCAACGCAAGATTGCATTCCCGGTTCACAAAATGGAGACGCGCGAATGTACGGACTCATCGGCAAACTCAAAGCCAATGCGGGGCAGCGCGACACGCTGATTGCGATCTTGCTGGAAGGTGCGTCGGGGATGCGCGGTTGCTTGAGCTATGTGATTGCGAAAGATCCGGCCGACGCGGACGCGATCTGGATCACTGAAGTCTGGGCCAGCCAGGCCGATCACCAGGCATCGCTGACCCTGCCCTCGGTCAAGGGGGCGATCACGCGCGGAAAGCCATTGATTGCGGGCTTCGAGCAACCCACAGAAACCCAGCCGGTGGGTGGTCTCGGCATCGGCGCAAGCGACTGACAATTTTCCTGTCGGTGCGGGTGGTGTCGAATTCGATCAGAACATCGCGATCCGTCATCCACGACAGAGACGCAGTGAAGTCGCTCGGCGTCCATACCGATCGAATCACCCATATCTCGTTGAGCCGCCACTCGGGATCATCGTGTTCGATGACCTGATCGATGCGCCAACCTTCCTCGGACCGCCTCATCAGCAGCGTGCTTTGAACCGCGCGCTTCACCGCGAGTGCTCCACTGTCCACAAGTTGGCAATTCCAGCGATGCGCACCCGCCACAGCGGATCCGCGCAACGAATGGCACGCGGCCATGACCACCATTCCTGCCTGCCTGCCTCACTCACTGCTGCTGCGTTTGCAGCATCGCGGCCATACGCTGATGGATCAGGTTGATCGCCTTGAGCGGTCGTATCATGACTTTGAAATCGACGATCTTGCCGTGCTCGTTCCAGCGGATCAGATCGACACCGTTGACCAGGGTCCCGTCGATCTCGGTTTCAAATTCCAGCAGCGCATCCGTCGCGCCGATGATCTCTCGCACGTAACGAAAACTCGGGTTGAAGAACACCTGAAACGCAGCACCGAGATAGCCCGCCACCAACCGCTTGCCGCGCTGCGGCGTGTGCACCACCGGCGAGTGAAAGACCGCGTCGTCGGCGAGCAGATCCGCCAATCCGGAAGTATCGTGATCTCGCACGAGCCGGTGCCAAGTCTCCAGTGGATTATTGGACATGGCGCTACCTGATGGTGGGGAAATCGACATCCCTCAATCTATCACCGACCGCTGAACAGGTGCGCAGTGCTGCAGCGATCGTGTGATCGCAACGCGCAGCTGACCCGTCGATCGGCGCGGGCATCTGGTCGTAACTATAAAACCACTTGTGCAACTCGTCGCCCCCGGCGCGCTTCGAACCGAAAGCTGACTACTGCACGCCGCGAGTGTCTCAAGGAAAAACTTGTTCGAACCCGTTGGCAAAAAGCTTGTCGCCCACGATCGTGACGATTCCATTGCCATGGACGACGACATCGAACTGCGTACTGATTGCTCCCATCGACGCGACGAGGTCTGGACGTCCATCCCTGTTGACGTCGAACGAATCGAGGGTCAGGGCATGCGCATTTCCAGCGAGGGCGATCATCGCTGTTGATGTCGCCAACCGCTAGGCCCTGCAGGATTGCCGATGCCGCCCGGTCGCGTGACGGCAGGGTTCGATGACGACGACCTCGGCGCGTCGCCGGGAATCAGACCAGCCGTCCCGCCTCTTCTTCGGTGGGTAGCCGGCCCTGCGGAGTGAACCCATCGACTGCACCGGGCAATTCGCGGGTAAGCCTGGCCAGCAATTCTTCGCGTGTCAGTCCGGTTTGTTCCGCAAGCGTGTTGAGGACATCCGGGCCTATCGCCTGCTCGAGTTGTCCCGATGCAATCGGTTGATTGGGTCCTGTCTTGACCCAGGAATCCGCGGCATCGGCGTGTCCATTCTGCTTGAAACGATCAACCAGATCGCGAAGCCCGCCACTCAGTACATTGCCGGCGCTCGCGCCGCGGAGAAGCCCGCCCAACTTGCCGAGCACTCCCCCTTGCGCGCCCTGCGCATCGAGCTGGCCGGGGGCACTCCCCGACGCTTGATTCTGCTGCCCCAACATTTCCTTGATCTTGTCGCGGTTCTTGTAGCCCGCCACAGCGAGAAGTCCCAACAACGCAACCATTGACGGCATTCCGCGGCTCATGTCCTCTCCTGATCATCTGAATTGGAAGTGGCGACTATTGCACACATTGGCGCATCCGCGCGTCAGGCGTTAGTCATAAAAAAGCGTGTATCTTTTCCGCGGCGGATCCGCGCTACGGGGCAATCACAGGAGAATTCATGGGTATCATCTGGACCATCATCATCGGATTTATCGCAGGCGTGATCGCGAAATTCATCATGCCCGGAACGAACGAACCTGCCGGGTTCGTGTTGACGAGCATTCTTGGCATCGTCGGAGCGTTCGTTGCGAGTTACCTTGGCCAAGCGCTCGGCTGGTATTCGCCAGGCCAAGGTGCCGGACTCATCGGCGCCATCGTGGGAGCCATCGTGGTCCTTTTTGTGTGGGGCCTCATTGCGAAGCGACGGGTTTAGCGGGCGGTTTCAACTCTGAAGTGCGCCACACCGAGCAATGAAGTGGCGCAGGCGCGGCAGCCTGCGCCGCTTCACGGCAAGTGAAACTGCACAGGAGCTTGCACGCACCTGAGCAGGACGAACGAATCCGGATTGCGCACCGTCATCGTCGGTGCGCATCCGGGCCAGTTTTTAATTTTAGTTGGGCTCACGAAGCGTACGGGCTGCTGGACGTTCCGGCGCCCCGGCAGCCGGACGGAGACGCAACGCCCTCCAATGGTTCGCCGCTGCTTGAAATCGCACTGATCCCGGCGCACGTTGCTGCCGGACGTGTTGACGAATGCAGTGGAGAGATCGTCATCGCTGATCGACTCATCGACCCGAGCAAATGGGACCGTGCCATCGAGCTGGCTCGCGGGTTCGCGAGGGACTCTACGTAGAGTCAGGGACTAAAAGCGGGCAGGCCACCTCGGTAAATGTCTCTGCCCCTGAGGGTTCCCTACAAATCATTCCACAATATCAATAAATTACTTTAGATAAAGTGGCAGAAGTGCGTGCAGAGGCGCGCAGGGTGGGCGTCAGCCCACCATCGCGGCGTCATCACCGCTGAGAGCGGTGGGCTGAAGCCCACCTACGTGCTAGGGCTGATCGAACCCCGAGGCGAAGATCCGGTCGCTGTTGATCACGCCGACGGTCACGTCGTTGCCGGTGCCGCCGGCGTAGTGGATCTGCAGCAGCATGCCGTTGGCGACGAATAGCGCGTTCGGCGCGAGGCCAGCGAAGGTTCCTTGCACCGCATCGCTGCCGTCGTTGTCGACCAGCAGCAAGGTGGTGCCTGGGACGATGGCACCCGACAACTGCAGGTCCAGCGTCGCACCGCCGAGGCTCACGCTACCAGCGATCGCGACGGCATCGCTGCCGCTGGTACCGGCCGTGAGTTGCAGATTCGCACCGCTGCCGAGACTCAGACCGCCGCTGTGCAACATCACGGGACTTGTCGCGTCGAAGGCGGGCGCGATCGTCGCGCCGGCCTGGGCGATCAGGTTCGCAACGATCGTGCCGCTGCCGCCCAGCGTGGCGCCATTGAAGACCGTAACGATACCGTTGTGCACGGCGTCGATGCGCAGGCCGCCGGCGCGCACCTCGCTGCCGTCCACCTGACTGAGTGCGCCGGGCGCACGCAGGACGCCGCTGCCCTGCTTGATCAAGCGGCCGGCACCACCGGCGTTCACGAGGGTTGCGCTCGCGGTCGCCACATTGATCGTGGACAGGCCGAGCACTTCGATCGCGTTCGGCGGGCTGGTCGCGGTGCCGCTCAGTTGCAAAGTGGCATTGTTGGCAATCTGCACATTGCCGGTACCGAGTGCGTCAGACAGGGTTGCGACCAGCGTTCCGGCGTTGATCGCGGTACCGCCGGCATAGGCGGTCGGCGGACGCACCCACTCCGAACCCGCCGCGATGAAGTCGGCGCCGAGCACCTGTGTGCCGGCGCCATTCTTGATGAAGCGGCCGCCACCGATCAGCGTGCCGCTGAAGGAGCAAGTCTGGTTCGCCGCGACGTCGATGCCGAGCTGCGCGCCGGCGCTGAGCTCGACGATGCCGCCGACGACGCTATTGGGCGTCGCGACGCCAGTGAGGCAACCCGCATTCTGCGTGCCGTTGATCTGCAGCTTGCCGAGAAAATGACTGCCCGTGTGTCCGTCGGTCGGCGACGCGCTGCCGCCCTCCACACGCAGCACGCCGGTCGCAGCGAAGCTCGCGGTCGCACTCTGGATGAAGTCCCCGGAGCGCAGCGTGACGCCGCGCACGGCGCCGCTGTTGGTGAATCGCTGCGGCGTGCCGAACCAGGCTGCCGACCAGGTTCCCAGGCTGCGATCATGGTGGCTCAGGCGCACATCGCCCTTGATCTGGCCGGCGTTCGTGCCGCGTGCCTTGTCCACGTGATAACCGCGGGTGATGACCACATCGCCGTCGATCACGCCGGTGGCTTCATTGCGGAAATCGACATCGGCGACGCCAAAGGTGGGGTTCACCACCGAGCTATTGTCGGTGGCTAGCTTGCCGATGTGGCCGCGGTTGCTGACGATGCTGTCCAGGACGCAATTCACGCCGCCGATAAATCCCAGATCGCTGCTGTAGGTCACTCGGCCGTCGACGATGCCGCCCGGCTCGTTGTAGAACTCGGACTTGGTCAATATCGGACAGTCCAGCGCCATCTGACCCATGATGCGACCGGCGTTGCTGACGTAATGCGGGAAGTTGGACGGACCGGTCGTCGCCGACGGGTAGATGAAATACGTGGCGCCGCCCGAGAAGGACTGACTGCCGAACATACCCTGCAGTTCGCCGTAGATCGCGACGACCGAGTCCTGGCCCGCCGACACCGTGGTGAAAGTCCCCGGGGTGTAGACCAGGCCGCTGAGGCTGGCGATGCTGTTCTTGCCGACAATGACCACGGCGACGTCGCTGCTGAGGCCCGAGCCGACCTGCGCATCCACGTAGGCGCCATCACCGAGCTGGATCGCACGCGTGCCGGTGACCGCGATCGTGGCCCCCGGCACGATGGTGACGGTGACGCCGATCGCGGACGGCGCGTTGACCGGCGTGGTCGTGAGGCCGGTGCAGGTCACCACCGAGCCATCCACGATGGGCCCGCCGCCGTCGACGCTGCAGACCGCCTGTGCCGGCGCGGCGCATAGCAGCAAGGGGACAACCAGCAACGCGGCGGCGACAGGGCGCATTTTGGATTCCGTGGGTCTCGCGCAAGCTGCTGCGCGGTAAAGCAGAACAAAACCGGGGTCCGTTTGCACGACAGATCCATCTTGACCCCTGCTTTTTCTCAAATTCAAACGGTAATCGCAACCTGACCCTGTTGTGGCTCGACCCTGTTGTGGCTCAGAACGAGCGGCCGTCACCGCGTTCTGCACCATTGTAAAAAATCACATCGGTGTTGAATCGCGCCAGCACCGGATCCGTATCGTCGGTATCGAAGTCGTAGATCCGCGTCGCCATGACCACGACCTTGCCCCCCGTGCGGGCGATGCGGGCGTCGTTATCCGTCAGCTGGGCCACGGTGCCACCGACCTGTGTCCAAGTGACCAGGGCCGAGGTGGACGTGAGCGAGGCGTTGTTCGCCGCAGGCACGTAAATCGTGCGCACGTAGACCGACTCGTCACCGACGCGCCCGACCGCGACCAGGTTGTTCGGGTCGAGCATGACGACATCGGTAAGATATCTGCCGTCGGTGCTGTCGCAGTAAATCGTCGACGGGATAGTGCTGTTCGATGGCCATACCACCAGCAATTCGTAGGCGTGGCTGCCGCTGGTCGTGGTCCCGTAATAGCCCACGCCGACGATCATGCGATTCGGCAATGACACCAGCCGCAGTATCCGCAGCGTGCCGGTCGGTGCCAGCGCCGAGCAGGTTGGCGAGTTGCTGACGCTGGCGCCACTGCTGCCATAGCCTGGCGCGTAGTAGGTGATCGCGGCCAGGCTTCCCGCCTGGCCGTCGCCATCCTCGTGCGATGCCGCCATGAAGAATTGCGAGCTGCCGCGCGGTATCGGATTGGTCGGCGTCCAGCGACCGGCGCCCTGGTTGTACACAAAGCTACCTGTACCCATATAACTGGTGTCGGCGGTTCCGTCGTCGAGCAGGCGTGCGGAACCCCAACCCACGAGCACACTGCCTCCGAACGTCTGCCCCGACATCAGCAGCCGGCCCGCTTCATCCAGCGCCAGGCCAGTCGGCACGTCGTACAGGCCTTGTCCCAAGTCGACGTCCACCGCGCCATCGGCGGAAAACCCGGCGTCCATCGCGCCGGCCGGCGTCAGGCGAACCACACGCGCATCGGAGCCCTCGAGTCCCACAATATACACGTTGCTTTGTGCATCGAGAACGGCGTCGCTGACGAGCTCGTGGTGCAGCGGCACGACTTTGGTGCCATACGCGGTATCTGCCGATCCGCTCGGCAGCACACGTCGCACGGCTGCACCGAGTGTGGGCGCGGCGGACCCGTTGGATTCAGCAACCACGACCATCTTTCCGTCGGGCTGCACCAGCAGGCTCTTGCCCAGGTCCAGCAATCCACCGGGCCGGTCGAACAGCACCGCGGGCTTGCCGAAGCTGGTATCCAGTACTGGCGTCGGAATCGGCGCTGCGCTGGCCGCTGACAGCAGTGTGCTGAAAACAAGGATGGAGCGGACACCGACGGTACGACGCATGCGAATTCTCCCGGACCGCGCACCTCGTGCGGCGGCGATTCACTCGCCCACCGGCACCGGCGCATTGCTATCCGCGAACATCCATCGCGGCAGCGGCGAATCAGTCGACGCTGCTCAGGAGTACGCAGCGTCGGGGCGGAGTGTGACATTCGGGC
>JBDTLV010000054.1:0-31280 GCA_039934615.1 Tahibacter sp.
TGGTGTGTTCGATCATGACGTCGCGGGCTTTGCCGTAGGCGGCGTATTGGTCGCGCGCGGCGATGTCGATGGGGGAGATTTTCCAGCGTTTCAGGGGGTCGCTGGCGCGTTCGGCGAAGCGTTCTTCCTGGATGGCCTGGTCGACGGTGAGCCAGTATTTGACGACGAGGATGTCGTCGCTGGTGAGCATCTGTTCGAAGCGTGGGCAGTCGCGCAGGAAGTTCTGGTACTGCTGATCGGTGCAGAAGCCCATCACGTGTTCGACGCCGGCGCGGTTGTACCAGCTGCGATCGAGCAGCACGAGTTCGCCGGCGGAGGGCAGGTGTTCCACATAGCGCTGAAAGTACCATTGGCTACTTTCGCGTTCGCTGGGTTTGGATAGCGCAACGACACGGTAGCCGCGGGTGTTGAGCTGGCTGGTCAGCGCCTTGATCACGCCGCCTTTGCCGGCGGCGTCGCGACCTTCGAAGATCACGACGAGGCGTTTGCCGCTTTCCATCAGCCAGCGTTGCGCGTCGACCAGTTCCTTCTGCATGTCTTCGAGGGCGGCTTCGTAGTCTTTGCGCTTCATGTCTTTCATGGGGGCTCCGCAACGTGATGGTTGGATGGCGTCACTCGAAGCCGGTCACCCTTCGATACCTCAGGGCGAACGGTGGTCATATTTCAATCGCTACCCTTGTGCATCGTTGGCTGCTCCGGTAACCAATTTCGTTTGTATATAATTCAGCGCTCGCGCAATCGCGGCATCAGTCCGGCGAGGTTGCAGGGTTTGGTGCGGGCGTCGAGTTGTGCGTGGATGAGTTTTTCCCAGGCGGTGCGGCAGGCGCTGGTGGATCCCGGCAGGCAGAACACGAAGCTGTGGTTGGCCAGGCCGGCGAACGCGCGGGACTGCATGGTCGAGGTGCCGATCTCGGTGTAGCTGATCGCGCGAAAGGTTTCGCCGAAGCCGGGCATCAGTTTGTCGAGCAGCGGTTCGATGGCTTCGGGTGTGGTGTCGCGGCCGGTGAAGCCCGTGCCGCCGGAAATCAGGATGCCATTGACGCTGTCGTCGGCGATCCACTCGGCGACGATGGCGCGGATCCGGTACACATTATCCTTTGTGATCTTTCGTTCATGCAGGCGGTGACCGGCGTCCGTCAGGGCTTGCACGAGATATGCGCCGGAGCTGTCGTCGTCGATGCTGCGCGAGTCGGACACGGTCAGTACACAAAGGGTGAGGGGTCGAAAATCGGTCTGTGCGGTCATGCGTGCACGCTAGCGCATGTATGGGTGGTGCGCCAGCGGGCGGGGCGGGTTTTTGCGGGTGACAGGGGTGGGGCAGATCTGGAGCGCGTGTCGCGCAGGCACTTCTTTGAAACGGTTGTGGGGAACGTGGGGACTTTGGTGGTGCTGCGGCTGGGAGTGGGGCGGTTGGCTCACTAGCGAATTCCGCGTGCCTATCGGGAATCGCACTATTCATTGAGTCGAACGCCGCGTCTCAATGGGTGATCCGGGGCGCGGGATTCCGACCGTCAACCCTTCTTGGAGGGCTCTCCCTCGTCCGACCCGTCGGGCCACGTTCTCCCCAGGGAGGAGGAAAGCTTCAAGCAGCGTGAGCTTTCGACCGTCGACCTCCGGTGAGGTCTCTCCCGACCCTTCATGCCCCCTCGGCTGCGGCCGCCCGGCTGTGGCGCATAGCGCTCATCCGCCGCGCGAATCGCGAGCCTCCGGCCCGCAAGCGATCCGCCGAGCCTCGAAGCAGAAGGCAAGCTTCGAGCGGCTGGCACACACGGCGTCGGGGGACTGCGGGCCGCGGTTTACGGACGTTCAAGCCGCAGGTACTGTGCGCGACTAGTCTGTTGCCCACGAGTCCCGAATGGAATTCAGCTCCGCCACGCCATTGAAAGACCGTTTCACTGCGTGCCCGATCTGTGCGGCGTCACTGGATCGCTGCTCGGCGCACAAGTCGGCGGATTGTAGCTATCACCCGCTGTACACGCCGACGTTGCCGCGGATCATGACGTGGTTGCGCTGTGAGGATTGCGCGCATGTGTTCACCGACAGCTATTGGACGGCGGAGGGTGAGCGGCAGGTGTTTTCGACGGCGCATGCGTATCAGTTGCCGGCGGCGCAACAAGTGGAAAGTTTACGCAATGTGTGGGCGCCGACGGTACATCGCGTCGCGGATCGTTTATGCGAGTTGCGCGGACGCGAGGCGGTGCTCGGGCGTGTCGGTGCGCAGCGGCCGGTGTGGCTGGATATCGGTTTCGGTGCCGGCGGTCTGGTGATGGTGGCGGAGGAGTTCGGATTTTCCGCGCTCGGGGTGGATGTGCGCGAGCGGGCGGTGATCGAACTGCAGTCGCTGGGTTATCGCGCGATCTGTTCAAGCTTTGAAACGCTGCAGCTGGACGAGCCGCTAGCCGTGTTGTCGATGGCGGATGTGCTGGAGCATCTCGCCGATCCGGTAGCGGCATTGCGCAAGGTGAACGCGCTGCTGGCGGCGGACGGGCTGTTGTATATCTCCTGCCCGAACAGCGACACGGCGACGTGGCGGCAGTGGGAAGCGGCGAACACCAATCCGTATTGGGGCGAACTGGAACATTACCACAATTTCTCGCGCGGCCGCTTGATCGGCCTGCTGCAGGCGGCGGGATTCGCGGTGGTCGATTACTTCGTCAGCGCGCGCTATTACTCGTGCATGGAAATTGTCGCGCGCAAGATCAGCGCCTAGTCGCGGGATCGCTTTCCATTTCGCTGGAGCAGGTCATGACGGACAAGATCATCTCGATTACCGACAGGAAGAATCGCGAGACGAAAACGATAGACTGGGAGAACCGCGGCAAGACTATCCGACAGCTGATCGAGGAACTGAAGTCATTCGAGAATCTCGATCTGCCGGTCGTCATTTCTCTGGACAGCGGTACTACCCATCGGCCGATCAGCCTTGTCGGAAAGAAGGACGGACTTTGCGTTCTCATGCATGGTGGAAATGAAGCAGCGTCGGACCGCGCACCCGGGGTGTAATACATCGAGGCTGGCACTTCAGAACTGGCGCGAAGGTGGCTCTGGCGCTATTCGCTCCACGGCAGATTCAACGCCACGTGGAAGGTGTCGCCCGTGTCGACGGTGAGTTGCAGCGTCTGCACGCCGGTCGAGGAATCGATCAGGATGACCGGTTGCTCACTGGATTCGTTGATTTCGTTGGCGAGGCTGTCGACGACGAAGCGGTTCAGCACCCAGCGGAACGCGCCGCTGAAATCCACGCAATGGCCGTCGGCTTGCTTGAGCAGTGTGGTGCCGCCTTCCTGCGAGGTCCAGTAGTAGCTGGGTGCATCGCCGCAGGTTTTGGTCTTGCCCGGGCGGTAAAGCAGTCCGCCATAGCCGTCACCGACTTCGGTGAACAGCAGCGTGCTGGTTTTCAGCACGGCGCGGAAGTTCTCGTTGTAATCGTCCTGCATCGCAGCCTCTGGCGTGCCCCAGACCTTGAGCATCTGCGTGTAGGCATCGTTGATGTCGTCGACGCCCATTACGCTGTGATCGTCGATGACCAGCGGGCCGGTGGTGCGGAGCAGTGAAACGAAATCGATCGGCAATGCAAAACCGAGGCGCTTCTGCGCGGCATCGATGGCGCTCTGGGTGACCGGCTTGGCGGTTTCCAGGCTCGCGTCGCTGTACTCCACTTTGTGCGTGTGGGCAAATGCACGCGTGGCGCCGATGAATGCCTTGATGCGTTCGCCGTAGCTCGCATCGGGTGTGCTGAGGTGTTTTCCCGCCGCCGCGAAGTCGAGCACGTCGAACGCCTGGCTGCCTTTTAGCGAGCGCAGCTTTCGGGATTCGCTGTCGGTCCAGGCGTAGCTACCGTTGGCCGTGATGCGCTGCGCGTCGGCGGGAAAGTCAAAGCGGCACGCAGCGGGCGGGGTTTTCGCATCCGGGCGAGTCAGCGCGCAGACCGGTTTGCCGGCGACGCTGATTTCGAATTGGAACGGTGCAACGTCGCCGACATTGGCGGTGACTTGCACCGTCGTGGCGCTGCCAAAAGCGGGCACCCCGACGATCGGGAGTAGCGCGAGTACGTGGGTTAGTTTCATGCAGCAATGATAGGCCGTCGAGGTTGGAATATGGGTGCGGGAGATTTGTGCCGTTGTTGCCGCGAGTCGTTGCGCCAGCGCAATGCAGCCACCATGCCCCAGATTTACGACAAACCGCGACAGTGCATCGCGCGTTGAAGCAGGCGCGGTATCTCGCCGTTGCTGGGTGGAACGAGGCGCAGGATGAAAACCGCACACGCGTTGATCGCGGCTCAGTGGGCTGGCGCCGATGCGGCGGGGGCAGTCTGCAACGCGGCTTCCGGGTGAGCGATGGTGTTGCGCAAGATAGCGAGCGCTGCGGCATTGTTCACATACGCGCGCGCACCGCGCTCGAGCGCTTCGTCCCAGGCTTGTTTCGCGCCGACGGCGTTCTGCTGTGCGTAGCGCGCGAGGCCGAGGTCGAGCAGGCTTTGTACCGTGCCAGTGTGATCGGGTGCGAGTTTGGCGCGCCGGATGTCGACCGCCCGCGCAGCATCGTGTTCGGCTTCGGCGTAGCGCTGCAGCTTGAGCAAGGCACGGCTGCGTGCGGCGAGGGACTCGGCGACTTCGGGGTGATCAGGCGGCAGCGCGGCGAGACGCAGTGCGAGTGCCTGATCGAAGCGTGCCAGCGCGGCGGGAACGTCGCCGCGTGCCATCTCCAGTTCGCCGGCGTTGTAGATCGGAAACGCCACATTGGGATGTTTGTCGCCGAGTGCTGCTCGGTAGGCGCGCTCGGCGATGGCGTAGTGTTGCAGCGCCGCGTCGTAGTGAGCTTCGGTGCGGTCGATATTGCCGAGCATGTTCTGCGCGTTGGCGTAGTCGGCACTCGCGTCGCCGAACAAGGCCAGGTTTCGCGCATTGGTATTTTCCAGCAGCGGTCGTGCGGCGGCGCGGTCGCCAAGGTCGAGCAGCAGCATCGCGAGGTTTTGCGTCGTGCCGATGGTGCGGTAGTGGTCTTCACCGAACTCGCGGCGGTAGATCGCGAGCGCCGTTTCGAATTGCGCGCGGGCTTCGGTCGGATCGCCGTGATCGCGCAGCAGCAATCCCAGATTGTTATGGATCGCTGCCGTACCGGGGGATTCGCCGACGCCGGCACGATTGGCCAGATCCATCGCGCGTTCCAGTTCCGTGCGCGCGCCGGCGAAATCGCCGAGCGCTTTCAGCGCGAGTCCGCGATAGCTCGTTACCGCGGCGCGTTCTTCCATCACGCGTGGCGTGTTCGCGGCGAGCAGCGCGCTGGCTTCATCGAGCAACGCCAGCGCGGTCTTTGGATCTCCTTGCCGATGGTTGACCCAGCCGAGCACGCGCAGCGTGTGGCCGGTGTCGAAGGCATCGCGCTCGGGCAGCGCGCGCTGGATCGCGAGCGCACTTTGCAGCAACGGTTTGGCGCGCGCGAAATCGCCGAGCGCGGAATACACGTCGCCGATCACCGTGAGCAAGCGCGCACGTTGCTCGGGCTGCGCGGACATCTCAGTGCCCAGGCGTGTCGCGCCGCGTTCGAGGATCTGGTTCGCGCTGAGTTTCTCGCCGCGATTCACCCCGGGGTCGGAGACCTGGAACAGTCCGACCAGGAATTTCGCGACGGCGTTCGCCCGTTCGGCTTCGCGATTGGCGAGCTGCGCCTGACGCAGCGCAATGACGGCTGTCGCGCACAGCAGGAGCAGCGCAATCGTCGCGCTCGCCACGGCATAGCGATGACGCAAGGCAAAACGTGCAATCGTATACGAAAGGTTAACCTTGCGCGCGCTGACCGGCCGGCGCTGCAGGAAGGCGTCGAGATCGGCGTTGAGCGCATCCATCGAGCCGTAGCGGTCGGCAGGGGACTTGGCGAGCGCCTTGGCAACGATCGCCTCGAGATCACCACCGAGCTGGCGACGCAGCCGGGCCACATCGACGTTTGCATTCCACGCACTGCGCAGGGTGCCGGCATCGATAGCGCGCACCAGGCTGATCGGTTCCTGTTCGGCGACGGCGCGCGCCCACGCGTACGTGTCGGCGGGATCGGCGCGATACGGCAGAGCGCCCGTGAGCAGGCGAAAACACAGCACGCCGAACTGATAGATGTCGGTCGCGATGGTGATCGCTTCGGTGCGGAATTGTTCCGGCGCGGCATAGTCCGGCGTCATCGGGCCGGCGTGGGTGCGGGTCGGCGCGCTGTCGCCGAGTTCGCCGAGCAGTTTGGCGATGCCGAAATCGAGCAGCTTCACCTGCCCCGCGTCGGTCACCAGAATGTTCGACGGCTTGATGTCGCGGTGCACGACGAGATTGCGATGTGCGCAGGACAATGCGTTGGCGACGTCGCGCAGCAGGCGGATGCGACGCTCGACATTGCAGTGATTTTCCAGGCAGAACTGCGTGATCGGTACGCCGTCCACGTATTCCATCGTATAAAAAGCCTGCCCGTCGGCGAGTTCGCCACCGTCGTAGAGCGCGGCGATATTCGGATGCGCGAGGCCAGCGAGGATCTGCCGCTCACGCTCGAAACGTTCGTGCGCGGATGCGCCGATACCGGCCTGGACGACCTTGAGCGCGACCTGCTGGCTGAAGCTGCCGTCCGCGCGTTCGGCCAGATACACCAGGCCCATGCCGCCAACGCCGAGCAGGCCGGTCAGCCGATAGGCACCAAACTGTCGACCGAGTGCATCCTCCGCGAGGCGCGCATCCGCGTCGGCACCCTCGCGGAGCAGCGGCCCGGCGAGATCCGCGGCATGGCTGTCCAGCGCGACGCGGGTGCGTTCGTGTGCGGACAGCAAACGGCGCAGATCGGCGCGCAGGTCGGTGTTTTCGACCGGCAAGGCATGAACGAATGCGGCGCGCTCGACTGCAGGCAGATCCAGCGCTGCATCGAGCAGTCGACGCAGCCGTTGCCAGTGCTGTGCATCGATGGCCAGAGCGGTGTTCCTCAGCTTTCCGCGGCGGCACTGATCGCGGTGCCGAGAAACGCGCGGGCCAGATCCCAGTGACGCCGCACCGTGCGTTCGGTGACATTGCGTACTTTGGCAATGTCCACAAACGTGATGCCGCCAAAGAAGTGCCATTCCACCAGCTGGGCCAGCTCCGGATCGGCCTCGCGCAGACTGTTGAGGGCCGTGTCAACCGCGAGCAGTTCGTCGATCGAGCGCTCGTTCTGCTCGATGCCTTCCGTCAGCTCGGTGCGCGCGAGGCCGTGACCGTGCTTGTCCGTCATGTGCTTGCGGGCGAGATCGACCAGCACCTGGCGCATCGCCTGGGCGAGCAGGTTATAGAAATGTGCACTACCGGAAAATGCGCGATCGTCGCCGCGTGCCAGCTTGAGCCAGGCTTCGTGCAGCAAGGTCGTGGGATTGATGCTGAGGCCGCCACCGGAGCGCCGCACCTGGCCGCGCGCGATGCGCTTGAGCTCGTCGTAGACCAGTTCAAACAGCGAGTCGCGCGCGCCCGCGTCGCCACGATCCACGGCAGCGAGAAGTTCGGTAACTTGTGGTCTGTCTGCCATGGACTGACACTCGCCGGAACGGCGCGAGTGTAGCAGTTGCCTCCCGCCCAGCCGTATCCGGGACTTTCAATGTCCGGTCGCGGCCCCAATCTCGTTCTCAGGTACACGAACTGTGCGTGCGGCGCAGTGCTAATCTGATTGTGAGGAAGTTCACCATGATTGCGTTTTTGAAGCGCTGGCTGTCCGAACGGTCGGAACGGCGCGTGCCGACCGAACCGGCGCAGGACACGCGTGACGCGTTTCGCGCCGACCTGATTCCGGTATTGCACGCCGAGCATCGCGAATTGCTCGCGCTGTTCGCGCGCATGGAGCAGGCCAGTCTGCTCGACGACGAGCACACCTGCCGCGCGGTGCTGCAGCGCTTCACGGCCTTGCTGCGCGAACACCTGTCGACCGAGAACCGGCATTTGTACGGGTATTTTTCGCGACGCGCGGATGCGCATCCGGATGCGTCCCGCCAAGTAGCGCAGATGTCGACCGAGATGCTGCGTATCGGGCGCGAACTGCACGGCTTCATTGCCACGTATTCGCAGGGCGAGTGGAGCCGCGATCAGCAGATCCAGCTGCGCAAGGATGTGTACCGGGTCGGCGCGATCCTGCGTCGGCGCATCGATGCCGAAGAATCGCGTTTGTATCCTTTGTATCAGGCGAGCAGCGCCGCGCATTGATCGCTGCGGCGTGGCGCGTTGTCGACAGTCGACGATGGCGTGTCCGGTTTCCGACAGATCCTCGTATTGAGCAGTGACGGCGAAATTCGCCGGATCTGGAACCTACGAGGAAATCCCATGAAACGCCGCGATTATCGTCTCCGTCCCCTGCGATCTGTTTTGCTGCTGACCGCAGCATGCGCATTGTCCCTGTTTGCAACCTCGACCGTGCAGGCCGCGTCGGTCTGCGTCGACACCGTCGCAAAGTTGTATACCGCGCTCAATCAGTCGGCTGGTCAGCCTGACAACGCGCCATATACGATCAAGGTGGTAAAGGGGATCTACAACTTCGGAACCTATCAGGCTTCCGCAAGCAGCCAGTTCAACTTGCTCGGCGGATACGCCGACGCGACTTGTACCACGCGATCCGTCGATCCGGACAACACCGTCTTCGACTTCAACGGCAACGGATATCTGGCTGTGTATCAGGGCGTTGCCGATCCGATCGCCACCATCACCGTCGAAGGCATCACGTTTCGTCACGGCCAGGGCGTGAATTTCAGCGTCGGCAAATTCAACGACTTTCCGGCACTGTCGAACGATCCGGGCAATATCGTTGTGAGGAACACACGCTTCACCGATCTGACCAGCTCGGCTGCCGGTCCGTATGTGCTCGCGGGCATTCCGGTATCGCTGTTCAGTCGCGACGGATCGGTGAGCATCACCAACACGGTATTCGATCACCTGACCCAGCCCTTGCAGCAAGACTGCGAGGTGAGCATCGACTTGATCGACGATGCGACCGCGTCGCTGTTTTTTGTCACCGCTGACACGTCTGGCGGCAAGTCGTTCTGCATCGAACCGGACTCGGAAGGCAACCAGAACATCGTGCAGATATTCAATAGCATCATCTGGCCGAACGACGGCGTGTACGGAACATTTCAGCCTTTGCACTTTATCGAAGCGGGCAACGACGAAGTGCCACCCGACGTATCCCTCTACTACAACACGCTGTTTGGCTACGACGGCGGTGCGACCGTGCAGGATTTTGCCACCCAGTCTGCCAATCCCCAGGACAAGCCGCAGTGGATCAACCCGGTTGCCGGCGCGGCGGGACAATACGGATTGTTGCCCACATCCACCTCGATCAATTCCGGCTTTCCCGCAGGCTTGATTCCGTATCCATCCATTGATATCGCCTCGAATCCGCGCGTCGTTGGTGTACCGGATCGCGGCGCGTTTGAATCGCCGTATGCGGTGACGCCATCGACGGTGGTGACGAACACCAACAACGGCGGACCCGGTTCCCTGCGCGCAGCAATCAGCATAGCCAACCAGTTTTCCAATGTGGATACGATCAGTTTCAATCTGCCGGGCTGTCCCAGCGTGATTGCGCTGACGTCGGCGTTGCCGCCGATCAGTCAACCCGTGATCATCGATGGCTATGCGGGCAATCCGCTGGCGAGCCAGAATGGCGATGCGAACGCATTCAACGCCAAACTCTGTGTGGTGATCCAGGAAGCGAGTCCGGGAACGATTGCCAATGCGCTCAATGTATCGGCGACCGGCGGAGTGACCGTGCGAGGGCTCGCGTTCGGGGATTTCGTACAGCAGATTGCGATCTTCGGCGGCACCAATCACGTGATCGCCGGCAACCAGTTCGGCGGCAAAGTCGGCAATATCAATCTGTATGGCGGCAGCCAGAACAACATCCTCGTGCACGGCGTAACCAGCGGCAGCATCAATATCGGCGGCCCCACGCCGGGCGAACGCAATGTCATCGCCTATGCGTCCAAGAACGGCATTTACATGGACAATTCGGTGACAACGGGCAATTGCCACATCAACAACAACCTGATCGGACTCGGCCCGAATGGCACCAGCCAGCTGGGCAATGAAAATGGCATTCTTCTGCAGAACAGCAATTGTGAAATATCCAAAAACCGCATCGCCGGCAACCTGCTCGATGGCGTGGTGATCCAGGGCGGACAGGGCAACAAGGTGCAGTCCAATTCGTTCGGCATCGATGCACAAGGCAACAGCACCTACAGCTACGGTTGGGCGGTGCGCGTGGAGGCGAACAACAACACGATTGGCGCAACCCAGACCGTGGGCTATCTGCCGGCGCTGGGCAACGCGATCAGCTTCCAGGGCGCAGGCGGCGTATACGTCAACGGCTACAGCAACAGCGTGCGCAGCAATCTGAGCGGCTTCAACGGTGATGCACACGACGGCAGTGCGCCGGACATCAAGCTCGGCCCGAATGGCAATTTCCAGCAGAAGTTCGCGCTGATCGATAGTCTGACCCAGTTGAACGGATTGCCGCTCAATGTCAGCAAGACCGCCACGCTCAACGGACATCTGGCCAGCGGCAACAACGCCAACTACCGTATCGATGTTTACTATTCAGAAACCTGTGCGCCCAGCGGACGCGGCCACGCCGAGTACTATTTGAGCAGCAAGCAGGTCACGACGAACGCCAATGGTAGCGTGAGCTTCAGTATTCCGGTGACGCTGCCGGTATCGCCGGCGACTTCCGTGTTGAGCCTGACTGCGACCGACGACTACGCCAATTCTTCGGAAATCGGCAATTGCTATTCGGTCGATACGATCTTCAAGGCCGGTTTCTGATCCGCCTCAGCGGGTGCGATGCAGAGCGGTCGCGCTGACCGATCGCCGAAGGCGGCCTGTGCAGGGCCGCCTTTTGCGTTCATTACGGACGTGCCACCGCGTGCGCCGTGCAGAGCGGCCTGCGTGCGCGCATCGGTGAAGATCCGTGAGTCTATTCCCAGCCCGGATCCGGCAGTTCCGTGAACGCCTTGCGCAGTCCGTCGCTCCAACCGCGGCGGATCCGCGAGAAATACACATCATCCTCTTCCATGCGATGCACCGGCGCGGCGACGAGGCTGTCGGCGCGATAGAGCAGCACATCGATCGGCGGCCCTACCGAAATATTCGAGCGCATGGTCGAATCGAACGAAACCATCGCGAGCTTTACCGCATCCGAAAGACTGGACTTGCGCGTGAGCACGCGATCGATGATCGGTTTGCCGTATTTGACCTCGCCGATCTGGAAATAGTTGGTGTCTTGCGAGGCTTCGATGAAGTTGCCTTCGGAATAGACCAGGAACAGGCGATGCGGCTCATCGGCGATCTGTCCGCCGACGATGAAGGTCGCCGACGCGTCGATATTGTTGAGACGCAGGTATTCCTCGTTGCGCCGACGCACCTCGCGCATCGCCTCGCCGAGCAGGCCGGCCACAGCGAACATCGAGCGGGCGTTCCACAGGCTGACCGCTTCGGGATTTTCCCGCGCGCGCAGGTCGAGCAGACCCAGCGCATTCTGGGTCACCGACAGATTGCCGGCCGACAGGGTGACAATGACGCGTTCGCCGCTTTTGGCAAATATGCGCATCTTGTCGAACTTGGCGACATTGTCGACGCCGGCGTTGGTGCGTGAATCCGACGCAAACAGCATTCCGGCGTCGAGGTTCATGCCGAGGCAATAGGTCATGAAAAAGTGGCCATTCGGCGAAGGTTCGGCGGGCCAGACTTTAGCATGTCGTCCGCCACGCTCACGCGGCTGCCAGATCAGTGGACCACATGAACTGGCGTCCGATTTCGTCGGCGAGCTGGTGCGTGCGTTCCAGGAAATGGGTGAGGTACTCGTGCATGCCCTGGGCCAGGATCGCGTCGATGCGCGCGAACCGGACCTCGGCGGCCAGCGCCCCGGACAAGCGGATCGCCTCGACCTTGGCGCCACCGGCCAGGGTGGTCAGTGTGGCGTGGATGGCGTTGCAGCAGACCGCCAGCGAGCGTGGCATGTCGTCGCGCAGGATGATCAGTTCCGCGACGCGGACCGGCTGTATCGTATCCTTGTATATCTTGCGATAGGTTTCGAACGCGGAAATCGCGTGCAGCAGCGCGCTCCACTGGTAGTACTGCACCGCGCTGCGTGCTTCGCGCTCTTCCTCGCCATGTGCCTCGGCGTATTTGATGTCGAGCATGCGCACGGTGCAGTCCGCGCGTTCGACGAAGGTACCCAGGCGCAGGAAGTCGTAGGCTTCGTCGCGCCCCATGGTGCCGACGGTGACGCCGCGGAACGACGCCGAACGCGTCTTTACCCAGTCCAGAAACGGTGACACACCATTGCTGATGAGCTGTTCCCAATTCAGGCCGAGGATTTCCAGCCACGATGCATTCAGATCCTGGTACATCTCGGCGGTGATCGCACCGCGCTGCGCGCGTCCGGATTCGCGGGCGAGTTGCAGGCAACTGTAGATCGAGGAGGGATTGGCCGGATCCAGGGTCAGGAATCGCAACACGTCATCGCCATCGACCTTGTCATGGCGTGCCAGGTATTCCTCGTCGACGCCGAGGGCTTCGAGTGCGCGCAGCCAGCACGCCGCGCCGGCCTTGCCGCGCTCGAGACGTTCGGGCAGCAGCGCAATGCGCTGGGTCAGATCGATCAGCCGCGCGGTGTTTTCCGCACGTTCGATGTGGCGCGACATCCAGTACAGCTCGCTCGCGGTGCGGCATAGCATGCTCAGTTCTCCAGCACCCAGGTATCTTTGGTCCCGCCGCCCTGCGAGGAATTGACCACCAGCGAGCCTTCACGCAGCGCGACCCGGGTCAGGCCACCCGGCACGATGTGGATATCGTGCCCGGACAGCACGTAGGGTCGCAGGTCCACATGGCGTGGCGCGACACCGGATTCGACGAAGGTGGGGCAGGTGGACAGGGCCAGGGTCGGCTGCGCAATATACTTTTCCGGTCGGGCGATAATGCGCAAACGGAACTCCTCCAGTTCTTGCTTCGACGCGGTCGGCCCGACCAGCATGCCGTAGCCGCCGGCGCCGTGGATTTCCTTGACCACCAGCTCGGCGAGGTGTTCGAGCACGTACTGGCAATCCTTCTTCTCGCGCAGCCGCCAGGTCGGCACATTCTTCAGAATGGGCTCTTCGCTGAGATAGAAGCGGATCATGTCGGGCACGTACGTATAGGCGGTCTTGTCGTCAGCGACGCCGGTGCCGATCGCGTTGGCCATGGTCACGCGTCCTGCGCGCACCGCCGAAAACAGGCCCGGTACACCGAGCGCCGAATCCGGCCGGAACGTCATCGGGTCGAGGAAATCATCGTCCAGTCGACGGTAGATCACATGCACGCGCTGCGGTCCGCGCGTCGTGCGCATGTAGACCGTCTCATCACGCACGAACAGATCCTGGCCTTCAAGCAGTTCCACACCCATCTGCTGGGCAAGGAAGGCGTGTTCGAAATACGCGGAATTGTGCGCGCCGGGTGTGAGCACTGCGATGGTCGGATCATCGACACCCGTCGGTGCGACCGAGCGCAGGTTGTCGACCAGGACATCGGGATAGTGTTCGACCGGCGCGATGGACTGGCGCGAAAACAATTCCGGAAACAGCCGCATCATCATGCGACGGTTCTCGAGCATGTAGGACACACCGGACGGCACGCGCAGGTTGTCTTCGAGCACGAAGTATTCGCCGGCGCCCGCGCGCACCAGGTCGATGCCGGCAATGTGTGCGTAGATTCCGCCGGGTAGATCCAGGCCCGCCATCTGCGGTCGATACTGTTCGTTGTTGCGCACGAGCTCGGCCGGAACGACGCCAGCGTTGACGATGTTCTGGCCGTGATAGACGTCGTGCAAGAACAGGTTGAGCGCCTGCACGCGCTGGCGCAGGCCGGCCTGCAAGGTGCGCCATTCGGCCGCGGGAATGATGCGCGGCACAATATCGAAGGGGATCAGGCGCTCGCCGCCGGACTGCTCGCCGTACACCGCGAAGGTGATGCCGACGCGGTGGAAGGCCAACTCGGCTTCCTTGCGCTTCTGCACGATCCGCGGCGCGGGCGTCTGCTGCAGCCATTGAGAGAACGCGCCGTAGTGTTGACGGACCGTTCCACCTTCGAGGTGCATCTCATCGTACGCAATCGGCATAGGCAGCGTTCCGGCAGCAAGGGTGGCCAGGAAAACGTTGTTGCGATGCAGCGTAATCGACATTAGCAGAATGAACGGGGCTGTCCAGTCCGAACCACACCGGCTCGGCTCGGCGTGTTCGTCTGGGGCGAGATCGCCACCAGGTACGGGGAACACCGGTCGGTACGAAGTCTCCTCGTGGGATCAGCGCCGGAAGCGGCGCAGGGAGGCGCGCTTCGCGATCAGAATGCCCAGTTGAAACCGGCGGCGGCGCTGTAGTCGGCCACGAGTTGTTCACCGTTGACGCGGCGCCACAGGGGTTTTTCCACAAAGGCATAAAGATTGGCGTGCTGGCCGAGACTGACATTGACGCCCGGGCTCAGGCTGACCGAACGCGAGCCGCTGTCTTCCGGTTCGGCATCGCTGCCGGCATCGCGGCCGCTCCAGCTGCCGTTGAGCTGCAGCAGGCCGAGCACGCGCGCACCGAAGGCATGACTCACGCCGGTATCGAGCTGCACGCGCGTGCCGTTGCGGTAATCGTCCCGCTCGGCGAATGCGCGCTGGGCGCTGAGCTGACTGAACCAGCCGGTCGCGCCGCTGCCCAGTCGACCGTTCGCATACACGCCAAGGATCGCATCGGTGGTGCCGGTGCCCGGTTGCAGCGAGCGATCCAGCAAGGTGTCGTGCGGGCCGGGCTGATCGTGCGAGCCGGTCGGCAGCTTGAGCCCAAAGCGCAAGCCGTAGCTCGCGGCCTCGCCGCTGGCGAGCTGCCAGCGCGCCGTGACGCGCGCATCGCCGAGCTGTGCATAGTCCGAAGTATGGATATGTGGATTAGTGCCTGAACTGCCGAATTGCAATTCCTGATGCGTGCGGTCGATCCACGGCACGACCAGGGACAATCCCCATTCGCGGCTGAAACTGCGCTCGTAGGCCAGGTTCACGATGTGCGTGGTGGTACGCACCGGTACGTGGTCGTGTGCATCGTGATGCGGCTGCACGCCGGGATCCGCCAGCGTGGGTGCGCCGGTGATGCGGCGTGCCGCCGGCTGCAGTGCATCGCCGTCGTCACCATCGTCGTCGTCCGCGCCGCTGCCATGTTTCAGCGAGTCCTGATCGATGCTTTCGTAACGCAGGTCCAGTCGCGAGCCGGGATCGTTCCAGAGACCCTGCACGTCCCAGCTGGTGTTGACCAGACAGAACGCCGAACCGCAATGGGCGTGGGCCGATCCGAACGATGCGAAAAGTACGGCACCCAGGGCGGCGCGCAAAGTGGTCTTGTTCATCTGTGGATTCAATACCGGAAGAGTGCAAACTTAACCGCCACTGAGCCAATCGCCCATGCGGCGCAATGTCGCACCCGCCGTCAGCGGGTGCCGCAGGGTTGACCTGCCATCACTAAGTGCACCGTTATGGTGTTTCGGTTGTCTGGACCGCACGACGAGCGGTCAATGCCCGCGAATCTCAGCCTTTCGCGTTGCCCACTCCGGCAGGGGTGCCGATCAGACCCTCGCCACGGGCACCCGCGCCGCATGCGGCTCGCGGCTGCGCTGTACGAATCGTGCGAGCAGCAGGTAGATCGCCGGTGTGGTCAACAGCGTGAGGGTCTGCGAGACGAGCAGACCGCCGATCATCGCGATGCCGAGCGGTTGGCGCAGTTCGGAACCCGCGCCGAAGCCGATCGCGAGCGGCAGGGCGCCGAAGATGGCGACCATCGAGGTCATCATGATCGGACGGAAGCGCACCAGGCAGGCTTCGCGGATGGCCTCGAACGGGGTGCGGCCGTGCTCGCGTTCGGCGACCAGGGCGAAGTCGATCATCATGATCGCGTTCTTTTTCACGATGCCGATCAGCAACACGATCGCGATGACGGAGACGACCGACAGTTCGGTGTTCGTCACGATCATCGCGAGCAGGGCACCGACCCCGGCGGATGGCAATGTGGACAATATCGTCAGCGGGTGAATCAGGCTTTCATAGAGCATGCCGAGGATCAGATAGACCGCGATGATCGCGGCGAGCAGCAGCATGGGTGTGTCGCCTTGCTGCTGCTGAAAGCGACGCAGATCGCCGCCGAATTCACCGTGGATGCCGCCGGGCATGCGCAGCGAGGCCATCGTGTTTTGCACGAGCGTCGCGGCGTCGCCCATCGACACGCCCTCGGCGAGATTGAAGCTGATATCCAGCACCGGGAACTGGCCCTCGTGCGACACCGAGGTCGGCGCAATACCGGGTTCGGTGCGCGTCACGGCCGTGATCGGAACCATCGCGCCGCTTTTGGATCGCACGTACAGCCGCTGCAGCGATTCGGGCGATGCCGCCTGCGCCGCGAGCGCGTTGACGACGACCTTGTATTGATTGATATCCGAGTAGATGGTCGACACCTGGCGCTGACCGAAGGCGTCGTATAACGCAGCATCGATCGCACCGATCGATACGCCGATGCGTGCAGCGGCGTCGCGGTCGATGACCAGATTCTGGCGCAGTCCCGCCTTCTGCAGATCGGACGCGACATCTGACAGTTGCGGCACCTGCTTGAGCGCTTCGACCAGGCGCGGCGCCCAGGTCTGCAGTTCGTTGAAGTCGTCGCCCTTCAGTGAATAATTATACTGCGCACCGCCACCGCCGCCGCCACCCATGCCGCCGAGATCCTGCACCGGACGCAGGCGCAGCCGGATACCGGGTACATTGGCCGTCGCACGCCCGATGCGAGCCATTACGGCTGCGGTTGATTCGGAGCGCCCGTCGCCGAGCGGCTTGAGATTGATGAAGAGCGTGCCGGATCCGCCGCCGCCGCCAAAACGACCGCCGCCAATACGCGAACCGACGCTTTCGACGGCAGGATCGGTGCGCACCATGTCGGTGATCGCCTGCTGTCGCGCTGACAGCACTTCAAACGACACGTCCGCGCCGGCGTCGGTGGAACCCTGCAGCGCACCGGTATCCTGTTGTGGAAAAAAGCCTTTGGGTACGAGTGTCGCGAGCCAGATGGTCAGGATCACCAGCAGCAACGGCTGCACGGCCATGCTGCGCGGATGACGCAGCGAGAAATCCAGTGCACGGCGATAGACGCTGAGCATGCCGGCGTGGAACGCGTCGATGCGCTGGACCAGCCGCGACGGCGGTTTGGCCGCGTGCGCGGTGAGGAACTGGCCGCACAGCGACGGCGTCACGGTGAGCGATACGACGGCCGAGATGGCGATCGCCGCGGCCAGTGTCACGGCGAACTCGCGCAACAAGGTTCCGATGAAACCACCGGCAAACAGCAGCGGAATAAATACGGCGAGCAGCGACGCGGTGATCGACACGATCGTGAATCCGATCTCCTTCGCGCCGAGCAAGGTCGCCTGCATGCGCGACATGCCGGCATCCAGATGGCGCACGATGTTTTCGATTACCACGATCGCATCGTCGACGACGAAGCCGATCGCGATGACCAGGGCCATCAAGGACAAATTGTCCAAGGTGTAATCCAGCACATACATGAGGCCAAATGCGCCGGCGAGGGACAGCGGCACCGCCACGCCGGCGATCAGGGTCGGCGCGAGGCGACGCAGGAACAGCAGCATCGTCACGATGACCATGCCGAGGCTGATCAACAGGGTGATCTGCACCTCGTAAACCGAAGCGCGGATCGTCGGCGTGCGATCGGAAAACGGCGTGAGCTTGACGTTCTGCGGCAGCCAGGTCGACAGCTGCGGAACCAGTGCATTGATGCTGTCGACCGTCGCAATGACGTTCGCGTCGGCCTGCTTGCGCACCAGCATCAGGATGGCGCGCTGGCCGTCGAACCAGGCGGCCTGGTAGCGGTCTTCCTGGCCGGCGGCGATTTTCGCGACGTCGCGAAGGAACACCGGCGTGCCGTTGCGCGTGGCGATCACCAGCGCCGCGAACTGTTCGGCGGTTTGCAGCGAGTTGTTCGATGCGATGGCCATCGTGGTTTTGCCGTCGCTCAGGAATCCCTGCGCGGTGGTGACGTTCGCCGCGACCAGCGCGCTGCGCACCTGATCGGCGGAAATGCCGCGTGCGGCCAGCGCGCGCAGATCCAGGTCGACACGGATCGCCGGTGTCGCACCGCCGGCGATGTCCACGTCGCTGACGCCGGGCAGCTGGCGGATGCGTTGTGCAATCAGGGAATCCGCGTAGTTGTATAACTCCGCCAGACTTTGTGTCGGTGAGGTCAGTGCGAGGATCAACACCGGTGCGTTGTTCGGATTTGCCTTGCGATAGGTCGGCGCGGTTTTCAGTCCCGAGGGAAGGTCCGGCGCGGCGGCATTGATCGCCGCCTGCACGTCACGCGCCGCGCTATCGACTTCACGCGACGGATCGAACAGCATGATCACCGTCGCGCTGCCCTCGCCGCTGTTGGAATTGATCGTGTCGATGCCGGCAATCTGGCCGAGATGACGCTCCAGTGGCGAAGCGACCGTCGAGGCCATCGTGGCGGCGTCTGCGCCGGGCTGGCTGGCGGAGACGAAGATGGCCGGAAATTCCATGTTCGGCAGCGGCGCGACGCCGAGCAGGAAGTAGCAGATCATGCCGGTTACGAAGACGCCGATCGCGAGCAGCGAGGTGCCGACCGGACGCCGGATAAACGGGCCGGAGATACTCACGCGGGCTGCGCCTGCGCCGCGTACACGCCACGCTTGCTGCGTACCCAGTCGCCGAAGCGTTCCAGGTAAAGGTAGATCACCGGGGTTGTATACAAGGTGATCAGTTGCGAAAGCAGCAGACCGCCGACGATCGCCACACCGAGCGGACGGCGCAGCTCCGCGCCGATGCCGTTACCGAGCGCGAGCGGCAGCGCGCCGAGCAGCGCTGCCATGGTAGTCATCATGATCGGGCGGAAGCGCAACAGGCTGGCGCGACGTATGGCCTGGTGCGGATTCATGCCACCGCGCTGCGCCTCGATTGCGAAGTCGATCATCATGATCGCGTTCTTCTTCACGATGCCGATCAGCAGAATGATGCCGACGATGCCGTCGATCGACAGGCTCATGCCGCACAGGGTCAGCGCGAGCAAGGCGCCGACGCCGGCCGGTGGCAATGTGGAAAGAATAGTGACTGGATGAATGTAGCTTTCGTACAGCACGCCGAGCACGATGTAGATCACCAGCACCGCCGCGAGGATCAGCAGCACTTCGTTGCTGAGCGAACTGGAGAACTGCGCCGCCTTGCCGACGAAGGCGCCGCGCAAGGCGGGCGGGAAGTTCGATTCCTTTTCGACCGCGCTAAATGCATCGACCGCCTGCGAGAGCGAATAGCCCGGCGCCAGATTGAACGAAATGGTCACGGCGGGCAGTTGGTCCTGATGCGAGATCACCAACGGCGCGTTGGTCACGCTGGCGTGGGCGAGCGTACTGAGCGGAATCGTGCCCGGTGTTGCCGTCGTGGTCGTGGTTGCCGTCGCTCCGCTGCTCGTCGTCGTGGTGCTGCTGCTCGTGCTGCTGTTGCTGCCTCGTACGGTCAGGGTATCGAGCAGGTCGGCGCCAGTGCGGAACTGCGGTGCAACCTCGAGCACCACGCGATACTGGTTGAGCTGCGTGAAGATGGTCGAGACCTGACGTTGGCCGAACGCGCTGTAGAGTGTGTCGTCGATCGCCTGGATCGCGACGCCGAGCCGGCTGGCCTGATCGCGGTTGATGTCGAGCTTCAACTGCAGGCCGCGCGCGGCAAGATTGTTGTCGACGTCGGCGAGTTCAGGACGCTGACGCAGCGTCTGGGTCATGCGCGTGGCGACTTCGGTGAGTTCCGCACTGTCCACTTCAGTCAATGTGTACTGGTACTCGGTGGCCGCGACGCGACTGTCCAGGGAGACATCCTGCACCGGTTTCAGATACAGCGCGATGCCCGGAATACCCGCGATGGCCTGTTGCAAGCGCGGCAGTACCTTGTCCAGTCCGTCGCGCGCGTGGCGCTCCTTGAGCACAATACTCAGCTGGCCCTGGTTCATCGTGGGATTGATCGGCCCGGCGCCGACGAAAGCCGCAACGCCTGCGACATCGACGACATTGCGCAGCGCGGTGGCGGCATTTTCGGTGCGTTCGCGCATCAGGCCGAAGGCGATGTTCTCGTCGGCCTCGACCACCGCAGTGACGAGCCCGGTATCCTGCTCGGGCAATAGTCCCTTCGGGATCATAATATACAAGGCAACCGTCAACGCAACCGAAGCGGCGGCAATCAGCATGGTGAAGCGCTGATGCGCGAGCACCCAGTCCAGGCTGCTTTCGTAGGCGTCGAGCATGCGGCCGAAGAAGCCGTGGCGTTTGCCGTCGGCGGCGTCGGCTTCGCCGGCGATCGCGCCGGGCTTGAGCAGATACGCACACATCATCGGGGTGAGCGTCAGCGAGATCAGCGCCGACAGCGCCACCGCGATCGACAGCACCCAGGCGAACTCATGGAACAGGCGACCGGTGACGCCGGGCATCAGCAACAAGGGCAGGAACACCGCGATCAGCGAAACGGTCAACGAGATCACCGTGAAGCCGATTTCCTTCGCGCCGATTTCCGCCGCTTCGCGACCGTCGCGGCCGCCTTCGAGATAGCGCACGATGTTCTCGATCATCACGATCGCGTCGTCGACGACGAAACCGGTGGCGACGGTCAGCGCCATCAGCGACAGGTTGTCCAGCGAGAACCCGGCAAAGCTCATCACGGCGAAGGTGCCGAGCAGCGAGAGCGGCACGGCGACGCCGGGAATGATCGTCGCCCAGAGCCGGCGCAGGAACATGAAAATCACGCCGACCACCAGGATCACGGTCAGGATCAGGGTGAACTGCACGTCGTGCACGGACGCGCGGATCGTCACGGTGCGATCGGCGAATACCTCAAGTTTCACGCCGGCCGGCAACAGCTGGCGCAGCTGCGGCAGGATCTGCTCGATGCGATCGACGGTCGCGACGATGTTCGCGCCGGGTTGGCGGCGGATATCCAGCAGCACGGCCGGCTTGCCATTCGCCCAGGCTGACAATTGATCATTTTCCACACCGTCGACGACCACCGCGACATCGCCCAGGCGCACCGGCGCGTCGCCGCGGTAGCTGATGATCGCGTCGCGGTAGGCGTCGGCATCGGCGAGCTGATCGTCGGCACCGATGCTGAAGGACTGCACGCTGCCGTTGAGCGATCCCTTCGGCGCGTTGACGTTCGCGGCGGCAAGCGCGCTGCGTACGTCTTCCAGCGTCAGTCCGAGGTTGGACAGCTGCGCAGGATTGACCTGCACGCGCACGGCCGGGCGAACGTTGCCCGCGATGCTGACCAGGCCGACGCCGGACACCTGCGAGAATTTCTGCGCCAGGATGCTGTCGGCGTAATTGTTCACATCGCGCAAAGGCAGCGTGTCGGAGGTCAGCATCAGGGTCAGGATCGGCGCATCCGCCGCGTTGACCTTGCTGTACACCGGGGGATACGGCAGGTTCGACGGCAGGGTGCCACGCGCGGCATTGATCGCGGCCTGCACATCCTGTGCGGCAGCATCGATATCGCGCGCGATGTCGAACTGCAGGTTGATCGTCGACAGGCCGGCCGAGCTGTCCGAGGTCATCAGGGTCAGGCCGGAAATCTGTCCGAACTGGCGTTCCAGCGGGGTCGTGACGAGGGCCGCGATGGTTGACGGACTGGCGCCCGGATATTGCGTGCTGACCTGCAGGTTCGGCGCATCGATGTCCGGCAACGCGGAAACCGGCAAAGCGCGATAGCCGAGCAGGCCGAGCAGGACCAGCGCGGCCATCAGCAGCGACGTGGCTACGGGCCGACGGATGAATAGGGTGGAGAAGCCCATCAGCCGCCCCGGCGCCGGCCGCCACCCGTGCGTTTCTGTTCGTCCGTGGTCGGTGCGGCCTGCACCGGCGGCACCTCACCGGGTGCGAGCGCCAACACCTTCGCGCCGGGCTTCAGACGAAACTGGCCCTCGGTGACGACGCGCTGTTTCTCGTTGAGACCACTGGTGACGATGATGTTTCCTGCGCCTGCCTCGACCCCGATCTGCACCGGCTGCATGCTGACCGTCTGGTCGTCCTGGACAAGGTATACATAGGAACCATCCGGACCACGCTGCACCGATTGGGTCGGTATCACCAGCGCCGCGGCGATGGTGCGCACTTGCAGTCGCACGTTGACGAATTGTCCGGGCCACAGGGCGTTATCGGTATTGGCGAACTCCGCCTTGAGCTTGAACGTGCCCGAGCTCGCGTCGATCTGGTTGTCGATGATCGCGAGCGTGCCGCTCGCCACGACGTGATTGTCCGTGCGATCGAGCGCCGCAACCGGCAGGTTGACCGTGCCGGTGTTACGCACCAGATCGAGATTCTGCTCGGGCAGGGTGAACACGACATTGACCGGATGCACCTGGGTCAGGGTCACGATGCCGGTGCTTTGTCCGGCCTGCACAAGATTGCCGACGTCGACCTGACGGATGCCGGCGAGACCTGCGATCGGCGCGCGGATCGTCGTGTAGCCGACCTGGATGCGCGCGCTGGAAATCGCAGCCTCGTCGGCGCTGACCGTCGCTTCAAGCTGGCGTACCGTATGGCGCTGGTTTTCCAGATCCTGTGCGGCAACAAAATTCTTTTGTATCAATTCTTCATAACGCTTCAATGTGCTGCGCGCGCCACCGAGCTGCGCCTCGTCCTGCTTCCTTTTCGCGACCGCCTGGTCAAGCGTCGCCTGGTAGCTGCGCGGATCGATCTGCGCGATCACCGCGTCCTTGGCGATCTCCTGGCCTTCGGTGAACGCGATCGAGGTGATCTGCCCTCCGACCTGCGGACGCACCGTGACCGTGTTGAGTGCCTGCACGGTGCCCAATGCGTCCAGCGAAACCGGAACATCCTGCCGGCTGGCGGGAACCGCGGTAACGGGTATCGGCGCGCCCGCGTCGGATCCGCCACGTCGCGACGCGGTAGGCGTCGCGCTCCACATCCGGTACGCCAGCGCGGCCAGCAGCACCCCAGCCACGGCGATCACACCAATTTTCCAACGCGACATGGACGCTTCCTTGTTCGATCAGGTGCAGGGCACAAAGCACGACCACCGCCTAACGCGCCACAGCGGTTCCAGTTGACAGTATCCACCTCAGAGTATGCAGCGCCATCTGTCGCGATGCTGTACAGATCGTGGAATCCTGCGGGCACCCGATGGAATGCGGGCTGAAAACGCTCCGACAACGTTATCGACTCGCGACGAGGCGGGGAGTTCGCATCCGCAGCCGAGACAATGGTCTATCGGACTTTCGACACGGGTCGGCGGATGCCGCAGCCCGGGCACGCTACACATTGCAACCATTGCAGCGCAGCGTTCCCCCGTGGTGCCAGCGCGCTGCCGATCCGATTCAGTTGCCGTTCGGTCTTTCGCGCACCGGATGCTTGGCCAGTTTGCGCTGCAGGGTGCGGCGGTGCAGGCCGAGCCGGCGCGCAGCTTCCGATACATTGCCGTCGCAGTCGGTCAGTACGCGTTGGATGTGTTCCCATTCCAGACGCCGCAGCGGCGGCGAAACATCGTTCGACTGTGCGGCATCGACGTCGCCCTCGTCATCGAGCAGCGCGCGTACTACCGCATCGGCATCGACCGGTTTCGCCAGATAGTCCCAGGCGCCGCGTTTGATCGCTTCGACCGCGGTCGCGATGGAGGCGTAGCCGGTCAGCAGCAAAATGCGCAGGTTTGGTGCGATCTGCAGCAACTGCGGAATCAGGTTGAGACCGTTGTCGGCGCCGAGCTTGAGATCGAGCACTGCGTAGCGTGGCAATTCACGCCGTGCGCTCGCGATTGCGGTGGCGCCGTCGGCCGCGGTCTTCACCTCGAAACCGCGCGCGGTCAATGCCCGCGCAAGTACGCTCGCGAAGATGTCGTCGTCGTCGATGATCAACAGTCGCGCCGGGAGGTCGCTCGTGGTCGGCACGGATGGCTTGGGTGATTCGATGCTCATGATGCGTTGGCCATTCCGCCGAGGCGATGCAGGGGCAGGTCCAGGCGTGTGGCGGTACCGCCGTCGGCCGCGCTGTCGAGCGTCAATCGACCTCCGAGGCGCTCCGCCGTGGCATCGGCCAGCGCCAGGCCGATGCCGAGACCATCGTGCTTGGTGCTATGAAACGGCGTTGGGGTGCGACCAGCCGCGTCATTGGTCAGACCACCGCCATGGTCGGTGATGCACAGCCTTAGCGTGTCGGCATCGCACCGCACGTCCAGTTCTATCTTTTGCGAATCCTTGCACAAGGATGCATCAGCCGCATTGTTCATCAGGTTCATCAACGCATGGCGGAGTCCTGCGGGAACCCGCAACGGTTTTCCTTCGCCACCCTGCAGTCGCAGGCTGACTTCGATTTCCGGACGCAGCAGACGGAAGCGTTCCAGGCACGCCTCGATGTACGGGCCAAGTTCGATTGCCTCCGGCGTGCCGTCCAGCTGCGCCTTGCCGACTGCGACCAGCTCGCGCAGGCTGTCGCTGCACCGTTGCACTTGGCCCGCGAGCAGGTCCAGATCGGCCGCCAGCGCGCCGCCCCGATGTTCGCGCTGCAGTTCGGTGAGCAGAATGCGCATCGTGGACAATGGGGTGTTGAGTTCGTGTGCCGCGCCCGCGGCCTGGGTCGCAATCGCGAGTATGCCTTCGTCGCGCAGCGCACGCTCACGCGTGCGTTGAATCTGTCCCTGCTGGTTGCGCAACCCGCGTGCGAGGCGGCCGATGAACGCGCCGAGCAACGCCGCGCTGATCGCGAACGAAACGGTCATGCCGGCGATGTGCAATCCGAAGCCGGATGGCTCGACGTGCATGTGCACGCCGGGCAGCGGCACATACCAGTAGAGCAGGCACAGATAGGTGCCGGTGCACAACAGGCCGACGACGAACACGGTGCGTTGGCCGAGCGCGGTGGCTGCCAGCGTGATCGGCATCAGCAGCAGCGTGACAAACGGATTGCTGGCGCCACCGGTGAGATAGAGCAGCCAGCCGAGTACAGCGGTATCGAAGCCGACATGGGCGAGGATCTCGCCCGCGCTGACCGGCCATGGCATGCGCAATCGCCACAGCACGAGGCCGGCGAATGCCGCAAGGCTCGCAATGCCGCCAATGAGTCCGCCCAACGGCAGCGGCAGGCCGAGCCATCCGGCGACAAACACGACTGCTGCGGTCTGGCCGAGCACCGCAAACACGCGCAGCCAGGCCAGCGTGCGCGCCAGTGCGGCGGGTTCCAGCATGCCTTCATGGACGCGCGCGGCGCTCATCAACAAATCATTATTCCTTTGTGGAACCGGCGTTGCGATGCCTGGTGCATCGGACGGTGCAGCCGTGCCGCGCGGCGCCATCGACAGTCCCGGTGACACCGTAGCGCGTCACCGGGATGATGCCGCAATGGATCAATCGTTGTCGCCGCCGAGCAGGTTGCCGAGGCCGCCGAGTATCGAGCCTTCCTCGCGGCTGCCACCGCGTGACGGTGCCGCGGCCAGCATGCGACCGGCCATGCGCGAGAACGGCAGCGACTGCAACCAGATCTTGCCCGGACCGGTGAGGGTGGCAAGGAACAATCCTTCGCCACCGAAAAGTACACTTTTCACGCCACCGACGGCCTTGACGTCGAAATTGATCCCGTCGGTGAAGGCGACCACGCAACCGGTGTCCACATCGACGCGTTCGCCGGGAGCGAGCTGGCGTTCCACCACGGTGCCGCCTGCGTGGACGAACACCATGCCATCGCCATCGAGTTTCTGCATGATGAATCCTTCGCCGCCGAACAGGCCGGTGAGAATTTTCTTCTGGAAGAATATGCCCAGCGACACGCCGCGCGCGGCGCACAGGAAAGCATCCTTCTGACAGATCAGGCGCCCGCCCACGTCGGTCAGTTTCATCGGAATGATCGTGCCGGGGTACGGTGCGGCAAACGCGACCTTTGCCTTGCCGCCCGATCCGCTGTGGGTGAACATGGTGGTAAACAGGCTCTCGCCGGTGATCACCCGTTTGCCCGCGCTCAGCAGCTTGTCCATGAAGCCGCCGCCCTGACCGGTGTGCGAGCCATCGCCAAACACGGTGTCGAGTTGCACGACGGAGTCCTTGTACATCATCGCGCCCGCCTCGGCGACCGCGCTCTCGCCCGGGTCGAGCTCGATTTCCACAAATTGCATATCCGAACCGAAGATCTTGTAGTCGATCTCATCGGCGCCGCGGCGGCCGCCCGGCAGCGCCTTCGGCGGCGCGGCGGCGCCAGGCAGGGCGCTGGCGCCCGCCAATTCGGCGACCTGCGCGATCGGCTGCCAGTCGGAAAAACCCTGGCGCCAGCAGTGTCCGTTCGGATTCTTGCGCGCCTGCGCCACGGCGGCGGCCTGATCCAGAGGCCCGACCTGTTCCCCGTTGTAGCTGAAATGCCACTGCACCATTACGCACTCCTGTGTGGAAACTGGGCGCGAGTTTACGGGCGCGGACCATGCGCGTCATGTACGCTTTGTCATACGACGCCGCTGACTCGCCGCTCGCCTCTTGTCCTAGAATACGAACATGCGCCCGTATCTCGATCTGCTGCAACACCTGCTCGATCACGGCACCCGCAAGGACGACCGCACCGGCACCGGCACGCTCAGCGTGTTTGGCTGGCAGATGCGCTTCGATCTGGCTCGCGGGTTTCCCCTCGTGACCACCAAGAAACTGCATCTGCGCTCGATCATCCACGAGCTGCTGTGGTTTCTGCGCGGAGAAACCAATACGGCCTACCTGCGTGAAAACCGGGTCGGTATCTGGGACGAATGGGCCGATGAGGACGGTGATCTCGGGCCGATCTACGGCAAGCAATGGCGCTCCTGGGAAACTGTCGACGGGCGCTGTGTTGATCAGATCTCCTGGCTGATCGACGAGATCCGCCGCAATCCCGATTCGCGCCGCCTGATCGTATCG
Organism: Tahibacter sp.; assembly: GCA_039934615.1. Classification (GTDB taxonomy): domain Bacteria; phylum Pseudomonadota; class Gammaproteobacteria; order Xanthomonadales; family Rhodanobacteraceae; genus Tahibacter. The sequence continues at coordinate 26,972 of JBDTLV010000054.1, forward strand.
GCATGGAATGTCGGTGACCTGCCGCGCATGGCCCTGATGCCATGTCACACGATGTTCCAGTTCTATGTCGCCGAAGGGCGCCTGAGTTGCCAGTTGTATCAACGCTCGGGTGATGTATTCCTGGGTGTGCCGTTCAATATCGCGAGCTATGCCTTGCTGACCCACATGGTCGCGCAGGTCTGCGATCTGCAGGTAGGCGACTTTGTGCACACGTTTGGTGATGCACATCTGTACTCCAACCACATCGAACAGGCGCGCCGACAGCTGCAGCGCGAACCGATGGCGCTGCCACGGCTGCGCCTGAATCCGGCGGTGCGATCGATTTTCGATTTCCAGTACGACGACATCGTCATCGAAGAATACGCGTCGCACGCGGCGATCAAGGCGCCGGTGGCGGTATGAGTGCGGTTGACGGGCAGCGAACATCGAGAGTGCCATGTCCACGATCACGTTGATCGCTGCCCTGGACCGTTATCGGGCGATCGGCCGTGCCGGCGAAATGCCCTGGCATCTGCCGGAAGACCTGAAGCGTTTCAAGCGACTAACCCTGGACAAGACGGTGCTGATGGGGCGCAAGACCGCGTTGTCGATCGGCCGCGCGTTGCCAGGCCGGCGCAACGTCGTGCTCAGCCGAACCGGCAGCGCCCCGTTCGAAGGGCAAGACATCGTGCGCAGCCTGGATCAGGCGCTGCAGCTGGCTGGTCCCGGCGAACTGATGGTCATCGGCGGTGGCGAAATCTATGCGCTCGCGATGCCGCTCGCCACGCGCATGCACCTGACCCATGTGGACTGCGTGGCGGACAATGCAGACACCTTCTTTCCTTTGTTCAATAGTTCGAAATGGAAGATCGTATCCCAAGTGGATTACCCCGCTGATGCGAAGCACGCCTTTGCGGTTCATTTCGTCGACTATGTCCGATCGGCTCCTTAGTCGATGGATCCCGAGACGATCCGCGCGCTTCACCAATAGCGAGGCAGCATGAGAATCTTGAACTTCCATTCGAACGCAGCGGCATCTTCGCGCGGTCGATCGTCATCCGTTGGATTGAATGGTTTCGCTACGGGGAGAATGCAAAAGTGATGCGCAAATCGACGCTGCTTTCGGCAACCTCCGCGGCCTGCTGCCTGATGTTTTTCACCGCGGGCGCTTTCGCGGAATCTGCGGCCAAGCTCACGCTGACGCGGCTGGAGTGTGGCCGGGAGCCTGCACCGGTCAGTGTCGCGTCGTTCTCCGACACCTTTGCCAATCCCGAGCTCAAACTTCCGCTGGTCTACAGCTGTTATTTGATCCGTCACGGTGACGACTATCTGATCTGGGATACCGGCAATCCGTTGGGCAGCGAGCCGGATGCGCCAAAAACCTCCCTGGTCGACCAGCTCGCGCAGCTCAAGCTGAAAGCCGAACAGATCAAATACGTCGGCATCAGTCATTACCACAACGATCATACCGGGCAGGCTGCGTCGTTTCCGCAGGCATCCCTGTTGATCGGCAAGGGTGACTGGGACGTACTGACTGCTGCCAACCCACCGCCGCGCATGAGCGCGAAGGAATTCGCATCGAAGCGCGCCCCGTTTGCGCCGTGGATCACCGACGGCGGCAAGGTCGAGCCGCTGGCGGGCGACAAGAAGGACGTGTTTGGCGACGGCAGCGTGGTCATGCTGAGCATGCCCGGCCACACGCCTGGCCACCATGCCCTGCTGGTGAAGCTTGCTACGATGGGCAACGTGCTGCTGAGCGGCGACGTCACGCATTTTCATGAAAACTACGAAAGCAACGGCGTTCCGACCTGGAATTTCAGCCGCGCGGATTCATTGGCATCGCTGGATCGATTCCGGCAGATCGCAAAAAACCTGCATGCGACCGTGATCATCCAGCACGATCCGCGCGATGTGGACAAGTTGCCTGCGTTTCCGGCGTTTGCGCAGTAAGAAACTGGCGTCGCGAGATCGCAGAGGGCAGATCGATTCGGGGGCGATGATGGCATCGTGCGGTCGCCTGCGGCGGCCACACGCTACCCGTGCGGGGCTCTTCGCGGGTGCGCGTGCGGCGCCGTCAATCCATCTCCCGACCCACCGGTGGCGGTCGGGTGGACTTGATGCTGACGAAGTACGGATCTTCGGCATCCAGGCGCAGCGCGGTCAGTGCCCCGCCCCAGACGCAGCCGGTGTCTATGGCGTAAATGTTCAATCCGGAAAAACGTCCCAATGTGGACCAATGGCCACACACGACGCGCGTATCGCGGCGCAGCATGCCGGGCACTTCATACCAGGGATAGAGCCCGGCGCGTTGGGTCCCTGGGATGCCTTTCTCGCCGAAGGCGATCTGCCCGCGGGTATCGCAGTAGCGCATGCGCGTCATCACATTGATGCTCGCGCGCAGGCGTTCGACGCCTTTGAGGCGACCGGACCACGCGGCCGGCTTGTTGCCGAACATCGATCGCAGCAGCTGACCGCGTTCCTTGCTGCGCAGGCTGCGTTCCACCTCGCGGGCGGCGCGTTGCGCCTGGGCGAGGGTCCAGCGCGGCGCGAGGCCCGCATGCACCATGGTGAAATTCAGTGCCGCATCGTGATGCAGCAGTGACTGCGCGCGCAGCCAGTTGAGCAAGACATCCCGATCGGGCGCGAACAGCACGCTTTTCAGTTCGGGATTGACCCGCTCCTGTTCGGCCTCGTTGCGCTCCGCAATGGCCAGCAGGCTGAGATCGTGATTTCCCAGAGTGACGACGGTCTGAGCGCCGAGGGTCATCAACAAGCGCAGCACTTCCAGGGACTGGCCGCCGCGGTTGACCAGATCTCCACAAAACCACAAGGAGTCTTTTTGCGGATCGTAGTTGAGCTTTTCGATCAATCGGGCGGTTTCGTCGTAGCAACCCTGCAAGTCCCCGATCGCCCAGACTGCCATCAGTGGAGCGTCCGAGGAATCGACAGGGTGAACTGGGGTATTGGTGCCTCGAACTGGGTGCCGTCGTCGTCGATCAGGTAATAACTGCCGCGCATGGTCCCGACCGCCGTTTCCAGCACCGCACCGGAGGTGTACTGGAAATCCTCGCCCGGCCGCATGCGCGGTTGTTCACCGACGACCCCTTCGCCTTCGACCTCCTGCACCTTGCCGTTGCCATCCGTGATGATCCAGTGGCGCGACATCAGGCGGGCCGGAACCTTGCCGGAATTGTGAATGGTGATGGTGTACGCGAATACATAACGGTTGTCCGCCGGCTGCGATTGTTCATCGACAAAGCGGGTCGCAACGGAGATTTCGATGTCGTGGGGATGGCGGGTCATGGGGAAATGATGGGCGAGCCGGGCGATTACCGCAACCGGGGCAGGGTTCGGGTCTGGACCGGTTCCGTTGGCGCGGCGCGGGCGATTGCGAGCGGTCTGCTCGCGTAGGGCCGTGGATTTGGAGTCGTCGACCTGGAGATGACGCGATCCATGGCACGCGAAAGCGCCGCCGTAGGGCCGGTCTCGCGCAGCGGTACCCGCCGCACCGGAGCCACCACGCGCGGGGCGGCATGGGCACGCATCGCGCGGATTACCACCACCCCCGCAGCACGTCACACCGGCCAGACGGGGCCCATCCACAAAAAAAACCCACACCCCCGTTCATGCCGCCTGAACCCCACCGTCGAACGTTCCAACCTCAGCCCACCACGTAAACCCTCTTCCCGCGAACGTCAAACGGCATGCACCGCAGGTGCCAACCTCCAGCGGTGGACTTCAGACCTCCAGCGCCGCAGTGAAAACATGCACGCGCGTGCTGCCGCACGTACAAAGGTCAAGTTCCGAGGTGGGGCGCATCGAGTTTGAAGTCACCCACGGCAGTTCCAACGTTCCTCGCCGCGGTGCAGACCTCCGGCGGATCACTGCCGATCTGCGTGGCAGGGATTCTGAACCCCACGGCAGGAAGTATTACTTGCAGGGGATGAGGTTCAGGTGTGGCAGGGAGCCGCCAGACGACCGTACGTGGTGTTCAGTGGGGCGCCGGAAGCATCAAAACTTCGATGGCTGGCGGCCTAATTCCGATGCCTGAGATCGAAAAGTTCGGCACCGCACGTTCACGACCCACCGCATGACCTCACACTCTCGCGACGGAAGTCGCCACGTTCTCCATTCGTATCCCGGAGCGGATGGTTCGCGGCAATCTCCGTTCGTAGGCCGCGATGAGGCGATTCAATGTCGTGCCTTGCGGCGGCGTTTACGCTCCATCCCGTTCGTTGCCATCCACGGCCTCACGGGATATGGGCCATTCGTGGGTGGGCCGGAAAATGCTCCTGCATTTCCGGCATTCCGGCCATCCTTGGCCTAGCCG
>JBDTLV010000055.1:0-31132 GCA_039934615.1 Tahibacter sp.
AGGCAAATGTTGAATGCGCTGTCGAACACGGCAGAGAACGACGCGCCTATTTTACGGATGCAGTGAGCACACCTTCAAGCTTGTGTTTTAGTGCCTGCACGTGCTGTGCCACTTCGCCTGCCGATGAATTGTTGCGCTGTTTGAGATCAATCAGCTCGTGCGTGATGTTCAATGCGGCAAGCACGGCGATGCGATCCAAGCCTGGCGCGCGCGCGGTGTTGCGGACTTCGCGCATCTTGCCATCGAGGTAACTCGCCGCCGCGATCAGGCCCGGGCGCTCTTCCGGCGTGCAGGCAATCAGGAATTCGCGATCGAGGATGCTGACGGAAACCGGTTCGGCGCTCACGAGAATTCCTGCTGCGGCCTGATCATGCATTCTGTTCCAGCGACTTGAGTCGCGCGATCATCGCTTCGACGCGGGTCCGCGCCTGCTCATTCTTGGTCAGCAGCACGGCGCGCTCAGTGGTGAGCTGTTCCTGGCTGTGGCGCAGGCTGCGGTTTTCCTCCGACAGGCGCTGACAGAGCTCGACCAGTCGGTCGATACGCGCGCTGATTTCGCGCAGGTCGGTCAGTGTGGTGTCGGGAGCAGACATATATCCCGACTATAGCAGAGGGCCGCGCGTCCGAAAGCGGGCTGCGCGCACGCTTTTGCGCGGCTCATCGCTGGACGGCCGGCACTGGTGCGCGCCGGGAGCGGAGGAACTCGAGGCAGCGATCGGCAGACAGCGGATGCGACAGCCAGTTGCCCTGGATCTCGTCACAGCCCTGCTCGCGCAGATATTCCAACTGTTCGGGCGTTTCCACCCCCTCGGCGATCACATTGAGTCCCAACGAATGTGCCATCGTGATGATCGTCGCAGTGATCGCCTCGTCATCGGGGTCGGACGTGATGTCGCCGACGAATTCCTTGTCAATCTTCAGCGTGTCGATGGGCAGGCGCTTCAGATAGCTCAACGAGGAATAGCCGGTGCCGAAATCGTCGATCGCCACCGACACGCCGACCGACTTCAACTCATTCAGGGTGCGCACCGACTGCTCGGCATTCGCCATGATTGTGCTTTCTGTCAGTTCCAATTCAATCTGGTCCGGTGAAATGTCGTGCTCGGCAAGAATTTCGCAGAGGCGCCGTGTCAGCTCGCCGCGGAGCAGTTGCAGCACAGAAACGTTGACCGCCATCACCAGATCGCGTATCCCGCTGTCCCGCCAGCGCGCCAGGGTGGCGCAGGCGCTGTTGAGCACGAACTCGCCGATCTCGATGATCAGGCCGCTTTCCTCGGCCAGCGGAATAAAGGTAACAGGGGAAATCTCCCCCAGTTCTTCGCTATGCCAGCGCAGCAGGGCTTCAACGCCGGTGATGCGCGCCTCGGCCAGCGAAAGCTTTGGCTGGAACACCAGACGCAGTTCGCGCCGTTCCAGCGCCTTGCGCAACGCACTGACCATCGTCGCGCGTTTGCGCGCCGCCGCATCCATATCGGAAGTGTATACTTTGTACGTATTGCGACCGTGTTCCTTGGCCTGGTACATCGCGGTGTCGGCGAACTTGAGCAGGTCGGTGGGGACCTGCGCATGCTCCGGATACAGGCTGACGCCGATCGATGGCGAGATCACGACTTCCTGCCCTGCATCCAGTTCCAGCGGTTCGGCGAACGCGCTCAGCAGTTTGAGCGCGACCTGCTCCGCTTCGTTGACGTCGTGCACGTCTTCCAGGACGACGGTGAATTCGTCGCCGCCAAGACGGGCCACCGTATCGGTTTCGCGCACGTTGCTGCGCAAGCGCATGCCTGCCGCCTTGAGCATGCGATCACCGGCAGCGTGGCCCATCGAATCGTTGACATGCTTGAAGCGGTCCAGGTCGAGGAACAGCACGGCGACCTTGCGCCCGTTGCGCCGTGCGCGAATGATTGCGTGGCCCAGCCGCTCGCCGAGCAGGGTGCGATTTGGCAGCCCGGTCAGCGTGTCGTAGTTGGCCAGGTAGCGCAGTTCCTGTTCGGCCCGCTTGCGGTCGGTGATGTCGCTGAGCACACCGACGAAATGGGTACGCGAGCCCTGCGCATCGCGGACCTCAGCCAGTTCCAGCCAGCACAGGAATTCGTCACCGTCCTTGCGCTTCTGCCAAAGCTCGCCGCGCCAGTGGCCCGTTTCGTCGAGCGTCTCGCGCATCTGCTCGTATACTTCTGGAGGATGTTGCGGGGAGTTGAGCAAGGCCGCATTGCGGCCGAGGATTTCGTCTTCGCGGTATCCCGTCATGCGCGTGAAGGCGAGGTTGACTGAAATGAAGTGGTAGTCGAGATCGGTCACGGTCACCGCCTCGGTCATGTTGCGGATCACCTCCGCGGCGATGCGCCTTTCACGCTCGGCCAATCGCGAGGCGGTGATGTCGCGCGCCGTTCCGCAGATGCGCAAGGCCTGGCCGTCCGCGTCGCGCTCGACGATCTTTCCTCGCGACAGTACCCACACCCACTCGCCGTCGGCCTTGACGATGCGATGCTCCGATTCGAAATGATCGGTAATGCCGGTGACGTGATCGGCCAGGGACTTTTCGACGCGCGAAAGATCCTGTGAATGGACCGCGAAGTTGCGCCAGTCGTCGGCGGAGATGCTCTCTTCGGCCCGGCTGCCGAGCAGTTGATCGGCGCCAATGCGGTACAGGCGGCCATTGCGCATGTCCCAGTCCCAGAACTCGTCGCCGGAACCCCAAAGGGCCAGGCGCAGCCGGTCTTCGCGCTTGATCAGCTCGTTCTGGTGGCGCAGTTCCTCGCGACGGTGCGCGCGTCGCTGCCGCCAGATCAGCGCGCCGATCAGCGTGCCGAGCAACAGGTACAGCGCCTTCATGCGCTGGGTTGCCCACCACGGTGGCAGCACGCGCAGGCGAAGGCTGGCGCCCTGCATGTTCCACACGCCGTCGGCGTTGCTGCCGCGCAGTTCGAACGTGTAGTCGCCGGCATCCAGATTCGTGTAGGTCACTTCATGATGAGTGCCGGCGTCGACCCAGTTGTCGTCAAATCCCAGCAGACGATAGCTGAAGTGGTTGCGCGACGGCGTGGTGAAATCCAGGGCCGCAAATTCGAAATTGACCAGTCGTGAAGATTGTTCGGTTGTCCACAGTTTGGTGGAATCCACAACCGGAACCGGGTAGCGGACGGCGCCGAAGCCCACCGCCGTGATGACCACCGGCGCCACGTAGGTGTCGGGCTGCAACGCCGACGGCCGCACCAGATTTATGCCATCGATGCCGCCGTACAGCAGCTCGCCGTCATTCTGCGCGAATGCCGCGCCACCGTTGAACTCGTAGGCCTGCAGGCCTTCTTCCATGGAGAAATTGCGCACCTGTCGCGTGGACGGATCGTAGCGCGTGATGCCGCGGTTGGTGGACAGCCATAGTGTCCCGGCCCGGTCTTCGAGGATGCCGTAGATGGTGCTGCCGGCCAGGCCGTCGGCAGTGCCCACGTGGGAAAAACGCGCTTCGCTGTCGGTCAGGCTGTCGAGTCGGCTGAGGCCGCTGTGTGTGGCGATCCAGATCGTGCCGTCGGCGCCCTGATGGATGTGGCGCACAATATTGCTGTTGAGCGACGCATGATTGTCGGTGGACCTTTGCAGGTTGCGCAGATGCTCACCGCCCGCATCGATCAGCGCCAGCCCGTTCAGCGTACCCACCCAGATCCGACCCTGCGCGTCCTCGAGCAGGCCCAGCACCATGTTGTGCGGCAGACTCGCCGGATCCATGTCATCGTGACGGAAGCGTTTTATAACTTTTTGATCCGTGGAATAGTGCAGAAGTCCACTGCCGCGCGTGCCGATCCAGAGACTGCCATCGCGTACATGCAGCAAGCTGCGCACCTCCTGCTGTTCGCCCGCGATGCCGGTCGTCGGCAGCCCCAGGTCGACGAGGCTCGCCGTACGTGTCTTGGGGTCGAGCAGGGAGAGGCCGAGGTTGCCGCCGATCCAGAGTTTGCCGGCGTCCGCGGTCGCGATGGCGTAGACGCGCAACTCGGTCGGTACGGTTTTCAGTCCGGCCGCGCGCGCGAGCACCTCGCTGTAGCTGTCGAAGCGATCGTTGCCGCGGTCGTAGCGCTTCAGGCCGTCGCCTTCAGTGCCGACCCAGAATTCTTGCGGATTGTCGCTCCACAATGCGCTGACATTGTTGCTGTCGACGCGGTCGCGTGCACGTTCCAGATCGAGGATGTAACTCAGCGCGGGACTGTCCGGTCGCGTAGTCGCAATGCCCCGGGCGACGCCTCCGACCCAGAGCAACCCGGAACGGTCGAGCATCAGGTTCGTGACGAATTCCTCGGGCACGGAACCCGGCACGTCGCGCTGGTGGCGCAGGCTTTTCGCGCTGCCGCTGTGCGGATCCAGGATCACCAGACCCGCTCCGCGCACCGCCAGCCATAGTCTCCCAGTGCGATCCTGTGCGAGTGCGCTGACATTGGTTGCAGCGGCAGCGCCGAGTGGCCAGACACGCTTGGCCATGCCGCCATTGGCGCTGACGGCGAACAGCCCGGCCGGAGTGCCGGCATACAAGGTGCCGTCCGCCGCGAGCAATGCGCTCAGCACGTTGCTCAGTTCGGGTGCGGCGAGACGATCGGTCTGCAGGGTGCGCCGGTTGATGCGCAGCAGGCCTTGGCTGGTCGCTGCGTATATGATGTCGCCTTGTGCAGGAATGAAATGATGCAGTGGTCGCAGTGGCAGGTCGGTCGGATCGAAGTGGAATACCGACCGGCGTTCGCCGCTGACCGGGTCGAGCAGGGCGATGCCTTCGCGCGAACCGACCCATAGACCGCGACCTGGGTCGAACCACAGCGCGCAGATGCTGTTCGCGCGGGACGAGGCTGGGATCGGCACGCGCGGCGAAGGCGCCGCGCTGCTTGCGCCGGTTGCGGGATCGAGACGTACCAGGCCGCTGGTGTTGAGGCCGACCCACATTTGCCCGTCGCTGTCCTCGGCGACGGCCGTGACAAAATTCTCCGGTAGCGAATCGGGTCGGTGCGCGGAGTGCTCGTACAGACGAAACGTGTAGCCGTCATAGCGGTGCAGCCCGCCCTGCGTCGCCACCCATACGAAGCCGGCGCGATCCTGCTCGATGGCGAGCACGGTGTTCTGCGCCAGGCCTTCGTCACTCCCCAATCCGCGGAAGTAGTAGTCCCGTTGCGCGGCCTGCGCCGGGCTACCGAGAATCGCGGCGCATGCAATCAGCGTCGCGGCCAGCCATGGCCCAGCGCGGAAGGTGGTACTGGTGGTGCGTACCTGCGCCACAGACATGCAGCCCTGCCCCTTTCCAGCCGCCGCGGCAGACGATGCCGCGCAGGCAGTGTAGGCAATCGCCGGCAGGTGCGCCACGAGGTTCGCGCATCGACCTAGGGAGGCGCTCCGATTGCGCGATAGAATAGGCGCCGTCCCGACCGCAGCACCGTGCCATGAACGACATCGCCCGCATCAACCACGCCGAGCTTGATCTCACTCTGAACCAACTCCAGTTCGGAGTCGGAGCCAGCGACCTGCACGGATCGCTGACCGGTTTCCTGTGCGGCGGCGGCGTTGCGTCGGCACGCAACTGGCTGGAACACCTGGAAATCGAGCCTGGGGTGGACGTGAGTCAGGCAGATCGGCAGTCGGTGCTGGACGGGCTGTTTCGCGGCTGCCGCTCCGAACTCGAAGATGCCGGGCTGCGCTTTCTTCCGCTGCTGCCCGGGGACGAGGAACCGCTGACCGAACGTGCCGATGCGCTGGTCGAATGGTGCCGCGGTTTCCTCGGCGGGCTGGGTCTGTCCGGGGTCGACGTGGAGCGCGGCCTGTCGGAGGACGGAGCGGAGATTCTGCGCGACCTGTCGACCATCGCAGCCAGCCGCTTCGAGTACGAAGACGTCGAGGAAGACGAAACCGCCCTGGTCGAGGTGCTGGAGTTCGTGCGCGTCGGTGTTCTGCTGCTGCATTCGGAGTTGGCCAGCTCCGCTGCGCCAGTCGCGGGTACGCTGCATTGAACGGCGACGATACCGAAGGTTTGCACGAAGCATGATCGGCGCGGCCGAATATGCGCGCCGCCGCCGCCAGCTGATGCGCCTGGCTGGAACCGATGCGATCGTCGTCGTGCCGGCCGCACCGGAGCGCATTCGCAACAATGATGCAACCTATCCTTATCGGCAAGATAGCGATTTTCACTATTTGAGCGGATTTCCCGAACCTGAGGCGGTGCTGGCCCTGATTCCGGGCCGCAAGCACGGTGAGGCGATCCTGTTCTGCCGCGAGCGTGACGTGGTACGCGAGTCCTGGGACGGCCCGCGCGCGGGTACCGAGGGGGCGGTCGAACGTCACGGCATGGACGACGCGTTTCCGATCGAGGACATCGACGACATCCTGCCCGGCATGATCGAAGGGCGTTCGCGCGTCTACTACCATTTCGGTCGTGACAGCGATTTCGACCTGAAGCTGATCGGCTGGGTGAAGCGCGTGCAAGGTCTGCGCGGCAGCGGCGCCCGCGCACCGCATGAATTTGTCGCCTTGTCACATCTGCTGCACGATCTGCGTCTGTACAAGTCGCGAGGCGAGCTGCGCCTCATGCGCCAGGCGGCACGGATTGCCGTGGAGGGACACCTGCGCGTGATGCGCATGGTGCGTCCGGGCCTGGCCGAGCATCAGGTTGAGGCCGAACTGCTGCACGCGTTCCGCAGTGCCGGAGCCGTATCGTCGTACGAGCCCATTGTGGGCTCCGGAGTGAACGCCTGCGTGCTCCACTACCGGGCAAACAACGGAACGCTGCAGGATGGCGATCTGCTGCTCGTCGACGCGGGCGCAGAATTTGACTGCTACGCGTCGGACATCACCCGCACCTTGCCCGTGAACGGACGCTACACGCGGGAGCAACGCGATTTGTACGAAGTGGTGCTCGCCGCGCAGGAAGCCGCGATCGACCAGACGCGCCCCGGTCGGCCGTGGACCGCGGCGCACGATGCGGCGGTGCAGGTTATCGCGCAAGGGCTTTGCGACCTCGGGCTGCTCAAGGGCGGGCCGCAGGAAGCATTGCAGAGCGGCAGCTACAAACGTTTCTTTCCGCACAAGACCGGCCACTGGCTCGGACTCGACGTGCACGACGTTGGCGACTACAAAGTTGACGGCGAGCCACGTGAGCTGGAGGCAGGCATGGTCATGACCGTCGAACCGGGCGTCTACATTGGCCCGGACGCAGTCGGTGTCGCAGCACGCTGGCGCGGCATCGGCATTCGTATCGAGGACGATATCGTGGTGACCGACGGCGCCGCCGAGGTGATCACCGCGGGTGTACCGAAATCGGCCAGCGACATCGAGTCCTGCATGGCGCTGGCGCGCAATCGCTAATCAGAGGCTTTTTTCCACTATGCGGTTTATTGTTTGCGGCATGCTCGCACTCCTGTTGTGCTTATTTTCGATCCTGCTGCAGGCCGCCACGGAACCGCTCCACTACGGGCTGTTCGGTGATCTGCACGTGGCCAGACCGGCGCAGCCGATCGCGCGTACGGTCATTTTCCTGTCCGATGCCGACGGCTGGGACTCCCGCGAGGAAGCCTATGCGCAGGCCCTGGCCGAAGACGCTGCGCTGGTCGTCGGCGTCGACCTGCCGAGCTATCTGAAGGCGTTGGCGGCGTTGAAGGACCACTGCTCGTACCCGGCCGCGCATCTGGAGGAAGTCAGTCACTGGATCGAGCGTCATGAAGCGCTCGCCGACTACTTCGTGCCCACGCTGATCGGCCTTGAGCGCGGCGCGAACCTCGCTTACGCGATCGCGGCGCAAGCGCCGGCCGGCACCTTTCGCGATCTGGTCACTCTCGGTGCGGATTTTTCGCTGCGCTGGGAGAAGCCGTTCTGCCCCGGTGATGCCGGCCCGGTGACCGCGCAGAGCGCACCGAACGACTATGCCTTCGTGCCGGTCGCCCAACTGCCGCTGCCTTGGCTGGCCGACCCATTTGCGTTTGGAACACGGAGGCTCGGCATGCCGGCGCCGCTGGAGCGTCTGATCGGCCTGGGTCGCGAATCACCGATGAAATATTCCGGGGCGGCCAACGAGCTGGCAGCGAATCTGCGTGAAGCGCATCGCTACGCCGACGCGCGCAAGGCGAAGCTGCCCGAGGATGTGGCGGACTTGCCGATCACCGACATCGAGCCGATCGCTCCGGTCCAACCGCGCATTGCGATCGTGCTGACCGGCGACGGCGGCTGGGCGGGACTGGACAAGGGCGTGGCTGCGGCGCTTGCCGCGCGGGGCATGCGCGTGGTGGGTTTCTCGACCTTGAAATTCTTCTGGCAGACGCGCAAGCCCGAGGAAGCTGCCGATGCGGTGGCGCGCATCATCGGGCACTATAGTGCACAAGTGCCGGATGCCAAGTTTATCCTGATCGGATATTCCTTCGGCGCCAGCCTTGCGCCAGTCGTCGCGAATCGGCTGCCTGACGCCGCGCGGGAGCGCCTGATTGCGCAGTACCTGATCTCTCCGGACGACGATGCGGTCTTCGAGATCAAAGTCGGCGACTGGTTTGGCAGCGCGCACCACGACGGTACGCTGCCGATTGCGCCGGAGCTGGCGATTACCAAAGTCCCGGCGTTCTGCATCCACGGCGCCGACGAAAGCGACACGCCGTGCCGCACGCTCGACGGGCATGGCGTAAGTGCGCTGAGTTTGCCGGGCGGCCATCACTACGATGGCGACTACTCGGCCCTGGGTACGCTGATATTCGAACACCTGCCTGCCGCGCAGTGAGCCAAGCGCTGACGCGGTCGCGGCGATCGGCTCGCAGAAGCGCCATCCGTGCATGATCGACGATTCGCCGCGGTCAGCCTCGCAGCAGCTTGCGGTAGCCCCCGGACACCAGCGCTGCGACGTCGATCAGCAAACCCGGCACCCACAACCCGCGCGGGTATGCCAGATAGGATCCCGTCCATTCCGGTTTGAATTTATCTTTGTAGCGTCGTAGACCCTGGTAATTGTAGCGTTTGTTGCCGTACCGGAAAGCCAGCGCGGCGAGACGTTCGTTGATCCGCGCGTAAGGATTGGCGCCGACGTTGGACAGCGGTGCCATGCCGAGGCTGAAGCGTGCGTGGCCCTGCTCCTGCGCCCATTGCATGACCCGCGCGAACAGGAAGTCCATCGTCGACCGCGGAGCGTCGGCGATATGGCGCATCAAATCGACGCTGGCGGTTCCGTCGGATCCATAGGGCGGCAGGACATTGGCGAAGGCGACCAGTTCGTCGGCGCGGTAGATCAGCGCCAGCGGTCCCCAGCCCATGTAGGCGGCGTCGTAGCGTCCGAGCGAGAAACCCTTTTCGCTGCCTCCCTTGTCGGCCAGCCAGGTATCCGACACGCGCTCCACGTCCGACAGCAGCGCAGTATCAAACGGCGGCATCACCAGTTCAAAGCGGAGCTGTTCCTTGGCCGAACGATTCACTGCCTGGCGCAGATCTTCCCAGCGTTTTCCAGAAAGGGAAAACTCCGCAAGATTCACGATTGCCAGTTCGCCGAGTTTGAACAGATCAAAACCGTGGTCGTGGTACAGGGACAGGTCCGGCTCCAGCACTTCGTAAAACACCGGCACGCGATCCTGGCTGTCGGCGTAGCGGCGAAAATCGACAATTGCGCGGGCGATCGCTGCATCCGGGCCGCAGGGCGAACCGAGGGCCACGAGGCGATCGCGTACCACACCGTAACCGACCACGGCTTGACGGTCCGCGGCCCAGAACAGGTGCTTGTCGCCCATGAAGGACAGGTGCGCGAATTCGCCCCCGCCGTGCTTGAGATAGATTTCCCGCGCTTCCTCCAGCTCCGAGCGGATCGGCAGAGCCGGTTGCGGGCGCTTGACCGCGAAACTTTGCCAGATCAGATAGATCACCATGCCCAATGTGGCGGCGGCGAGTCCCCGCGCCAGACGTGAAGAGTGCTCGCCATAGCCCATATAGAACAGGTCGAAGGAGTCGTCGCCCAGCACGGCGGCCACGCCCAGCGCGAAAAACACCGCGACCACTGCCAGCAGGCCGGCGTACCAGCCGAAGGTGGTCGCCGAGGTGAGGCTCATGGCGCGCTGGTTGAAGGCACGCTTGCGCGTGCGCAGCAGCAGTGCGACGCCGAGCAGGAACAAGGCCTCGCCAAAATGCAGTCCCTTGGTCACGGCGAGGGCGGCGCTGGCAAGCAGCACGGCCTGCGTCAGCCGATACGCGAGTCGCAGGCGGCCGTCGATGCCGCGGGCCAGCCCCAGCAGCAGCACGCCGGCGAACACGCTGAGCCAGTGCGATCCTTCCACCGCAAGGATCGGCACGTGTTGCCGTACAAATTGTACTTGTTCATGAACGGTAGGTATTGCTGCTGACGCGAGCAGCAAGACGCCGGCGCCAAACGTGATCACCGCAACAACGCGCATGCCCAGGTCGACGAGCAGGTTGGCGGGCAGTTCGAGGATGCCGAACAGTGGGTGCCCGGCCAGGCGATCGCGCAGCCGCGTCATTACCGGCAGTCGTTCGGTCAGCATTTCCGAGCCGGCATACAGACCGAAAAACAGCGGCAGCAAATAGTAGGCAATGCGAAAAAGGAACAATGCGGACAGCAGTGCGGGTTGGTCGTAGCCGGCGCTGCCCAGCGACAACAGAATCAATCCGTCGAATACGCCCAGTCCACCGGGCACCAGACTGACCAGTCCGAGCACCGAGGCGCCGGCGAAAGCGCCGATCAACAATCCGGGTTTGACGTGCGCGCCGCTGACGTAGAGACACGCGTACAGGACGCCGGCCGCCAGCAGCCAGTCGAGCAGGGAGATCAGGGTCAGTCCGACGCGCAGGTTCCAGCCAGGCAGGGGCTGCTCGGCGGGCAGCCAGCGCATGACGCTGCGCCGCTGCGTCAGTACAAAGTATAGAGGTAGATAAGCCGCGGCGCCGACGAGCACTGCAATCGCCAGCCAGCGCGTTGCGGTGCCTGGCGTCATCGGCAGAGCGCCCAGGGCGAGCGTCACCGTCACGAGCAAGGACAAGCCCAGCGGCAGGGCCAGTGCCTGCATGCCGATCAGCGAGGCAGCACGAGGCAGTTCGACGCGCAGGCCAGTCAACCCCATCAGACGCACGCCAGCTCCCATGGCGCCGGACAGATTGAGACTGTTGGCCATGCTGTTCGCGACGAAAGCCAGGCGCAGCAGCTGGCGTGCAGGGACAGCGACACCCAGCCAGCGTGCGATCAGCACATCGACCAGCCCGGTCAGTGCGACGGCGACGAGCGAAAACAGCGCGATGCCAAGTGCCGGCAAGGTCGGTACGGCAAGCAGCGTGTGCTGCAGTTCGACCAGGTCAAATTCCTGCAACTGGCGCCATACCAGCCAGCAGGTCAGCAGCAGGAATCCGCTCGGCACCAGCCAGCGCAGGCGCACGAGCCGGCGCCGCGACGGCGAATCATGCAATGAAGGTTCGGCCACCGACATGGAAATCAGCGCCCCATGCGCGCAGCCGCGCTTGAGCAAATCTCACCCCGTATCCCCACGTGGCGCTGGCTTTGCTGAGTCATCGGCCCAATCCATGGCGCTGAATGGAACATGCAACACGTATCAACGTATAGGATGTCATTG
Source organism: Tahibacter sp. (assembly GCA_039934615.1). Classification (GTDB taxonomy): domain Bacteria; phylum Pseudomonadota; class Gammaproteobacteria; order Xanthomonadales; family Rhodanobacteraceae; genus Tahibacter. The sequence goes on from JBDTLV010000055.1 coordinate 11,565, forward strand.
CGTGCCAGCGGCGTCGTCCTTCTGCAGGCTGCGCAAGGCCTCATGGTACTGCGCCATCCAGTTTTTTGGCACGCCGAATCCGTGGCCGACCTTGGGCAGCAGCCAGGCGCGCGCATCCGGCTGCGCGGCGGCGAAATCCGCTGCGAATTTTGGATCACAGACCTGATCGGCTTCACCCTGCAGGATGCGCCATGGCGAACGCACCGTCGCAACCTTGTCGAACACGATGCCGAATGGCGCAACCTGCTGTTTGCTGGCGGTAAGGCCCGCACCGCTGCAGAACGGCTTCTTGATGATCAGGTCCGGGCAGAAGCCAAGACTGACCCCGCCGCCGAGGCGCGCACCGCCGTCCTGCGCGAGGGCTGCATAGACGACAGTTGCACCGGAGGAATAGCCGATCAGCATCGGCTTGGTGGCGGCGGGCAACGAAAATTCCTCGGCGACGCGGTGCGTCAACGCGGCAAACAGGCCGGACACATCGCTGCATTCGCCATCACGCGTGCCGAGCAGTTTGAGAAATTGCGGGGTGCTGAAGCCCGCCACCCAATAGCCGTGTTCGGCGGCGACGTGCGCCATGTCAAGCACGCCCAGATTCCAGCCGCCATCGCCGGAGGCGAACAGCGCGATGCCGCGTGGCGTGCCTTTCGCTGCATAGACCGCGACCTCGCCAAATCCGTCAACCGCGAGCCAGCGCGTCGCTTGCGGGTCGCGCGGCGGCGGCAAGTGCGCCTGGCGTGGGCTGGATCGAGCCACGGCGGGCTTGTGCGTCGTGCCGTGACTGGCGAAAGCGGGACTTGCGGCAGCGACCAGCAGGCCAGCGCCAAACAACCAACGTGATGCGATCATGGATGGGGAAAGCCGGTGATGGTCAAAGAAGTGGCGACGCGATGATGGACAGGCGTCGTAGTGCTGTAAAGCGCAATCGGCGAGCGAGGTCCTGCGCGGCAAGTTGCCGCAGCGTTCACCGGGTGCCACGCTGGACTGCGACAATGACGTCGGTCAATCGGAGACCATCGATGGTCGATGCCCAGTTCCTGTCGCGCATCCAGTTCGGATTCGTCATTTCGTTCCATATCCTGTTTCCTGCCTTTTCGATCGGGTTGGCCAGCTGGCTAGCCTTTCTCGAAGGTGTCTGGCTGATCAAGCGCACCGATTTCTGGCGCGACCTGTATTTCTTCTGGCTGAAGATATTCGCCGTCGCCTTCGGCATGGGGGTGGTGTCGGGCATCGTGATGAGCTTCCAGTTCGGTACCAACTGGTCGAACCTCAGCGTGATCGCCGGCAACATCCTCGGACCGCTGCTCAACTACGAAGTTCTGACCGCCTTTTTTCTTGAAGCCACGTTTCTCGGGGTGATGCTTTTCGGTTGGCGCAAGGTGAGTCATCGGACTCATTTTTTTGCGACGTGCATGGTGGCGCTGGGTACGTTGATCTCCACGTTCTGGATCATCGCCGCCTCCAGCTGGATGCACACGCCGGCGGGTTACGGAATTCGCGACGGCGTCTACTACCCGGCGGACTGGTGGGCGGTGATCTTCAACCCATCGTTCCCTTATCGACTTGTACACATGGTGCTCGCGGCGTTCATCACGACCGGTTTCGTGATCGGCGGCGTTTCCGCCATCTATCTGCTGCGCGGCCTGTGGACCGACAAGGCGCAGACAATGCTGAAGCTCGCGCTCGTGTTCCTGGTCATCGTATTGCCGCTGCAGGTGTTCGTCGGTGATCTGCATGGGCTGAATGTGCGCGAGCACCAGCCAGCGAAACTCGCGGCGATCGAAGCGCGTTGGGAAACCGAGCGGCGCGTACCACTGACCCTGTTCGCCTGGCCTGATGAAAATGCGGAAACCAACCGCTATTCAGTCGACATTCCCTACGCTGGCAGCCTGATCCTGACCCACAGCCTGGATGGCGAGGTAAAAGGACTGAAGGATTTCGCGCGCGAGGATCGGCCGCCGGTGAAGCCGGTGTTCTTCGCCTTCCGCGTCATGGTCGGTCTCGGATTCGCGATGCTCGGCACGGCTCTGCTCGGGCTGCTGCTGTGGTGGCGAAAGCGCTTGTTCGAGCAGCGCTGGTACCTGCGTCTTTGCGCCATCATGCTGCCCGCCGGATTCATCGCCCTGCTGGCCGGATGGTACGTGACCGAGATCGGTCGGCAACCCTGGACCATCTACGGTCTGCTGCGCACTCGCGATGCCTTCGGTGGAGTCGATCTGACCAGCGTCATCATTTCGCTGAGCAGTTTCTTCGCCGTCTACGCATTCGTGTTCGGTTTTGGCATCTGGTATTTGTATCGATTGTTCATCAACGGACCGGACGCCGCGCCGCCGCGCAACACCCCGGAGCAGACGCCGGCGCGACCGATCTCCGCGGCCGAGACCCAGGCGGACCCGACATGAGTGCACACGAGATCCTTCCGGTCATCTGGTTTGGCATCATCGGATTCGGTGTGCTGATGTATGTCGTGCTCGACGGTTTCGTGCTCGGACTCGGCATCCTCACGCCATTCGCCGACGACGAGCATCAGCGCGATCTCATGATGAATACCGCAGCACCGATCTGGGACGGCAACGAAACGTGGCTGGTTCTTGGTGGCGCGGGCCTGCTCGCGGCGTTTCCCAAAGCCTACGCACTGATCCTCTCAGCTCTGTACCTGCCGGTGCTGCTGATGCTGATTGCTTTGATCTTTCGCGGCGTGGCGTTTGAGTTTCGCTTCAAGGCGCAGCGCTCGCGCTGGATCTGGGGCGTCGCCTTCCATGTCGGATCGCTGGCCACGGCGTTTGCGCAGGGCGTGATTCTCGGCGCGATCATGAAAGGCCTGCCGCTGGAAGCTGGCAAGTATGTTGGTGGCCCGTTCGGTTGGTTCAGTCCGTTCGCGATGCTGACGGGCGTGGCTCTGGTGTTCGGCTATGCACTGCTCGGCTCGACCTGGCTGATCCTGAAGACCGAGGGCCGCGTGCAACGCATTGCGTTCGATCTCACGCGGCCGCTGATGATGGTGGTCATCGCGATGATGTTCCTGGTCAGCGTATCTCTGCCGTTCCTGGATTCGCAGCTCATGCAGCGCTGGTTCACCTGGCCGAGTTTTCTATACTTGTCGCCGGTGCCCATTCTTACCTTGTTGACTGCGGCGGCATTGTGGCATTCCGTACTCAGCAACATGGAGCTGCGGCCGTTCGTGCTCGCGCTGTGCTTTTTTGGCCTGGGTTTCGTCGGTTTGGTCGCCGGCGTTTGGCCGAATATCGTGCCGCCGGGCCTGTCGATATGGGAGGCCGCCTCACCGCCGGAAAGTCAGGGATTCGTGCTGGTCGGCGCCTGCGTCATGCTGCCTGCCGTGCTCGCGTACACCGTGTATTCATACCGCGTGTTTCGCGGCAAGATCAACGCGCAAGCGGGCTACCACTAGACTGGCGTCGCCCGTGTCACTGCGCAGATGCTGGCATGGCGCCGGCGCGAGGGATTGCGCCAGTGTGATGTCCGACAGTGACTGCCGACTCGCCGGCGAGACGCGAAGCGTGTACCTGTGAAATTTTTGACATTCGGATTGATTGAGCGCCAGACTATGCCAGTCCGATTCACTGATGACGATGCGCCCCTGCGGGGCCGGTCGCTGGCGGAATGCCGCAGTGTGTCGGGGCCTCGGGCATGACCCGTGCCGGGAGGGCTCAATGTCCCAGAAAATCACCCACAGCACGCAAGACGTCAGCCAGCGTTTTCCCGCGCACGGCATCGTTGAAGCGCAGGTCGATGGGCGCGTGGTTCGACACGTCGCGATCGGTCCATTCAACGATGAGTTGCTCGTTGCCTTCACCACCATTCACGAACCCATCGCACAGGAGATGGCCAGCTCGGGACGCTGGCTCGACTTCTACGTGCTGCAGCAAAGCGCGCTGACCACGCCGCAGACCATCGCAGGCTATGCGCAGTACCTCAAGCACCTCTCGCAGTGCGGACTCGCGCCAGCGGCCACCGTTTTCATCCTGCCGCGCGACGTCGAAGGCGCCACGGTGATGCGTCCGCTGTACGAAAAGCTGTTCGCCGACGCCGGTCTGCGTTTCGCCGCATTTGATGAGCGCGCCGATGCGGAAGTCTGGCTTCAAACGGAACTGAAGAATCTCTGACGTGGCGCGATACCGCTTTGCCGGCAGAGGGGGAGCCCGGCTGCGGTGTCCGAAGAGAGGCGGAGCGCGAGCGTTCACCCCAGCTCGCGCGAGGCGTGCGGATCGATCGAATAGGGATACATCAGGGCGAGGTGGCCGTCCTGTGCCTGAACGCGATTCATCCACTGGTTAAAATGTGGATAGATCTGCAGATCGAGTTCTGCCTCATCGGCGCGACTCGCGTAGGCGTACAGGGAAATGTCCGCGATGCCGTACGCATCGCCGGTGATGAACGGTTGCTTGGCGAGTTCCGCATCCAGCACGCGCAGCGCGCGCAGCGAAGCCTCGCGACGTGCCTGGATCATCGCCGGCGCACGTTGTGCAAGTTTCCCGGTAAGGGTCCAGTAGCGCAGCGTGCCGATCTGCATTTCCACGTAGTTCTGTTCGAACGAGAGCCATTGCAGCACTTTTGCGCGGCCGAATGCGTCGTCCGGCAGATAGGCAGTATTTTCGGCGAGATGAAACAGGATCGCATTGGATTCGGCGAGCGCACGGCCATCGTCGAAGACGACCGCCGGTACAGCGCCAGTCGGGTTGATGCATCGATACGCGTCGGTCTTTCCTTCGCCTTCGAAGATGCTGATCAACCGGGTTTCGTAGGGGCGACGCAGATGTTGCAGCAATTGCCGGATTTTCCAGCCATTTTGCGAGGGCAGGTAGTCAAACAGGGTAAGCATGTTGTGGACACTCGCGTGTTGCGGTGTGCACAGCTTCGTCGCGCGGGCGCGGGGGCGAACTCCGGATCTTGGGTCCGAATCCGGTGATGGCAGTCGCCAGCACCATCGCGAGTCGTAGCGGCGTCTCCTTGAGTCGGCGAACTCGCGAACTCCGCGAGCGACCTCGCAATCCACCGATGTGCGGACCCATTACATGGCGGTTCGCACATCCGCATCGGGACCCAGCGTGGCGCGAAGGTCCGAAGCGCGCGCGGCGGCAAGCACGCTATCCAGACTTGCAGCGGGGCGCGGCGTCGACAGCGCTTGCGGTGACTGTTTGCCAGGCGCAGTGCCAACCGGCTGATCGTAGCCATGCGCGAGCCGCCATTCCTGCACCAGGGCCGCTGAACCTTCATCGAAGCGCACGCTGATGGCCACGCTTGCGCCAGCGACCTGTGCGATTGCCGAACCAACCGGGATGGCGCCAACCAGCGCGCCGAAAACGGCCACCAGAAGGTGGCGGCGCACCGTGGGACCCCTCTCACGGCGCACCGCCTGGGGCAATCGCACGTTCTGGCGGCTGGTGAAATCACTCATCACGTTTGCTCCTGAAGGGCCGCAACCGCTTCCGACGAAAGTTCTCGCGGCTGCGGTGCCATGGCGACACCTTAGGGGCCGTAGTGATTGGCCACTATTCGTGCAACTACTTATGAGTAGTTCTACCTATGCGCAAAAAAGGCGAGGCAACGCGCTCACAAAGGCGCACCGCATCCAGGTTTGAGTAGACAGAGGGATTAGTAACGAAATGCAGTAGTACGCAAAATGAACCTGAAGCAATGGATGCGGCCGGGCGGCCAATTGGCACGGGTGCTGACGACGTGCACCGCGCCGACGGACGTTTCGGCATGAACGCGTCACACTGGCAGGGGCGTTGGCGTGCGCGCACCAGCAGCGATCGGAGCAAACTGTCGTCGGCGCCGGAAAACTCCCGGCGTGCTGTGTGCTATGTACCGATCGACGAATCGTTCGCGAGCAGCACGTCGTACACCAGCGCCGCCAGAGACTCCGTTTCCATCTTCTCCATCACGCGGCCTCGATGAATATCGACGGTCCGGTGGCTGGTCCCGAGCAGGCGTCCGATTTCCTTGTTGGTCGTGCCTTTCACCACGAGTGCGAGCACATCCCGCTCGCGTGGCGTCAGCGTCGCCAGTCGCCCCAGAACTTCTTCACGATGTGCCTGTCTGCCGCGATGGCGCTGACCCTGCTGCATCGCGTGTCGCACGCGCTCCAGCAAATGTGCGTCATCGAACGGTTTTTCGATGAAGTCGATGGCGCCTTCGCGCATCGCGGCAACGGCCAGCGGCACGTCAGCCATGCCGGTCAGAAAAATCGTCGGCAGTCCGATGCCACGTCGCTTGAGCTCGGCCTGCACTTCCAGACCGCTCATGCCGGGCATGCGCACATCCAGGATCAGGCAGGCGGCCGACTGCAGCAGCGGGGACTCGAGGAGCTCCGCACCCGATGCAAAGCCGCATGCCTGCAGGCGCTCGCGCTGGAACAGACGCTGCAGCGCCGAGCGCATCAAGGCTTCATCGTCAACCACCAGCACGACGCCAATCGGGACCTGAGGCTCGCTCATCGGTCCCTCATTCGGACATTGCGCTCGCGCAGCGCCCGATCAGCCCACGTGCTGGTGGGATGATGCCCTGGTCGATCGGCCGGATTTTGCGCGCATCGTCCGTTCATGGCGTCCATGCGCCTCGCGGGCGCTACGCTCGCTCAGCATTTGCGAAAATGGTACTCGCAAGTGACGGCCATGGATACCTCGAATCGCGGATTGGCGGATACGTTGTTGCAGCGCCGTACACGCGCAACGGTTCATGATCGGCCTTGACTTGCCTATCGGATAGTTCCACTTTCAACAAGCAACGTCTTTCCACAACGTACGTAGGAGCAGCCATGAGTTATGTAGACGGGTTCGTAGTGCCGGTTCCGAAGGACAAGCTCGCGGCTTACCGGAGCATGGCCCGCAAGGCGGGCAAGGTATGGCGCGAGCACGGTGCGCTGCAATACACCGAATGCGTTGCCGATGACGTCAAGCCCGGCAAGCGCACGTCGTTTCCGCAGAGTGTCAAACTCAAGGAAGGCGAGGTCGTCGTGTTTTCGTGGATTGTGTTTGCCTCGCGCCGTGAACGCGATCGGATCAACAAGGCGGTCATGTCCGACAAGCGCCTCGAAGCGATGATGGATCCAAAGGCGATGCCATTTGACGGCAAGCGCATGTTCTTTGGCGGCTTCAAGCCGATCGTCGAACTCTGAGCCTCGGCTTTTCGGCGGTCGGCGCGCGTCGCGCCGGCCGTCCAATTCCGACCGACCGCGGGTGTGGCGCACAATCTGCTGCGTTGGATTGGGCGACCCGCCTCCCGGCGCGTCGCCGTTTTGGATGACCAGGGTCTGCGTGACCCCCACCTTCAGCATCCGTTGACGGATCATTCGAAGATGGGGTAGCCGCTGACCAATGTCGGCCACCGAAGCGCGCCCGATCCGCCTGCAATTTTTTAAGTTGCCGCGAAGCGGCGGCCGCCTTGCTGGCGTGCTCATGGCGGCACTCTGATTCCCGCCGGCCAACTGGCGCCATCACCTCGTCCGGTCGCCCGCGGCAACGTCGGGACTTGCGAAGCGGCCCCCGGTTGCGGTCCCTGCATTGCCGCGCAAGTCGCGAAGGCGCGGGTCGGCCGTTTGACGAGGACCTCGCCGGCCGTTCCCGGAACGCGACCTCCGGTGCGCGTCCTGTCAGAAAATCCGACCGTATCCGCAGATCCTGACGTCGCCTCGGCCCTGCGCCGGCCTCGGGAATAGACCGTCCCCTCAATATGGCCGGCAAATCCCCTCTCGTCAGTGGCGCAACAAATTCCCTAGTAAACATATTCACGGAAACGCAATCGTGGTGATATATTGCGGTTGTGGAAAGGTGATTAATTGTTTATCAGTGCTGCGAAATCTGGCTGGCCGGAAACCGGCGGCCGATCCGCAAGCTCGCGCTGATCCGCCACATGCCGTTCACTTTGGGGAGTTCATCGTGCCGCCATCGTATAGTCTGGGAATATGCCGCATCATTCTTCTGCTCTTGTTGTGCGTCATCGGCGCCGGGGCGCCGGTCGCAGCGCGATCACCGGAAGCGGACGTCAAGTCGGGAGCAGCGAAGGCTGAGCCCGCCGCGCACGGAAAACGCATTCCGATTCCGCCGCTGTGTCCGAAACAGGCGCCCTGCGGCGACCATTGCGGCAACCTGCCGTATGTCGAAAACGATTGCTGGACGACGCTGCACGGTCCGGCGAGTGCCAATGTCGTGATCAGTGCCAGCGGCAATCCACAGGAATCGTCGAACATGCTGCTCTGCGATGCGGGACCCTATGCGTTGTGCTTCTATTCTGGTCCGCCCGATGCCACGGGAAAAGGCGGCAACCAGGCGTTGCCGTGCACGGTCGACGAGTCGGGCAAGACTGCGAATTGCTCTTGCCAGTATTATTCCAACAGTGTTTCCTATGTCGATATCAACGGCATTCTCAATCAGAATGCCTACTATGAAACGGTGCAGCAATGTGGACACGGTGGTGCGGGTTGCGCGAACATGCTGGCTTGCGGCAGCGCACCCGGCGTCTCGACCGCCAGCTGCAAAATGCAGGAAGCCAAGGTCTGTGCCTATGTTCGCAATCAGAGCGCGCAACAGCCGGCCAAATCGCTGCATCCCGGCTACGACACCATATCCACGTTTAGCCTAAAGATGGCGCCGGGGTATGACATGTCGGGCGTAACGAGCTGCAAGGGGACCTATCTGGGCTGCATGACGGCGCCCTGTCGTTTCCCCACCGGTGTCAGCGCGCCGCAGGATGGTTCGATCGTGCAGTGCGAGTGTCCCGTCGTGCACGGCATCTACCAGATCGGACAAGTGGGCAGCGACGTTGCTTGCGAGATCCCACCGAGCTCGGGGGTGCAGTATCTGTGGTCCGCGGCGCGCACCGTCACGCATGGCGACCCGGCACAGAACCACCCGTGACGGATTGCCGAGTCGTACCGGGCCTGAGCATAGCTGGGGTCTGATCCGGTGCGGCGGCGGGGCAGGCTCCTTGAATGGCCCGCGTAGTCGGACCATTCTCCTTCTTCGTCGCGCGCTGAAATTGGCAAGGCAGCGATGTTGGCTCAGGACGTTGAGGCTACCGAGTATATTGGTCCACCTTGCATCATGCGGAGATCAGCGCCATGTGGGCGTTCACCGTCAAGCGGGCCCTGTATGCGTTGACCCTGTGCGTCATCGCCGGCTGCACGGCGCCGCCGGCCTATAGTGAGCAGGCCGGATTCGAATCGCTGACTCTGGAGCGGACACCTTGTTTTGGTGGGTGCCCCATCTATTCGGCGACTGTGGATCGCGAAGGTGAAATCCGTTTCCAGGGAACGCGTTTCGTCGCCGCCACCGGCCCGCGTGCGGCGCACATTTCGCCGACGCAGGTTGCCGAACTCGCAACAGCGCTGAATGCGGCACATTTTTCCGAACTCCACGCGTCTTACCGCACCGAGGCCGATGGGTGCACCGCGCTCGCCACCGATCATCCGGGCACGGTCATCCGTGCGCGAATCGGCGGCGTGGAGAAATCCGTGAACTATTACACCGGCTGTAGCGGTATCGCCGAAGTCGAGCGGATCGCTGCACTGGCACGGCGCATCGACGAGATTGCGGGAACGCAGCGCTGGATTGTCGCGCCGTGATTGACGAATTGAGTAAAAAAGTACCGTTTGGGAATAGCGATGCTGGTATGACTGTTCCGGATGTGCTCTGCCTCGGGCAGCGATATCCGGCGACCGGTTTGCACGGCAGCGGGACCCAGTGGAGATTTCTCAGTCCTGGAGGACTGAGACGAAGCTGCAGTGTTGCCCGCCGTCGCGTGGTTGCCTGTGTCCGCGTCGGAAGACCTTGACGGTGCGTGGCTGCTGCGGCAACGCCCTGGCTAAATGGGGATGGCGCTGCGCATCGAAGCCGGTGCCTCACGCCGCACGGATGTTCGCACTGCACAAGGCACTGATATCCAGCACCCGATCGGCCAGCGTCAGCGTTTCGCGGCGGTGCGCGATCATGACGCGGGTGATACCGATACGGCGCACGTTTGCGCTGACGTGCGCCTCCGTCGCCGCGTCCAGCGCGCTGGTCGCCTCGTCGAGGAACAGGATGCGCGGATCGGCGTACAGGGCGCGGGCCAACAGGACGCGTTGCTGCTGGCCGCCCGACAATGCGGCGCCCATGTCGCCAATCAACGATTCGTAATCCATCGTCATCTGTGCCACGTTATCGCTCATGCACGCCAGCTCGGCGCAATGTTCCACGCGCCCCGCATCCGCTTGCGGATCCTGGAAACTGATGTTGTCGCGCAAGCTGCCGCTGACAAGCTGGTTGTTTTGCATGACCGATGCGCAGAGGCCTCGATATTCGCGCAGACCGATGCGCCGGATGTCGATGCCATCCAGCAGTACCGCACCTTCTGTTGGCGCAGCCAGCCCCATCATGATTTTCAGCAGAGTGGTCTTGCCTTGGCCGGTGCGCCCGGCGAATGCCACGCACTCGCCAGGCGCAATGGTGAGATCGAGATGACGGAACAGCCAGGGGTCGGAGTCGGAATAGCGGAAGCCGACATTTCGCAGGCTCACTTCGCCGCGGACCCGATCGCGTGCGAGGCCCGGTCCGTGCAGATGCGCTTCTGGCTCCGCATAGACGATTTCCGCCAGTCGGGAAAGATGCACACTTAGCATTCGGTAATCGAGCAGTTTGTCAATCAGGTTGAGACAGCGCGCCGAAAACAGCCGCCTAGAACACGACCAGATCGACCTGCGCCGTCGCAGTGCCACCGTGACCGTCGCTGATGGTGTAGTTGAAGCGATCCAGGCCCGTTGCACCCGCTGGAGCGGAGTAGATGATCACGCCCGCGGAAGTCAGCACGACATTGCCGAACAGGGCAGGGGTGACCGAAATCACCGTCAGCGGATCGCCGTCCGGGTCGCTGTCATTGGTCAGCACGTCGATCGGCGTCGGTGTTCCCGACGGTACGGTCTGCACATCGTTCACCGCGATCGGTGGCGTATTGACTGGCGGCACACCCGAAACAGACACCACCACACTTGCAGTCGCCGAGCCGCCGCGACCGTCACTGATCGTGTAGTCGAACGTGTCGGTGCCGATGAAACCGGTATTCGGTGTATACGTGATGGTATTATCCACATTGACAATCGCCGTGCCGAAGCCGGGGAAGCTGACAGCGGTGACGTTCAGTGCGTCGCCGTCAGGATCCGAGTCGTTGCCCAGTACATCGACCACGGTCGGGAAACCGGAAATCGCGTTGGCGCCATCGCCCACGGCGAGTGGGGGACGATTGCTGGGACGGACCGTCACGCTGACCTGCGCGCTGTCCGTGCCACCGCGCCCATCGCTGATCGTGTAGTCGAATCGGTCGGTACCGACGAATCCCTGCCGCGGCGTATAGAGAATGCTGGTTCCGCTGATCTGCGTCGTAGCGCCTGAACTCGCTGGCGTCACGGCCGTGATCGTCAGGGTGTCGCCATCGGGGTCGGCGTCGTTGCCGAGCACCGCAATGCTCAACGGCGCGTCGTCGCGCGTGCTGGCAGTATCGTCGCGCGCAACGGGCGGTCGATTGGGAATGGTGACCTGTTGCACCGCCACGCTGACCGAGCCGGTCGCGCTCAGGCCGCCCGCATCGCTGACCGTGTAGCTGAAGCTGTCGGCACCGAAATAGCCAGCGGCCGGTGTATACAAAATCTGATTGCCCACGATCTGCGCCGTGCCGTGCGCTGGCGACGAAACGGAGACGATCTGCAGGGTCTGGCCCTCCGGATCGCTGTCGTTGGCCAGCACGTCGATGGTCGTGCCCGCGGACCCCGATGTCACAACGATGCTGTCCCCTCCGACAATGGGCGTGCGATTGATGTACTGGCGCGGCCCCAGCGTCGTGGTGCTGGTCGGCGATCCCTTGCGTGACTTGTACACATTGACCGTGCGCGAATGGCCGCTGGTGGGCGAGCGCAGTGCGCGGGCCACCGATGCAGCGCCCGCCACCTTGTCGCGGGGCACGAATGCGCCCTGGCCGCCGAATTCATACCGCAGCATGAGCATCAGCCGGTTGTCCGATGTGCCCTGACCGAACGCGTCGCGGATTTCACTGTGCTCCGCTTGCGCCGCGGCACTCCAGCCGCGCTGCCCCAGATACTTGTCGAGCGAACCTGACAGTCGCGTCTCGTGCGCACCCTGCGAGCCTTGTTCGTAGTCCAATCCGGTGCTGGCGCGGAGGGTCCAGCGATCCCAGAACCGGCCAAGCCGGAATCCGACCCCATACCGGTACGGCTTCGATTGCAGCGGCGTGAGCTCCTGGATCGTCTGGATCTGCGCGTAGGTGCCGATCGGATCGGTGCCATTCAGCGTGCTCTGCTGCTCGTCGATCAGCGCGCCGGCGGCGCGGCCGCTGCTCGCGGCGGTAGAAAGATACGTGTTGAGAAAGTAGTCGTTGCGCTCGAGGCCGAACGCCACGGTCGCCTTGCGGTCGCGCGACTCGTTGCGATCGAGTGCGAACGATGCCTTGGCGACCAGAGCATCCTGGGGGTTTTCGCGCAATTGCGCCGCGGTCATTCCCACCAGCCAGTTGTAGTCGACCTGCAAGCCGCCGGCACCGCCGTTCTTCCACCACAATTGTGCCACCACGGCACGTTCGCCATTGCTTGCGAACACGCCGGTGGCATCGCCCTGGTTGTTGCCGTCCTTGTCAAAGCCAATCGAGATGCGGCCACTGCCGCCGACGTACGTCATCGGCACATTGCTCGCTTCGGTGAGCGGCGAATCGTCAGGCGCGCCCTGGCCCTGCTGCGCCTGCGCCGGTGCCGCCAGCAGCACGGCAAGCATCACGAGTCCCGACCGATGTTTCATCACCTTCCCCCAGGCAGGTTGTCGAGAAAGCAGTGTTCTACACTTTCTCACTTGCCCGTCTGGCGCACGCCAGGATCGGGCTCCGAACCAGATATCGGGGTCATGAACTGCGAGCGAGCCTCCCCGGATCGCGCTCACGGAACGCGATTCGCGGTCCCGCCAGCCCTGCGCAACAATCCCCGATACACGATGCCACTGTAGCAAAGATTGGCAATCGCGAGGACGCCACGGCCCGGCTCGGTCGCCTCGGCTGCCTGGCGCTGCGGCAGCCTGCCTTGTCGGGAACCGACCGAAGCCGGCGCAGCGGTCTCGCACCGAATACCGTGGAACCCTCGCCCTTTTGGTTTCACACGTATAACAAATGAAATATGTGCGCCTCGGGTGTCTCTGCCTACTGAATGCGTGCGGCCGCGGGGCGGCCGCACGCGGGGTGAGATCAATCGCAGGCGTAGCCGCTGATGCCGGTGAGGCGCTGCCACTGCAGGTGGCCCGTGCCGGCAGGTACGTTGCCGGGCAGTCCAGCGTTTGCGGCGTAGTCGATCAGAGCGGTGCGGCAGTTGCTGAATTCGATATCGACGCTGCCCCACGGGGTCTGCCGGTCAGCAGCCATCGCACCACCGAAGCGGCCGCCGTTGCGAAATGCAGCAGGCATATGCAGGTGCTTCGGACGCCCCTGGAAACTGGTGCCTCCGCTGATCCAGAACGGCGCGCCCTGGTTGTCAAAACTGTGCCACGCAAATTGCAAAAAATGCATATCCGGTTGACCCGCCACGTCGCCGACTTCCACCACGATGCCCTCGCCCGGTTTGGCCGGGTCGAAAAAGTTACCGGCGTAGCGGCCATTGATCGGGCGTGGTCCGGTTGCATCGGGATAGCTCGACGCATCGGGACTGTACGCATTGACGTGCAACGCGAGGTTCGTGGGCGGGACCGCGACATTGACAAACTCGTCATCGACCAGCACGTCGAGTGCAGCCGACGTGTCTATCGTGCTGTATGGCGTGTTGTAGGCGTTCGCGAGTTTCAGCGCGACCGTGCCGGGAATGTCGCCGTGGGTTCCCGGGATGACATGAGCCCCGCCGTCGAGACGAACGGCTTCCACGGTGCGCGTATTGTCGCGCTGGAAGATACGCAGTCGTGGAAATACCAGTTTGGCGCTCGCATCGTTGTGCAGAGGATCGTCAAGCCGCAGCAGCAGAGCCGACTGACCGTCGCCGCAGGCAAGTCGCCAGAGCCGCAGTTGTACCGGACCGGTGGTGACCTGCAGGGCGCCGGACGGGGAAGGCACCATCATGGACAATCGAGTCTGCCCGGCCGTCACAGGCGTCGCGGCCGCCGGTATTTCACTGCCTTTCAGGCCCTGGATGCAGGCTTCGGGAAACGGAGTTTCGGTCGCGAAAGCATCAGAAAGTCCACAAAGGCCAATAGCCAGAAAAGACAACAGGGTAAAAATATATTTAACACGCATTGGATTAGTCTCCGGATTGTCGTTAGGTGCGATTGACGAAATGATTCGCCTGCGCGAGAACAGCCGCGCCTTGCAGGACGTCAATCGCATTCGTATCCGCTGATGCCGGTGAGTCGTTGCCATTGCAGACGGCCAAACCCGGCGGGAATGCCCGGTGGCAGTCCATCGATCGCGGCGTACTCGATCACCGCGGTGTGGCAGTCGTTGAACTCGATATCGACGGTGCCCCACGGGCTTTGCGCATCGGCTGCCCTCGCGCCGCCGAAACGTCCGCCGCTGCGATAGGCAGACGTCATGTGCAGATGTCGGGGTCTTCCTTCGAAGCTCGTGCCACCACTGATCCAGAATGGTGCGCCGTCGTTGTCGAAACTGTGCCAGGCGAATTGCAAAAAGTGTATACCGGGCCGCCCGGTCACGTCGCCGATTTCCACCACGATGCCTTCGCCCGGTTTGGCCGGATCAAAAAAATTGCCCGCGTATCGACCGTTCACCGGGCGTGGACCGAACGCATCGGGATAGGTCTCGGGTGTCGGCTGATAGGCTGCAACCGCAAACGTCGCCGACTGCCGCGCACGCAGCGGATCATCGACGATCACCTGAAATGCGCGGTTCGCGTCGAAGACGGGATCTTCGCTGGTCAACACAAAACCGTTGAAGAAGGGTGCGACGATCGTGCCATATTCACCGACCGGCACCAGATCGCCGTGTACCAGCGTTTTCGCCTGCAGCACCGAGGTACGTCCATCCTGCACGGCACGCAGGCCCGGAAAGATCAGATTGGCCGGGCTGGTATACCGCGCTATGTCCGAGATGCTGAACAACAGTGCGGCCGCCCCGTTGCCGCAGGCGATGCGCCGCACGCTGTAACCCGCAGTGCGCTCGCCTAGCTGGGTGCTGACGCTGGAGCCGGAAGAAGCGTAGGGATACAACGCCGCGAGCTGACCTCCTGCTCCCCAGCTCGGTGCCGGTGAGGATGGTTGGCTGTACTCATCGACGCCGACCAGACAAGCGGCCGGCACGTTGGGACCGTAGATTCCTGCCGGTACGCCGCCGGCTGCCATCGATAGCAGCAGCGAGATGCAAGGCAAAGTATAGTATTTCATGGTGTGATCTCCATCGATTCTTCAGAGGTCGCCCTTCGGCGCCCATTCACTGCCGTGAAACGATCTGCGCAACTTAGTCGCAGGAATAGCCGCTGATACCGGTCAGGCGCTGCCATTGCAGCTGGCGGCTGCCCGATGGCACATTGACCGGTAACCCGCTCAATGCCGCATAGTGGATCACTGCGGTATGGCAGTCGCTGAATTCGATATCCACGCTGCCCCAGGGAGTCTGCACCTGCGCCGCCGCCGCACCACCGAAACGTCCGCCACTGCGATAGGCCGCGGGCATGTGCAATTGTTTCGGCGTGCCGGAAAATCCCGTGCCGCCGCTAATCCAGAACGGGGCGCCCTGGTTGTCGAAGCTGTGCCAGGCGAACTGCAGGAAATGCACGCCGGGCTGTCCCGCCACGTCGCCGATTTCAACGACGATGCCCTCGCCGGGCCGCTGTGGGTCGAAAAAATTTCCGGCGTAGCGACCGTTGATCGGGCGTGGTCCGAATGCATCGGGGTAGCTGTAGGTACTGCTGACGGGCAGAAAATTGGAAAGCATGACGACAGTTCCCGACAGCGTCGCAGCGGTCGGCCCGAATGCGTTCTCGACATGCACGGTTATGTTGTTCTCGAAATCCAGCTCGCCGTAGACCGAACCGTCACTGTAGTCTGGAATCAGTGCAAAGGTGTCCGTGGTGCCGCGAAACGCGCCGGGCAGCAGGCGCGCTCCAGTGTCCAGTCGATAGGCCAGCAGCTCGCGGGAAGCTTGAGAGGTGACGGCAAAGAATTTTGGAAAAACCGGCGTCAATGTGCCATTGGGTACCAGATCCTCAATTCGCCCCAGCAGCGCCGACCGTCCATTTCCGCAGGCAATGCGCCAGATCTTCAGATAACCCGTGCCGAGTTTTGTAGCAATGTGAACGCCATTTTCGTCAGCGGACATGGCGGGTAACGTGAGAATTGCAACGGCGACGGCGCTCCCCGGATCCGGCCTCAGATCGGGGCTCAGTCCCGCCGTGCATGCGCGGGGTGATGGAGTGGCGGCGTTCGAGGTGCCGGGTGTTCCGGCGATGCCGCCGAAGACAAAAAGATAAAACAGCGATAGGAAAAAAGTACGCATGAGTGGTTCTCCAGATATGGGCAGAGCAGCGATTCGTGGACACAAACGGCACGTGCGCCCGATCGGGGCGCAAACTCGTCGTCAGTCGCAGGAATAGCCGCTAATGCCCGTCAGGCGTTGCCATTGCAGGTGTCCGCTTCCGCCCGGCACGTCTGCCGGCAGGTTGCCGAGCGCGCTGTAGTCGATCACGGCGGTATGGCAATCGCTGAATTCGATATCCACGCTGCCCCACGGCGTCTGGCTCTGGGCGGCCGCAACACCGCCAAAACGCCCTCCGCCTCGATAGGCGGCTGGCATGTGCAGGTGCCGTGCATTACCCGTGAAGCTGATTCCGCCGCTGATCCAGAACGGCGCGCCGCTGTTGTCGAAGCTGTGCCAGGCGAATTGCAGGAAGTGCTGATCTCCCGGCCCGGAGTCACCTATTTCCACAATTATGCCTTCTCCCGGTTTTGCCGGATCAAAAAAATTGCCGGCGTAGCGACCGTTGATCGGACGCGGGCCCACCGCATCGGGGTAGCTTGCCGGCGTCGGGTTGAACGCGGGAATCGACAGGTGCGCGGATTCCTGCGCTGTTGCGGCGTCGTTCACCTGCAATTCAAAGGCCTGATCCGTATCAAGTGCGGAATCGTCCGAAACCAGCACGAAGCTGTTGACGCCCTTGATCGCACCGATCATTCCTGGCGACAGGCGCTCGGTATCATTGGGCACCGTCGCATGCAGTTCGATCGAGGCGCCGTCTTGCACGGCAACGATCCGTGGCAGCATCAAGTTGTCCGGCTCCGTTTTCCGGAACCAGTCCTCGATCGTCAGCATCAGGGCCGCATGCGATGTGTCGCACGCGATGCGCCATGCGGAGTAGCGAACCTGGCGCGTGCCAAACGAAACGATGACTGGCGGAATGGGGACCGGTGCGCCATCGCTGGCAAGCAGGGTCGACAATGGACCGAATACAGACCAGCTCGGTGTTGTGCCGGGCACTCGCTGGCTATCGTCGATGGTCGCGACACACGCAGCGGGCACCGTCGATCCGTAGCTGCCGGCACGCGACATGGTGGGAATAAAAGTAGATATTAACAGGTATAAAATAACAGGTAGATAAAAAGTGTGGCGCATGGTGAAGTTCTCCGATTCGAAATGGTCGTATTGACGTCCTCTGTGGGACGCTAAGTGGGGCGGATATCGCAATGCTGCCTTCAAACAGCGGAAGGCTTGCGTTGGTCGATCCGCGCCGTTTCCGCATTCACGCCGGCAGGGCGCTTTGCGGCGACATATTGGTGCGCGAAAGAGCCCGGAAAATCCAGCGTTTTATTTTGCGCCGTGGCGCGACGATTGAGCGTCGCAGCGCGTCAGGTTTCATTGACACCGTGTCATCCGCGCGTCGCGGCAAGCGACTCTCGCGCTTTGCCATTCGGATGCTCCATAGCATGCACTGGGCCAGCGCAGTGTATGTCTTGAAAACGCGACTTCCATCGCCCGGCATGTTGCATTGGTGCAACGGGCGCGCAGGAACGCTTTGAAATACGCTGGTCGGGACTCGTGATCAGGTTTTGCGCCAATTGACGACTACTACCAGCAGCGGGTGAAAAACGATGGGCATCGACGGTGACGCCGGGACAGGCATCGCGCATCTACAAGACGCTGGATGGCGGCGAGACCTGGTTGCCCGGCGGCGATGCGCCCGCGCATTGCGACGTGCGCGATCTGTTCGTCGATCCTTCCGCGCCGGATGTCGTGTATGCATCGGGTATCGTCCTGGCCCCGAGTGTCGGGTGTCTCTTTCGTAGTGAAGACGGCGGTGCTCACTGGGCGTCGTTGACGGTCGGTACCGGCGTAACGCACGTCGTATCCTTGGCCCGCGACGCGCAGGACCTGGGACGATTGGTTGTCGCGACCAACAGCGGGGTATGGGAATCGCGTTCCGCACCCGATCGGATTTTTGACGATCGTCGGTGAGACAAGCCGCACCGTAATCGGCGCGCACGACCGATTGCGGTGCAGGGTATTCCAGGTATGGACAATGTCGGGGACCCTTGATGCGGTTTTCTAGAAAACGCGCACACGGGCGATGCCGGCGCTGAAGGTTGATCCGTCTATCGTGTAACTGAATTGGGCGGAGCCGTCCGAGCCCGGCAGTATGCCGAAATCCAGGCTCGCGGTTCCCACAATGGTATTGTCCACATTGGTCGAATCCGGCAGCGGCTGCGATCCGTTCACGGCCGGGCCTGTTGTCCGTACCAGCTTGCCGGTCCAGCGCGACGACGACGTCCATGTGCCGGCCTGCAGGGTGAACCATTCGGGTGAGCGATCCGCCCTGAACACCGACAGCACGCCAAACAACGTATACAATGCACCTTGTTGCAGCGACAGTCCCCAGCCGGCCTGAGTCGGTATCCACCAATGCCCACTGTAGTCGGTCAGCGGATAGGGCGCGGCGGGAGATTGCGAGGCGTGGACAACGGGTTGCACGACCAGATTGAGTTGCTCGACCGGCGGCGTGGCCGCGGAGAGCGAATTGCGGATTTCGACACGATAAGTGCCGGCCGGAAAGGCACCGAGCTGGATGTCGACGAGCGCCGGCGGGCCCGGCAGCAGGCAGGCGTTCGGTTGCTCGAAAACCTGGATGATTCCGGCGTTGAAGCGGACATCAACGGTCGATGGATTGAATTCGCAGCTGTCGACCTGCTGCCGCAGGCTGATCCGTTCGAACTGGATCGGCTGCTCGGGCACCAGCACCGACGCGTAGGTCGATGTGCACACCGAAGCCGAAGCCAGCACGATGGCAGAAACGAGTCGGGTATTCGCAGGGCTCATGATCATCCTTGTTGCGGCAGGAAAGAGTGTTCAGACGCTTGTGCGAGCGTGATCGTCGCAGTGTGCATGGTGGTCACGATCGCCGATGCATGTGCCGGTTGCGAACGATGGCAATCCCGGATCGGTGTGAGGAATGGTCCAGGTCACGTGATCAGACGCTGAAATCACGCCCAGCCATGCTCTTTGCCCAGCGAGCGCAGTTCGATCAAGGCGAACACGATGCCGCCGAGCGGCTTGAGCAATGGACGCAATCCGTAGGTTAACCAGCTCGCTCCGTTCAG